>JADIMS010000006.1 GCA_017694555.1 Candidatus Avitreponema avistercoris
CTCCTTCTTGCGTATATGTTGTACTTACGTATGTTTTGTGCGCAAACTGCGCGCCGGACGGAATCCCCGCACAAAAAGCGCCTGCTCCGGACAAAGGGACAGGCATTCCCCGCAGCGGATGCATTCCAGACCATTTACCGCTGCAGCATTCATTTTACAACCCGCCGTACAACGCCCGCAGCCCGTACATTTTTCTGCGTCAACCTGAATACCGAACCAGGCAATCCGGTTAAACAGGCCGTACAAAGCGCCCAGCGGACAGACATATTTACAAAACGGGCGGAACGTGAAAAATGACCAGAGAACGAAAAATACAGCCAGGGAGACCTTCCAGGAAAACAGGAAGCCGGCGGCAGCACGCAATGCTTCATCGGCCAACACCAGCGGAATCCCGGCGCCCAGCGTTCCGGCGGGGCAGATGTACGCGCAGAAATACGGGGAAGCATAGCCGTTCTTGATGTACATGGCCAGCGGAAGGGCAAGGACAAACAGCAATAAAACCGCGTATTTGACCGGGCGCGCGGCGGAAGAAAGCCTGTGCAGCGGAACAGCGGGACGCATTCTACGCGCAGCGCGCGTTTTCCGCTTTCCGGCAATTTTATGCAGGATTTCCTGGAAAAACCCGAACGGACACAAAAAACCGCAGACAGCGCGCCCGCCCAGCACGCCGGCCAGCAGCAGGAATCCGGCGGTGAAAAACGGGAAGCGCCCGCCGGCCAGAAATGTCTGCAAAGAACCGGCCGGACAGGAAGCGACCGCAGCCGGGCAGGAATGGCAATTCAGTCCGGGGACACAAATCCTCTTCAGCGGACTGGCGGACACGGTTCCGGAAAACAGGTTCGGCACAGCGCCGTTGCAGGCTGCCGCGGAAAGGATTTGAATCAGCCGGCGTTTACCCAATTCCCGCACACTCCATACACACAAAAATCGCTTTCATAAAAAGAAGGCGGCAATCCCCGGAAAAAACACCCGCCGCAAGCAAAGCTGCGCCGCACAGCAGAAGAAAGATCCTGAGGATTCCGCGCTTTCCGGAACATGGATATACCCGCACTTTTTCAACCCGGTTCATCATAGCAAAAAACAGAAACCGTGCCAAGACGCGGCAACGGATACCGCAAATCTTGTCCAGCGGCGGGCAATCCGCTATACTTAGCGCATGATTTTGCGCGTCAACCGGCTTTCATACCGGTATCCCGGCGGGAAAACCGCGCTCCGGGACGTCTCGTTTTCCGTAGACGAAGGGGAATACCTCGCGGTTCTCGGCGCAAACGGTTCGGGAAAAAGTACGCTGCTGCGCTGCATTGCCGGACTTGCGCCGCCCGGCGGGGAAACGGATCCGCAGGCTATTCAGATTTCCCGCACTCCGGAGGAAGGACGCTCCGTTCTGGCGGTTGTGTTCCAGACGCCGGACGATCAGCTGGTGGCCGAAACGGCGGAACTGGACACAGCGTTCGGGCTGGAAAACCTTGCCGTTCCGCGGCCGGAAATGCGGGAAAGGGTTTCCGGAGCGCTGGAGCGCTTTCTTCCCGGGGTTTCCCCGCAAACCGCGGCAGAAAAACTGACGGCGGGACAAAAACAGCACCTCGCACTGGCCGGGGCGCTGGCCATGCAGCCGGACATCCTCCTTTTGGACGAACCGACATCGATGCTTTCGGAACATGCGCGCGCTTCGCTGCTGGAATTCCTGCGTCAATTCCAGGCGGAGAAAAAAACGGTCCTGCATATTACCCACGACATGGATGAAGCGGTGCAGGCCGGAAGGATTCTCGTGCTGCACGACGGCGAAACCGTGTTTGACGGAACGCCCGGACAGTTTGCCGGAATTCCCCCGGACACGCTGGAAAGCTGGGGACTGGCATACCGCGGGAAACCGGAAGAGAAAGAAAAACCCAGGACAGCGCAAGCCACGCTTTTGGAATGCGGCGGCGCCGGGGCAGGCCCGTTTTGCGGCGTCAGCCTTTGCGCGGCGGCCGGGGAAATCATAGCCGTTACCGGCGAATCCGGCTCGGGGAAAAGCCTGTTCCTCCGGATGGCAGCGGGAATCACCGCACCGGAACAGGGGGAAATCAAACCGGCAGCCGGAACCGTCCGCGCGCTCGCCGTGCAGGAAAGCGAAGACGGCCTGTTTGAAGAATTCACCGCCGACGATGTGTCTTTCGGGCCGGAAAATGCAGGCCTTTCCGGTCCGGCGCTGAAACAGCGCGTGCAGGAAGCCATGGACCGTACAGGACTTCCGTTTGCACGCTTTGCCGACCGCAAAACGTTCAGTCTTTCCGGCGGGGAAAAACGCAAGGCGGCAATCGCGGGAATTGTCGCTATGCAACCGGATATCCTGCTGCTGGACGAACCGTTCGCGGCACTGGACGTCAGAAGCCGCGGAGAAATGGCGGCGCTGTTCCGGAATCTTGCCGCGCAGGGAACCTGCGTGATATTCAGCGCAAACCGGCGCGCGGATGCGGAAGAACTGGCAGACAAAATCCTCTGCCTGGACGATTTCCGCCGTACACAGGAAAAACCGGAAGCGGAATCCGGCATACAGCCGCCGGGGCGCGTACAAACCGGCATGACGGAATCATCCGGTGCAGCGGCGCGTCCGTTTTTTTCCGGCGGAATGCCGCCGGCCGTCAAATTCCTGTTCTGCGTGTTTTCGGTTGCCGCTTCACTGCTGATTTCCGGCTGGCCGTTTCTCGCCGCACAGGAAATCCTGCTGGTGTTTACTGCGGTTCAGGCAGGCTACCGGATCCGCCGCCTGCTTTCTGCCGTATGGAAAATCCTGCCCTGGCTCGCCCTGATTCTGGTTATCCAGTGCCTGCTGTTCCAGGGCTTCACGGAAGCCGCCGTTTTTTTCCTCCGCTTTCTCTGCCTGCTCACCGCGCTTTCCGTTTTTGTATTCATCACACCGCCGGCAGAAATTTCCTACGGGGCCGAAGATATTCTGTTCCCGCTCCGGATATTCGGCGTTCCGGTCCGCCACGTCTCGTTTTTAACCGGATTGGTTTTCCGCTTCTTTCCTTTTTTATACAGCGAGGCGGACAAACTCATCATGGCGCGGAAAATCCGTACCGGCGGGTATGACGCCCCGGCCGCCGGAAAAACCGCAAAAAAGAAAGACGGGAAAATCCGGCAGACGGCGGCGCTTATCGTTCCGCTTGCCCTGCGCACGCTCGCCAAAGCCGAAAAACTTTCGCTGGCAATCGCCGCACGCGGATATTCCGGAAAAAAGCACACGCGCTATCTGGCATGGCAGTTGAAAATCCGCCACGTGCTTTTTCTCGCCGTTTTGCTTGCATTTTCCGCGATTTTGATTTACGGTTCCCGCGTATGGAAATGAATACAAAAGCGGAAAAATTCAAAGTCCCGGAACTTCCCGTCTGCGGATTCGAAGCAGTCAAAGCCCTCGCCAGAAAGCATCCGGAAAAAATCCGGCGGCTGTTTTTTACGCAGGAAAAAGCCAGGTTTTTCGGCAACGTCTGCAAGATGCTGGCCGCGGAGCGCCGTATTTACCGCACGGTGGAACAGGAATCCGAACTGGAAAAACTAAGCGGGAGCATCCATCATCAGGGAGTGGTGGCCATGATCGAAGCGCCCGCCGTCCCGCTCTTGGATTTTGATACGCTCGACCAATGGGTTGCGGAAAAAGAAAAAGTCATCCTCTGCGACCGCGTCAGCAATTCACAGAATTTCGGCGCGATCATCCGCAGCGCGGCTTTTTTCGGCATTCATAAGATTGTCATCAGCGCGGAAAAAGAACAATGCGGAATCACCACCAGCGCATACCGCATCGCACAAGGGGGAATGGAATCCGTAGATATTTACCGGGTGTCGAATGCCGCCTGGTTCCTGGCAAAAACCGAAGGCAGGATGACGCGTTTGGCCGCACACCACCGGGGACGCGCGCACACAACGGATCTCAAACAGCTGTGCAGCATCAGGGAAGGAATCGTGGTTGTATTCGGGAATGAAGAAAACGGAATTTCCCGGGAAGCAGAAAAACAATGCGACTATCTGGTGAAAATCCCCGGCACACGGGCGGTCGAAAGCCTGAACGTGGCGCAGGCGGCGGCGGTGTTCCTGTATTGCCTGCGGGAATATTTTCCGCTGCGGCAGGATGAAACTGCGGGGAGCGGCGGGCAGGATCAGGACAATAGCGACGACAGTTTCCCGGATCTCCGTGAAACATTCCGCCGTCACCGTTCTTTTTAATTCCGCAAAGCACGCAAAACCGGAACAAACCGCAGAATGTTTTCCGCCTGCATTTGACTTGCAATCCCCTTCCCGGTGTTATTCCGGACAACACGCATATAAAGAAATGGAACCCGTGCCGGGCACGGGTTCCTGCTCTTGCAGTCGTACTTTTTGTTTTGGTTTTGCAACTGCGGGAACGCCGCTTTTTCCGCTTATTTTGCAGCGATTTTATATTCCCATGCAAGCGGGATGGAGAAGGAAGCAAGACCGTCCCCGTCGTTGATATTCATCCGGACGCCGGCTTTCAGATCGCCGAAATTGTCCAGGCTGTAGGTAAGGTACGGATAAACCACCATATCGGGGATTCCGTCCCAACCGAGCATCTTGCGGAACGAACCGTCCAGATTCAGGCTGAACTTCTCCGTCACGTTGTAAGCAACGCGGCCGCGCACAAGCATCGGGATTCCGTTGTCTTCATACGAAAGCGTATCGCCGCCGTCGATATATTCGTCGCTGAGCGCAGAAGCGAAATCCAGGAAAAGACCCAGACCGAGATCGGCGAACTCATAACCGGCAGAAAGGCTCAGCGCCGTTTTGGCGGGCGCGGTGATAAAGTCGTCGTCCGTGGCGTTGTACAGGAAACCGGCGTTGAGAATCAGGTTTTCAACAGCCGTCAGTCCGACATAGGCGGAAGCGGAGAACGCATCGTTCGTCACGCTTTTGAACGCCGCGCCGACGGTGGCAATATCCATGACATTGTAGTCAAAGCCGAAGTTCAGTTTGATTTTATCGGAGACGTCGGGATCGTCCGCGAACGCGTCTCCGCTGAAGTTGGCAATAAGCCGGAGTCCGGCGACATCCCCGATGACGGCGACGCCGCTCTCTGCCATGCGGGCGTCTTTCGCGTTATCGTCAGCCGCGGCAAGATACGAACCTTCAACCGCGTATTTGGTGAAGAAGTCGTTTCCGGCGGCAAAGCCGATATACTCCACCGGCCGGAAGCGCATAAAGCCGCGGAACCGGAGAAGCGAATTATTCGCGTCGCCATTGCCGTTGCTGCCGAACAGCCTGCCGTTCAGCGCGCCGGCCTGATATTCCAGGCGGAGGCGTCCGTCCAGTTTGTCAGAAGAAAAGTCAAACTGCAGCCGGTCGCTCACCATGGCGCCGTCCGTGTTATAATCGCCGTCCTCTTTGCTGAACGTCAGGAAATCTTCGGCGGAAATATCGTCGGAATTTCCGCCGAAGATATTGGTCAGCGTGAAAGACTGGGCATTTGCCGTCATTACGGCAGCCGCAAAGATTGCCAGACAAAACCAAAGTTTGGTTTTCATTTTACACTCCTTTTGCGCGTGTATCCGCGCTTGAACTGTGCGCACTATAAAAAGGATTTGTAAAACCTTGTTTTCTTTTTGGTTAGAAGAGAATAATTTTCCGTTAAAGATTTTAACAGAATAAAAAAAACACGCGCCGCAACAAACTGCCGCAGCGCGTATAAAATGAGGAGGAAAAAAATATTTTTCTTACATTTTGATTACGGCTTTCACAACATTTTCTTTATCGTGAATCGCCGCTTCAAACGCTTTTTGAATATCTTCAAAAGCGAATTCGTGGGTGACAACGCCATCCACATTGACAAGTCCTTCGGCAATTGCGGAAATTGCACGCGGATACAAATTACGGTAACGGAAAACCGATTCGATTCTCGCTTCCTTCGCCATAATTTTCCCGAAATTGTACGTAATTTCCGGATTTGCGGACAAGCCGACCAGCACGACAGTTCCGCCGGCCCTTACCAGATGCGCCGTCTACCACAAAATCGCCGCAGCGGCCGTCGTGGAAATAATGTACATCGGAACCGCAAATACCGACATACTCCAGCCGGACCAAAACTTCCCCCGGCTTCAGTTCAGGAACGGGGACGTCCCTGAATTCCATCCGGTTCAAACTTGTCATAAACGCAGCTTTGTTTTTCATCAAGACGCCCCCGTTATTTTCAGTTGGTGATCAATCCGCGTTCGCGGTACATTTCGATGTACTGATCCACATTGTCCTGCGTAATCAGAACAGCATCGATATCCGTATCGATCTGAGTTGCTTCACCGGTCAGCAGTTTGTACACCGTGTCGATGTTGAGTTCAGCCAAATCGATTGCGGACTGCAGGCAGGTCGCGGTCAGACGGCCTTCTTTCACGAGAAGGCAGCCTTCCGGCACGCCGTCAACACCGTACGCGAGGATTCCTTCGTACATCGGATTGTCTTTCACAACTTCCAATGCTCCATAGTTTCCTGCGAAAAGTCTTTGCGCGCAAGTTCGCCGCTTACATGACCCGCGCACATCACATAAATCCGGTCGCACATACCAATCAGTTCCCCCATTTCAGAAGAAACCATAATGATGCCTTTCCCGGCTTTTGCGACTTCCATCATCAGCTTATAGATTTCAAATTTCGCCCCGACGTCGATCCCCCGTGTAGGTTCATCCAGAATCAGCACATCCGGATCGCGGATCATCCAGCGGGAAAGCAGGACCTTTTGCTGGTTGCCGCCGGAAAGCGACTTCATCGGCGTTTCCAGCGAAGGCGTTTTCACATTCATCTTGATGAAAAATTCCCCGACTGTTTCCTTCTCTTTCACTGTGTGATGACGTCCGCCAAAAAAGAAATTTTTCAGCGAAGAAAGCGATGTGTTTTCCATCACGCTGCGCATCGGAATATTTCCGTAACGCCGTCTGTCTTCGGAAAGCATTGCAATGCCGGCCGACACGCTGTCCTGCACATGCCGGAGATCCAGCTCTTTCCCGCCTTTTACCACAACGCCGCTGTCAATGCGTACAAGCGAAAACAGCGAACTCATCACTTCCGTCCGGACGGAAGAAAAAAGAAAAGAGGAAGGAATTTTACGGCGGATTTCCCCGGACGGTATCCGGGGAAACTGTTCCTATGCAGAAATGCAGAAATTAATTTTAAATAATAGTTTTAACAAAGTTATCTACAAAATGCAGCGCCGCGCCTACAGCAGAGGATTCCAGCTTCAGGGAGCAGCATTTAACATAACGGCCGCCGCTTTCAAACGGATCCCTTTCGCTTACCAGCGCAGCCAATTCGCCGATAAAATCCTGCATATAGGATCCGACGTAGCCGCCGAGCACAATATCACAGTCAAAACACATACGCAAATTGTGGACGAGCAGGGCCAGATCGTGCAGATACCGGCTGAATTCCCGGCGGCAAACCTTATCGCCGGCCTGTACCCGCCGGAAAAATTCCGCAAGATCTCCGCCGGTGATACCCGAAAGCCGTCTGGCGTTGCAATAAACATCCGCGCATCCCTTTTTGCCGCAATAACACGGCTCGCCGCCGTTTTTCAGCGTAATATGCCCGAATTCGCCGCTGCGCTGGTTGTCCCCGCGGTACAGGCTCTTGGTGTACATGACCGCGCCGCCGACACTGTTGCTCAGCGAAATATACACAATTTTCTGAACGGCTTTCCGGGAACGGATTTCCGCCATTCCGCCTGCGTTGGCGTCGTTGAACAACAGCACGGGAAAAGGAATAACGGCGGACAGTTTTTCATAGATATTGTCAGAGGCGGAAAAAATCTTCAGATAAGTGATGTGCTTGCCGTCAGCGGAAATAATTGCCGGAAGCGAAACGCCGGCGCCAAGGATTTTTGAACGGTCCACGCCGCTTTGCGTAAGAAAATCATCCACAATGCGGCCGATTTTTTCAAAATACGCGGGTGTGTCGCGGAATTCCAGAAGAAGGCGCACGCTCCGGAGGATGTTGCACTGCAAATCAATCAGCACGAGGCCGATATGGTTCTTCGTGATGTCGATGCCAAGGGAAAAACGCGCATCGGCAACCACGCGGATTACTTTCGCCCGGCGTCCGCCGGTAGAATCAAACGTTCCGTCGTCAAAAACCAATCCCTGCGCGCGGAGATCAGTCAAATTGTAGCATACAGTCTGTAGGCTCAGCTGCAATTTCCGGGAAATATCCGCTTTGGAAATTCCGTCGGATTCATAAATCAAATTATAAATATTCTTTTTGTTGAACTCCCGCAAATTGAGCTTTGTCGCCATCTCAGACTCCGCATGAAACAGGATTCTCCTCTCTGAAACATTTTACCCCGTATGCATAAAAAAAACAAGGCGGGATTTTCCGGGGACAGCAGCCGCCCCAGGCCCAGCAGGCGGACGGCGGCGGACGATTGAAAATGAACCGCGCCCTGTGATAGAATAATGGAAAATTTCCGGTTGACCGGAATGCAAAGAGAGTAACCGTGAATCCAAAAAAACCGTTCATTTTATTCTATATTGTAACTGTTTTATTTTTTGCAGGCTTGGACGGCGCAGGCGCGGAAACGCCCGCCGCTTTTTTGTCCGGCGCGGAACAGACCGCCGCACATGCCGGACTGTTTGCCGCTGCCGGGGAAACCGTGCGGCTCTGCGAAGCTTTTCTTTCGGAAAATCCCGGCGCAACGGAAGAAGAACGCAGGGAAATCGCGCAGGCAACGGCGGCGGTTCTGGACAGTATCCGCCTGACCCCGCTTTCCGGTCCGGAAGAAACAACAGCCGGAAATGCGTTTGCCGGACCGTTTACAGCGTCCATTGTCAGCCTGAACGGCGCGCCGGAGCCGGGTGAGGCGCTGCAATTTACCGCTTCTTTTCCGGAGAACGGCGCAGGCAAGCGTATAACGGCGGAATTCCGGGTGCAGGTTCCTTCCGGCGGCGGTCCGGTACAGGCGGCATATCTTCCGCCTGCGCCGCCGTGCGGCGTAACCGGTACGCTGGAAATCCGTCCGGCGTTTTTGGACGGCGCGCCGCAGACAATGCAGCTGCTGGAAGAATTTGCACCGGAAACCAGCCGGGCATTGCGCGCGGAATTTCCCTACCGCGTAGCGGCCCCCAAAAACCGTCCCACGGTTATTTCCCTGCTGGACTACGACCAGAACGGCCGGACCGTGGCGGACAGCCCGTCGGCGCACGCCCTGCTCGCCGCATTGATCCGTCTCGGATTCCGGGGAACAGGAATGGCCGAATTCCCGCCGCAAATTGATCCGGCCGACGAACCGGCGCTGTATGATGCGGCTGCCGCGCTTTTTGGCGGAAATGATATGCGTTACATTTACGGTACAGTGCATACCAGCGCCCTGGAGAAAAACGCAGAGGGCGGATTCACCGCCGTCCTTTCGGCTTCCATCCACGTGTACGATTTCCGGCAAAAAGAAAAAACCGCCGCCTATCCGTTCCGCGCGGCGGCAACCGGGGAAACAGAACGGCAGGCGCTGGAAAACGCTGAATTTGCGCTTTGTGAACAGACCATCGCGCCGGCATTGGAATACGGGATGTAAACGCCGCGCAGCAAACCGGAAACAGAGGGGAAAAATGTACAGTCTGATTTTACTTTTGGTGTTTCTCGCCGTCATGGTGGCGGTGGGAGTCTGGGGGATGAAAAAAACTTCCAGCCTGTCGGATTTCTTTTTGGGCGGACGGACGCTCGGCCCGTGGATTTCTGCCTTCGCTTACGGTACCACCTATTTTTCCGCCGTGGTCTTCATCGGCTTTGCCGGACAACAGGGCTGGCAGTTCGGCATTTCCTCGCTGCTGATCGGCGCAGGCAATGCGCTGCTCGGCGCGCTGCTCGCCTGGCTCATTCTGGGCAAACGGACGCGCGTCATGACCCAGCGTCTCGGTTCCATGACAATGCCCGAATTCCTGGAAGCGCGCTTCGGATCCGCACACATGAAAATGATTTCAGCTGTGCTTATTTTTGTCTTTCTCCTGCCGTATTCCGCTTCGGTGTTCAAAGGGCTGGGGCACCTGTTTGAAACGACATTCAGCATTTCCTACGACTTCGCGCTGATTGTGCTGGTCGGCATCACAGGGCTGTATTTGATTCTCGGCGGATATTTTGCCGTTACCCTGACGGACTTTATCCAGGGTTTCATTATGCTGACCGGCGCCGTTGCCATGTGCGCCCTTCTGGTCCACCGTGCAGGCGGTTTCCCGGAAGCATTTGTCACGGCGGCCGCCAACTATGAAGCGCACATTCCGCCGGCAGAACGCCCTTCCGCACTGACGGTCGGTTCGCTGATTTTCATGACAAGCTTCGGAACCTGGGGACTTCCCCAAATGGTGCAGAAATTCTACGCCATCAAAGACGAACGGCTGATTCCCAAGGCGGCGGTTATCACTACGGTTTTCGCCCTCATTATCGGCCTGGCAGCTTACGCAACCGGCAGCCTGAGCCACGTATTCTTTGATCCGCAGACGGTTCCGCAGACAGCAGGAGGCGCGGTGAATTACGACCGGATTGTGCCGTCCCTGCTTACAACATATCTTCCTGACTTTTTGATGGCGGTCATCATGCTGCTTGTGCTTT
This sequence comes from Candidatus Avitreponema avistercoris, assembly GCA_017694555.1. Classification (GTDB taxonomy): domain Bacteria; phylum Spirochaetota; class Spirochaetia; order Treponematales; family Treponemataceae; genus Avitreponema; species Avitreponema avistercoris. Next base: position 10,569 of record JADIMS010000006.1, read on the forward strand.
CCGCATCCATGTCCACGCTGGCTTCCATGATTCTCGTTTCGTCGTCGGCGGTCACCATCGACCTGTACAAAGGGTACCTGCACCCGGACGCCCCGGAGAAAACTTCGCTTTTGCTTATGCGCATTCTGAGCGGCGTGTTCATTCTCTGTTCGTACGCCATTTCCAGAATGCAGGTCGGTTTCATCGTCACGCTGATGTCCCTTTCCTGGGGCGTGCTTTCCGGCGCATTCATGGCGCCCTATATTCTGGGCATCTTCTGGAAAGGCGTGACCAAAGCGGGCGCTTACGCCGGGCTGTTTTCCGGCGCCGGAACGGCAGTCCTGCTGTTTTTCCTGCTGGGAGCAAACAATTCCCCGCTCGCGTCCAGCATCGCGATGCTCGTACCGTTTGCGGTGACCCCCGCAGTCAGTTTGTTTACAAAGAAAGTGGATGCCGGAACCGTCCGCAAGGCGTTCGGCGAATCAATAACAAATCACCAGACAGGAGTTTGAACACATGAAGGAAATGGTTTTGCTCGGCGACGAAGCCCTTGCCGTCGGACTGCTGCACAGAGGAGTTTCGGGTTGTTTCGGCTATCCCGGAACGCCGTCCACGGAAATCATGGAATATCTGATCGAAGCCTGCGAAAAAAAAGCGGACGCCGGGGAAAGCGGCGTTCCGGCTGCGCAATGGTGCTCCAACGAAAAAACCGCTTATGAGGCTGCGCTCGGCGTTTCGTTTTCCGGCAAGCGCGCCGTTGTCACAATGAAGCACGTAGGCCTGAATGTGGCTGCCGATCCGTTTATGAATTCGGCGCTGTGCAAAATCAAGGGCGGACTGATTTGCATTGTGGCGGACGATCCGTCCATGCATTCCAGCCAGGGCGAACAGGACACCCGCTTCTATGCGGATTTTGCGATGATTCCGCTGCTTGAACCTTCCAACCAGCAGGAAGCCTACGAAATGGTGGGTGAAGCGTTCCGGATTTCCGAACGCTGCCGGGTTCCGGTGATTATACGGATGGTGACGCGGCTGGCGCATTCCCGCGCCGTGGTGCGTGTGGATGACCGCCAGGATCCCCAGAACAAGCTGGAAAAAGGCGTCCCCCAGGACTGGATGCTGCTGCCGGCGCTTGCGCGGAAAAACTACGGCTTCCTGATTGAAACCCAGCCGGCATTGCAGGACTGGGCGGAAAAAAACGGATCCAACGTCCTGACCCTCAATCCGGAACGGAAAGATCTGGCCGTCATTACCAGCGGAATCGGTAAAAATTATTATAACGAAAACCTGCAGGATTTTACCGCTGCCAGCGGAAAAGCCGGCGCGCCGTCTTCGCTGCACATTTGCGGGCTGCCCCTTCCTGCCGGGAAAATCCGGCAGCTGGCGGAAGCGGCGGATGAAATCCTCGTTATTGAAGAAGGTATGCCGTTCATCGAAAAGCAGCTGCGCGGCATCCTGCCGGCTAAAACGAAAATCCGGGGAAAATACGACGGTTTTTTGCCGCGGACCGGCGAACTGAATCCCGACAGCGTGCGGCATGCGCTCGGTCTGCCGCCCCGGTCCTCGGCGGCGGAAACCGCAAAAATTCCGGAGCTGCCCGGACGGCCGCCGCAGCTGTGCAAGGGCTGCCCGCACCACGATTCCTACAGCGCCCTGAACCGCGCCGTCGAAATCCTGAACCAAAAGGAAGCCGCGGCCGGCACGCTTT
>JADIMS010000052.1 GCA_017694555.1 Candidatus Avitreponema avistercoris
TTTTTGCGATAATATAAGAGAGAAATGATACTCTTAGTTGGGAGAAAAAGCAATGAACGGCGGATTTTTTGACGAGGAATATTTTACGTTTTATCTCGGCTCGGTGATGTACGCCACGGAGGTCACGAACGTAAAAGAAGTGCTCCATTTTGAGAAACTGACCCGGGTGCCGAAATCCCTCCCGTACCTGAAAGGGGTGATGAACATCCGCAATTCCGTTGTGACCATCATCGATCTGCGGGTTCTGTTCGGCATCGACGGCGACGACGACATCGAAAGCCTGCCGATTATCGTGACTGAAATCGGCCGCGGGGAGGAAGCGCCGCCTATGACGCTGGGCATCATTGCGGACAACGTCAATGTGGTGACCAAACTGGAAAGCGTTCCCAGCGACGGGCTCTCTTACGGAATTCTGGAGAACCGGCGCGATTTTGTAAAAAGCGTAGGCAAGCTCAACGGCCAGTTTGTACTGATTCTCGACCTGCCCGTAGTCCTCCGTTCCATTGAAGAAGAAATCCGGAGTCTGACGGAAGACGGACATATCGGCTGAACGGCATTTTCCGCCCTGCCGCCGGCGCGGGGCGTTAAAACCAGACAATATCGTTTTTCTTGTTTTCCTGCTCGCGGACCTGCGCGCGGTATTCTTCCTCCCGCTTGCGGAGGATGTCGTTTGCGCGGGGCTGTTTTTTCACGTGCTTCAGCCAAACCTTCGAGGTCATCGGATCAAAATAAATCTTGCGGGAATAATTGCCGCCCACATCCGAAGCCTTGACCGGAATCCGCTCCCGTTCCAGATAATCAAACGCGAAAAAAATATTCTGCGCGCCCACGCCGGCGTCGCTGCCGATATTGAACAAATTGCTGCCGCCGAACACTTTGGCAATCATCCGCTTTTTGCGCGCGCCTTTCTTAATCATATCGTTCAGCAGAAGCTCCACCGCGTATTCGCCGAAACGGCCGCTTTTTTCTTCCCCGGCTTTCCCTTCCGCCGAAGAACTGACCAGCATAAAGTGATTCATGCCCCCGATATGCGTGGAAGCATCATACAGCGTGATGGCGATGCACGAACCAAGTACCGTAGAAATCATTTCGCCGGAATCCGCAGTAGAAAAAAAATCGCCGGGATACAGCACCACCATATTTTTCTGAAAGTGAAAATCAAAATACGTCTTCACTGCAAAAAACCTTCAAATTATCCTTTTTGCCCGCTTTATTCCGTATTGCCGGACGCGGGCAAACGCCTAGAAAAAAGTCACTTCGCCGGATTCTATCCCGGACTCCACTTCCACGCCGGTTATATCCCCGGCCAGTTTTTTGTGCAGGGTGATGGTGAATCGGTCAATGATCGACTTGAATGCATCGTCCTTCATCTCCCACGCGGACAGCCCGGCTTTTTCCAGTTCCTGCTGCTGCACGGCATTCAGTTCTTCCATCTCCGCCGCAAGCTGCCGGGAAAGCCGGGCATAATCGCCGCTTGTCTGCTCCAGCATATCCAGATGGCGGCGCACAGCCCCGCATTTTTCGTCAAATCCCGGCGGAAACACCGTAAACCGGCGCAATGCGGCGCGGATTTCCTGCCAGGCATCCTTGAGCCGCACAAAGAATTCGGAACCGGAAGCTTTCAGCCGCTCAGCCAGCTCAACCGTTTCGGTGATTTCCTTTACAAAATCCGAAAGCAGCCGGTCCGACTCCTGCAAAAAATCAGTGAGCAGCCCGGACATGGTTTCGATGGTGTCCTTTGACCGGGAAATAAACGTGTCCATGTCGTTGGCGGAATTCCGCACGGAGCTGATGGCGTCGTTTTTTGCAATTTCGATTTTTTGCAGCACGCGCACATGCTGCAGCGAATCCACCACCGGCGCCAAATCGGTAAACACCGCGACAATCTGGCGGCTCCGCGTTTTAATCAGCTTGCACGTCTTGACCAGACTTTTCTGCGCATTCAGGTATTTGAAAAAGCCGTCCAGGATCTGCTCAAACTGCTCCATAACGTCCTGAAAACGCATGGCAACCGACGTCTGCCCTTCTGCACCGGAAGAAAACGAATCAACATAACCGGCGCGCATCGTTTCCACTTTGCGGAGAATTTCCGTCAGATGATCCCAGTCTTCCCGGAAAATGCCGGTGCATTCCTGCATTTGCTTCTGTACGTCATGCAGGATTTCCAGTGCAATTTCGCACAGCCGGATATCAAAGGCCAGTACGTCGTTGCGCCGCGCATGGTCGTCTTCCGGCAAAAGCGCAGGATCCTTGAATTCCTTGAGGCAGAGGACCACCTGCGCCGCAGACTGCTTGATGATATCCTGCATCTGGATGGTTGACATGCTTTTGGAAATGTATTCCCACACGCTGTCCGCCGTCCGGTCAATCTCCGGCAGCGGATTGCCGACAGAGTCCAGAACAGACTGCATGGTGCAGTGGCCGGTTTCGCACGAAGAAAGCGAAGTTTTTTGGGATGCGGACAAATCGGAGAGGATGCCTTCCAGCGAACGGATTGCTTCCAGCAGGGAATTCTGCTCTTTGACCAGCCGGGAGGAATTTTCAATCATGCTGGATGAAAGCCGTTTCAGGCTTTCCGTGATGCTGGAAAAGGCGCGGCCTTTCGCGCCGGATTTAATCGAAATCACCATCGCATTCAGCGAAAGCAGTTCCATCTCTTCGCTGCATTCCCGGATAACCTGCACATCCCGTTCCAGGTCATCCAGCATCCGGATTTTTTCGTTCAGTTTTTCCAGCATGGGCCCGTAGACTTCTTCCCGGCCTTTCCAGAAGTCGCCGGAGACGGAACCGAAGCTGTCGCATTCTTTGCGCAGGAAGGCAATCTTTTCCGGAATATCGTCCGGGCGCTTGTTTTGGCGCACCGTCATCAGCTGGGGGAAAATATCGCTGAGCGAAACAAAAGCGGTTTCTGTTTTCATTTCTGCCGACTGCAAGTCCGTCAGCATACTATTCATGTCCACGATTCACGTTCCTGTAGGTTATCCGGCATTCCCGGTAAATTCATTCCGCAAACGCTCCAAATCGCCGTCTTCATCTTCATCGCCGGCCGCCAAATCCTCATTCAGATTATAGTCGTGTACGGTAATGCGTTCGGCGGAAGCCTGCAGCGCCGTCAAAAACGGACTGTCCGGCGCAGAAACAAACAGCGGCGTCCGTTTGGCCACCGAGAGCGGAACCGCGGAATCTTCGGGCAAAAAGCCGATAAAATCCAGCCGCACATTCAGTTTTGCCCGCACAAGGGAACGGAGGCGGCGGGCCATTTCCAAATCCTGCCCGTTTTTGCCCCGGTTAACGATAATCTGCGGGCAAAGCCGGGACAGCTCCTGGCGGGCTTTTTCCCCGGATTCGGGAAACCGGCCGCAAAGCTGGTCCACAACGGTCAGCACAGAAAAGTCCGTTCCGTGCGTATTGCTGCGGATTGCGTCCTGGATAAACTGCCGTTCCGGACTTTTGGCGGCAAACTGGGCATTCAAAAAGCGGAATACAGCCGCCTTCAGGAACGAGTAGGCATTTAAAATCGAAGTGATTTCCGCCGTCGTGACAAGGATCGAATTCCGCGTCATCAGGTAAAAATCCAGAATGTTGTATGTGCTGCCCGCGCCGAGATCCAACAGCGCGTAATCGCCGGGCAACAGGGAAAGCTCTTTAAGAAGTTTTTTTTTGGTAAAAAAATCCAGATTGGGCGTACCGGGATACAGACAGTCCCCGGCGATAAAGGAAAGCCCGGGCGTACCGGTTTCCTGAATCAGGGGCGCAACAGAAGATACCTGCTTGTAAATGAAATTCCCCAACCCGGCAGAGTTATTGCGCACGCCCAACAGCGTATGCAGGTTTGCGCCGCCCAGATCAAAGTCGCAAAGAACCACCTGTTTACCCATTCCGGCCAGCATTCCGGCTAAATTTACAGCCACAACACTTTTGCCGACACCGCCTTTACCGCTGGCCACGGGAAGAATTTCCATATCCTACTACTGTACCGCTTAACCTGTATCTTTTCAATCAAATTGTGAAAAAAAACAAAAAAAATCCTGCGCAGCCGGATTCCGGGGATTCCGCGTTCAAGTGTTTTCCGGCGCAGGCGGCTCCCCGTGCAAATATTTCCGGATAGTGGTCGCCAGATATTTGTATTCGGTAAAAATCTCCGGCATCATTTCGATTGAAAGATCCCAGTGGCCTTCCATGATGAGCACAATCTGCCGCGAAAATAATGTACAGAGACGTTCCGCGTACACGCGGCGGAACCGGCTTTCCAATTCATAAGCCAGCTGAAGCACCTGCTCCATATCGCCGGCAAGCAATGCCGAAGAAAACGCTTCAAACCGGCCGTCATCCGGGAGTCTCCGCAGTTCTGCGAAAAATTTCTTTTCCGCTTCCATACCCCCCCCGTCCGGATTTTTTCGAGCAGCGGGGACACCGAGATGCCGGACATCGACAACATTTCTTTTGTTTTTTCGTCCATGGTTTCAACCATCCGTTCCCGTTTTTTTTGTCCCTCCGGATCCAACGCTGCTGTACACAAATTCCCGGAAAGAAGTCTGGCCTTCTGTGCCGGAAGCTGTAAGCGTTAATACGGCGGTTCCGTCCGCACCGGGCGGAATTTCCACCTGCGTGCCGTCGGTAAACGGTACGGGCGGCGCGCCATCC
>JADIMS010000053.1 GCA_017694555.1 Candidatus Avitreponema avistercoris
GTGCATCCGCCTGTCCGTTCGGCGCGGTGCAGATGTCCGCAGACGGATTGCCTGTGGTGGATTTGGAAACCTGTACCGGCTGCGGCGTCTGTGTGTCCGCCTGCCCGCAGCATTTGCTGGCGCTGTTTCCGGTATCCGGAACGGGTGCGCTGCTCCGTTGTTCATGCTGCAATCCGGTAAAAAACCGGCTGCTGAAAGACTGTAAGGCTGCCTGCATCAAATGCGGGAAATGTGCGCGGCAATGCCATGCAAATGCCATCACGATGGATCCGGACAGCGGCCTGCCGGCCGTGGACCGCAGTCTCTGTGATTCCTGCGGGGAATGCGTGCGCGGCTGTCCGACCGGAGCCCTTTGTCTGGCAGAAACGGTTTTTAGTCCGGCAAAGGAAGCGGAAAGCCTTGGCTCCGCTTGACTTGTCCGGCGTTCCCGGCGGACCGCCGTCCGGCCTTTCTCCCGGGAACGGGCGCTGCGGTACGGTGGCGGTTATCGGGAGGCCTTCTTCCGGTAAATCCACTCTGGTGAACCGGCTGTGCGGCGGCAAGGTGTCTATTGTTTCCCCTGCGCCGCAAACGACGCGCAATTCCATCCGCGGCATTGCCAATTTTCCGGGATGCCAGCTGATTTTTATTGACACGCCCGGTTACCACAATTCTGCACGGAAAATGAATCTCCGGCTGCAGACCATTGCCAAAGAACGGCTGGCCGAAGCCGACTGCGTCCTGTATGTGCTGGATACCACCCGCCCGCCGGGTCCGGAAGAACAGGCTGTGGCAGAACTGGTTGCGCCGTTTTCTGCCCGTACTGTGGTGGCGCTGAACAAAACAGACTGCAAGACCGCGTCGCCGGGAATGGCGCGCCTTTATCTGGGCGGCGTGCTGCCGGATGTGCCGCCCGGCCGGATTTTTGCGCTGTCAGCAGAGACGGGGGAGGGGACGGATGCGCTTTGTCCTGCCCTGGCTGCGCTGGCTCCGGAAGGACCGCCGCTGTATCCGCCTGAATTTTACACCGATCAGGAAGTGGATTTCCGTATTGCGGAAATTATCCGGGAAAAAGTTATGCAGAATACCAGAGGCGAAATTCCGCATGCGGTATACGTGGAGGTTGCGGATATGGAACCGCGCCGCCATGGCAAGGAACTGTTCGTGCGCGCGTTTTTGGTTGCGGAACGCGACAGCCAAAAAGCCATGCTGATTGGAAAAGATGCCTCGATGATCCGCCGCATCAAGGCGGAAAGCCTTGCCGATTTCCGCCGGATTTTCCCGTTTTACGTGATTCTGGATTTACAGGTGCGGGTGAACAAAAACTGGCGGCAGCAGGATTCACGTATCGGGCGTTTCCGTTGATCCGGGCTGCGGAAGCTGCATCCGGCGGCTGTCCCGGCGGAAAATGACCAGAAATGAAATCAGGTGGCAGCAGAACGTAAGCAGCCAGGAAATCGGGTAAGAAACGTAAATGGTTTCGATGGTGTGGAATTGCGGGATACGGAAAACCGTTGCAATCCAGAGCAGCCGCAGCCCGCAGACGCCGATGAGCGTGACCAGCATCGGCAGCACGGAATAGCCGGTTCCCCGCAGCGCGCCGACCATCACGTCCATCATACCGCAAAGAATATACGTCCGCACCACGTAGGAAAGGCGCGTAACGCCGGCGCGGATAACTTCCGGACTGGATGTATACAGCTGCAGAAGGATTTCCGGCGCCAGAAGCACGAGGCTGCTCAGAGCCAGTCCCGTGACGGTGACACAGAATTGCCCGGTAATCGTAATGCGGCGGATGCGCGGGAAATTTCCTGCGCCGTAATTCTGGCTTACAAACGAGATCGCGGCCTGGTAAAATGCGTTCATCGCCAGGTAGACAAAGCCTTCGATGTTCATGGCGGCGGAATTACCCGCAACAATCACGGGGCCGAAAGAGTTCACCGAAGACTGGATCACAACATTCGAGAACGAAAACAGGATTCCCTGCAGCCCGGCCGGCAGTCCTATCCGCAGAATCCCGGCGAGTTTCCCGGAATGTACGGCGATTTTGCGCACTTCCAGGCGCATAGGCGGTTTTTCTTTCCTTAAGCACCGGACGACACAGAATGCGGCGGCAAACTGCGAAATTGCGGTGGCGGCTGCGACGCCGGCTACGTCCATGCGGAAAAAAATCACGAATACCAGATTCAGAATGACATTGATGACGCCCGCCAGAAACAGGTAATACAAAGGCCGTTTGGTGTCCCCGGCGGCGCGGAGAATTGCGCTGCCGAAATTATAGACCATCGTTGCCGGCATTCCGAGAAAATAAATACGGAGGTAGAGCGCTGCCAGTCCGAGAACTTCCGGAGGGGTCCGCATCCAGGAGAGGATTGCCCGCGCGCCGGTCAAACCGGCAATAGTGAGGAAAATCCCGCTGTAAATGCCGAGCGCGGTTGCCGTATGGACTGTGGCGCGGATTTCTTCCGGCTTTTTGGCGCCGAAATTTCTGGCGGCCACTACGTTTGCACCGACGGAAAGGCCGACAAACAGGTTGACCAGCAGATTGATGAGGGAGCTGGTGGATCCGACGGCCGCGAGGGAGTTGTCGCCTGCAAAGCGCCCGACTACGATGATGTCCGCTGCATTGAACAGAAGCTGCAAAATGCCGGACCCCATCAGCGGCAGGGCAAACAGAAGCATTTTTTTCAGAACCGGTCCGGATGTCATGTCCATTCCGTACGTTTTTGTTTTTTCCGGTTTCATGTTCCTTTCTCCCGTTTCCTTCCGTTACGCTGTCTTTTCCCTAAATATGCGGCCTGTGGATATGCCGCGGACGGCGCGCCGCTTCCGGGATTCAGACTGCGGTTTCCGGATAAAAAAAGCTGCCCCGGATGGGGCAGCTTTCGGTACTCCGGAGGAGCCCTTCCGCCTTACATGGCGTTCAGGTTTTTCTCCAGAATATCCAGCTGTTCGTTCAGCTCCTTGGGCAGGTGGCTGCCGAACTTGGGATAGTGTTTCTCGCGGATATCCTGAATTTCCTTCAGCCAGCCTTCTTTGTCCACGGAGGTAATGGCTTTCATGGTTTCGGCGCTCACGTCCAGGCCTTCCGTGTTGATGGCGCCTTCTTTGGGCATGAAACCGATTGCGGTATCCACGTAGTTGTCCTTGCCGTCGCAGCGGTCAAAAATCCACGCCAGCACGCGGCTGTTGTCGCCGTATCCGGGCCACATGAAGTGACCGTCGGCATCTTTGCGGAACCAGTTGACGTAGAAAATCTTCGGCAGCTTGTCGGCTGTGGATTTTTTCCCGATGTTGATCCAGTGCTGGAAGTAATCGCCCATGTTGTATCCGCAGAACGGAAGCATGGCGAAGGGGTCGCGGCGGACCTGGCCAACCTGGTCGGAAATAACGGCAGCGGTGACTTCGGAACCCACGATGGAACCGAGGAACACGCCGTGGTTCCAGTCACGGCTCTGGTGCACCAGCGGAATCGTGGAGGGGCGGCGGCCGCCGAACAGGAAGGCGGAAATCGGCACGCCTTTGGGGTCTTCCCATTCGTCCGCGATGCAGGGGCACTGGTTTGCCGGCGCGGTGAAGCGGGCGTTGGGGTGGGCGAATTCCTCTCCCTTGGGCGACTTGTCCGTCGGCAGGGCGTCGCGGGTCTGGCCTTTCCAGTCCACCAGCTTGCCTTTTGCCGGATAACCGATCTGCTCCCACCAGATGTCGCCGTCTTCCGTCAGCGCACAGTTGGTGAAGATGGTGTTTTTGGAAGCGGCTTCCAGCGCGTTCTTATTGGACTGCTCGGAGGTTCCGGGCGCGACGCCGAAGAATCCGGCTTCCGGGTTGATGGCGTAGAGCCGTCCGTCTTCGCCGAACTTCATCCAGGCGATGTCGTCGCCGATGGTTTCCACTTTCCAGCCGGGAATCGTCGGAATCAGCATGGCCAGATTCGTTTTTCCGCAGGCGGAGGGGAAGGCGCCGGTTACGTATTTGACTTTGCCTTCGGGGTTGGTCAGCTTCAGAATCAGCATGTGCTCGGCGAGCCAGCCTTCGTCGCGGGCCAGGACGGACGCAATGCGCAGCGCAAAGCATTTCTTTCCCAGCAGGGCGTTTCCGCCGTATCCGGAACCGTAGGACCAGATGAGCCGCTCTTCCGGGAAGTGGGAAATATACTTGTGTTCCATGTCCGCGCAGGGCCAGACGCCTTTGTCGCTTTCGCCGGCGGCAAGCGGTTTGCCCACGGAATGGAGGCAGGGAACGAATTCGCCGTCGGTACCCAGCACGTCGAGGACTTTTGTACCCACGCGGGTCATGATGTCCATGTTGCATACCACGTATTCGGAATCGGTGATTTCAATTCCGTTTTTGGCAATGTTGGAGCCGACCGGACCCATGCTGAACGGAATGACGTACATCGTGCGGCCTTTCATGCAGCCGGTGTACAGGCCGGTCATGGTTTTCTTGAGATCCGCCGGATCAATCCAGTGGTTGGTCGGGCCGGCGTCTTCTTCTTTCCGGCTGGCAATATAGGTCCGGTCTTCTACGCGGGCCACGTCGCTGGGAAGCGAGCGGAAAAGGAAACTGTTTTCTTTTTTCTTCAGGGGAATGGCAAGACCTGCGTCCACGCATTTTTTCATCAGTCTGTCATATTCCGCTTTCGAGCCGTCGCAGACGTAAACCGCGTCCGGCTGACACATTTTTTCCACTTCTTCCACCCAGGCTTTGATTTTGGGGTGTTTGATGTCTTGAATTGTCATATTTACCTCCGTACAAATCTGGCGCTTTGTCCGCCTGGACAACGCTGAATTCCATAATATCGGTTTTTACAATTTAGTACAAGCATGGGCGCGCAGGCATGGCTGTACGCCGTCGGATTGCACAGCAGCGGAAAAAGGCATATAATCGGAAGCTGTTGCTTGATGTTTGGGAGAGAAAATATGGAATCCAACGTAACCGAAATAGTCACGAACCTTGTACTGCAAATGGGCGTGATTATCTTTGCGGCCAGACTGGGCGGGAATCTCGCCAAGAAAGCCGGAATTTCTTCTGTGCTCGGCGAATTGATTGCGGGTATTATCATCGGGCCTTTTGCTTTGGGCTCGCTTCCGCTTCCGGGTTTCCCTTCGGGATTTTTCCCGGTGTATTCGGAATCCCTGGCTGTTACGCCGGAGCTGTACAGTTTTTCGATGGTGGCTTCCATTATCCTGCTGTTTGCTTCCGGGCTGGAAACGGATCTGACGCTTTTCCTGCGTTATTCGGTGGCAGGCGGCATTATCGGTATCGGCGGTGTGGCGTTTTCGTTCGTGCTCGGCGATCTGACGGCCATGGCGCTGTTCCAGACGCATTTTATGGATACCCGCTGCCTGTTCCTCGGTATTATGTCCACCGCCACATCCGTCGGCATTACCGCCCGGATTCTTTCCGACAAACGGGAAATGGATTCCCCCGAAGGCGTAACCATTCTGGCTTCTGCGGTATTTGACGATGTGCTGGGTATTATCCTGCTGGCCGTGGTCATGGGCATCGTGGCGGTGCTGAATTCCGCCGGCGGTTCGGTGGACGGCGCGGCGATTGCGGTTATTGCGGCCAAGGCGTTCGGCATCTGGCTGGCTTTTACTGCGCTCGGGCTGATTTTCTCCAAGAAAATCGCGGGCTTCCTCAAACTGTTCAAACATTCCTACGATTTTTCGATTTGCGCGCTCGGTCTCGCCCTTTTGCTGGGCGGCTTTTTCCAGAAGCAGGGGCTGGCGATGATTATCGGCGCTTATATCACCGGTCTTTCCCTTTCCGGTACGGATATTGCGGCCGTGATTCAGGAGCGTATACGCGGGCTGTATGATTTTTTTGTGCCGATGTTTTTTGCCGTCATGGGAATGCAGGTAAACATCACGGAACTGATGTCCGGCAGCGTGCTGACGTTCGGCCTCATTTATACGCTGGTCGCCGTTCTGGCCAAAGTGCTCGGATGCGGCCTTCCTTCCATGCTGATGGGATTCAACGTCAAAGGCGCGCTGCGGATCGGCTGCGGTATGGTGCCGCGCGGGGAGGTTGCGCTTATTATTGCCGGAATCGGCCTGACGGCCGGAATCCTTGACAAGCAGATGTTCGGCGTGTCGATTCTGATGACGCTGATCACGACCGTGGTTGCGCCGCCGCTTTTGGGCGCGACGCTGTCCATTCCGGGCCGCGGCACCAAAAAGGAAACAAAAGACGCGGGCAATGTTTCGTTCAGCTGGGATTTCGGTTCGGATGAAATTGCCGATTTGGTAATCGATATGCTGCTGAAGGATCTGCGCGCAGAAGGCTTCTATGTGCAGATGATGAATATCGGGGAAGGCATTTCGCAGGCAAGGAAAGGCGATATTGCGCTTTCCATCACGGAATCGGAATCGTGCGTGAAAATTGAGACAGCCGCCGAAGACGCGGGCTTTGTCAAGAATTCGGTTTACGAGGTGGTGATCCGGCTCAGCGATTCCGTCGGTATGCTGAAGGAGCAGTGCGATCCGCTGAAAATCTCCGTGCTGGAACCGGTGGAAAAAAGCCGCTCTTGCAAGGATGTGATGGCGCTGCTGACGCCGCAGGTTCTTTCCGTCCGGTTGCAGGGAAATACAAAAGAAGAGATTTTGCGCGATCTGGTGATGCTGCTTTCCAATTCCGGGCGGGTGCGGGACTGGCAGCAGGTTCTTGCGGATTTGACGGCGCGGGAGAACAGTATGAGTACCGGTATGCAGCGGGGCATTGCACTGCCGCATGCCAAGTCGGACGGCGTTGTGGGGACATGTATCGCGATCGGACTGAAACCCGAAGGCGTGGATTTTGGCTCGATTGACGGACAGCCGAGCCGCTTTTTTGCAATGATTGTTTCCCCGAAGAAATCGTCTTCGC
>JADIMS010000054.1 GCA_017694555.1 Candidatus Avitreponema avistercoris
GCGCACACGTGCGCGGGGTACTGGCGCTCGGCGGAGTACGGGCGGCGGCTGTCGGACGGGCAGCGGCGGCGCTGTACAACGAAACCGGGGATATTTTTGATTACATCGAAGGCGCGCAGCCGCTTTCACAGCCGCTGCCCTTTGTGCAGGTGGCAACCACTTGCCGGGATCCGGCCATGTTTTTGGACAAAACCCCGGTTGTAGACGCGCGCAACAATCAGGCTGTGCTGATGAAAATCCAGAGCGGCGTCTGCAAGGCGGTCGTCATGGATCCGAACACATATATGCACATTTCTTCCCGGATGGCTTCGTCCATGCTGTTTCAGGCGGCGGCGATTGCCTTTGAAGGCTATATTTCCACGCGGGCCAACTTCTTCTCGGATACCATCCTCGGCAAGGCGCTGGAAATCCTCTTCCTCAGTCTGGATCCGGAACAGCGGAAAGTTTCCGGCATAGAACCGGAAATGCTCGCGGCGCAGGGCGGATGCATGGCTTCGCTCGGCGCATCGCTCAGTTCGCCGGGTATGGTCACTGCGCTGGCGCTCGCCTGCAACGCCCGCTACCGGGCGCCTTTGTCCCTTGTAGCCGCGATTCTGCTCCCGCATCTGGCGGAAGAGGCAGCCCACTCCAGCGTGGAAAAAGCCGTAACCCTGGCCAAAATTCTGGGCGTGGATACCACCGGCAAAACGGACGGGGAAACGGCGGCGCTGGCGGCGGAAGAAATCCGGCGGCGTCTGGACAGCTGCGGACTGCCCCTGCGGCTGAAGGATGCGGAACTGACCATCGAGCAGCTGGCGGTTGCCGCGGAAGACGCCGGCCGTATGGACATCATGAACTACACGCCCCGGAGTATGTCCAGCGACGACCTGTTTGACCTGATGAAACGCGCGTACTGAACCGCAGCGGTATAAAAACTGCGGGAACAAGGGGAAATCCGCGCAAACGGGCGCGGAATCCCCGCGGAAGAAACTATGTTCATCCATTGTGTACATCTTGTGGAAAACTCAGTTTCATGCAAGTTTCATATTTTTTTTCTGCAAAAGTACTTGACAGAAAGTAATTTCAAAAATTTACTGGAACCTATGGTTTTTATAATTCATTATATTATAAAGAAATACAAAAATACCGCCTGCCCGCGGAAAGCCGGATAAACATTTTCCGCCATTTTGTCGGGCGTTTTCCGGAAAGAAACTTGTTTCATCCGTGGAAAACTTGTGGAAAACTTAGCGGCTCCGGTGAATTTCTTTTTCTTCTTCTTGTAAAGGCGGATTCCCCGTGCTAGGATTAAGGCGAATGAAACGTGCGTTGATACTGGTTCCCGTCTTTTTGCTGAATCTCCTGCTGTGGTCGCTGTTGTGCCCCTTTTTCGCCGGTTTAGCCCGCCCGGAAACGTTTTACGCTCTGGCGGACGGAAAATACAGCCTGTTTTTCAGCCGGACGGCGGAAACCGCACTGCAATTCATTCCCGGCGCAGCCGTCCTTTCGTTTGCAGTCATCTTTGTGTTTATCATGCGGCACGGCGTCAAAAAACCGGCCGGATTCCTGGTGTTTGCCGGTATCTTTATCTTTACCGCGGCGGTTTTGGAACCGGTTTCCGTCATTCTGCATACGCGGTGGTTTCCTGCCGGGGAAGAAACGGAAGCGCGTCTCCGGGAAGAAACGGTCCGGACGCCGGAAAGCGGCTTTATCCGGGAGTACGAACCGGGACGGCGTATACTCTGGCTGGAAGCGCCGCAGGGCGGGCAAAATACGGCGGCGGAAACGGTTCAGGGCTTTATGGCGGCGGATCTGAAAAAAAGCGGCGGAATGCCGCGGCTGTCGGTTCCCGGAACCGGAGTACTGCGGCCGGAAGAAGGCCGTCTGGAAACCCGCGGGGAAGTCTTTGCCGTTTCCGGCTTTGACCCGGAAATTTGCAGCAAAACCGGAGCGCCCGCATTTCTCCGTGCCTTGGCGCGGGATACGGAACGGACGCACACAATATTGGCGGATGCGCTGGCGGCTTCCCCGGCGGATTATGCATGGATTGGCGGCGCGTTCTTCTTTTCAGCGGCCGCACTGTTCTTTTTCTGCGTTCTGACAGACTGGAAGCTCCTCAACGTAATGCTGTTCGCGCTGAGTCTCCGCGGCCTGTACCGGATTTTTCCGCTGCTGGCAGACGGGGAACCGTACATCTTCCTGCGCAAAATCCTGCCGCCGGTTGTCCCGGATGCAGCGGCCGCGGCCCTGCCCGCGCTCGGATTCGCCGCAGTGCTGACGGTACTCGGTTTTACGCTGCTGCTTCCCCGTTACCGCCGGAAAAATCCGGGAGGAGCGGAAGCATGAAACAGGTATTCAAAACCGTTTTTCCCATTGTCCTTCTTTATATTATCCTGGGGTTTGCGGTTGTAATGGCCGTATCCCTTCCGGAGCGGACAGAAACCGGCGTACTGCCGCCGTTTACCGCCTCTTTCCGCTTTATGCAGGCGTTTATCCGTTACACCGGACTTTTTCCCGCACTGGCAGCCGCCGGGCTCCTGACCGGGTACGCCACCGCATTCCGTAAACTGGTTCCGGAATCCGTAGGGCGCTGGTCTCCGAAACTCTTTTCTGTGCTGAAAAATGCGTTCCTGCTCTGCGTACTGTGCATCGGTCTGTATGTGCTGCTTTCGGAAGGAGCCGCGCCGGTGCTCAAAAACCGGAGCGGAGACCTGCTGTCAAAAAGCGGTTCCTACCAGGATTACCTGGCGCTGGCACAGGCGGAAACAGAAAACGGCAATTACCGGGCGGCGCTGTCCAATGCAGAGGCAGCGCTCGGTATCTGGGAGGAAAGTCCGGAGGCTTCCCGCGCAGCGGAACAGGCCCGGCTGCTTCTGGCCGGAACCGGGGATGGAATTCCGGAGGAGGAAGAGCCCGCACAGGAAAATCCGGAAGCGCCCGGGGAAGCAGGCTACCACGCGTTTGAGCTTTTGGAGCTGGCGCGGGAAGCGGAAGCCCGCACGGATTTCTACAACGCACATTATTACGCAACGCTTGCCTGGCGGATGTTTGACGCCGGCGACCCGAACAAAGAAGCCGCCATGCGTTTGGCCTCCGGCGCCTGGAACCGGATCACAGGCGCGCTGGACGGCATCCGCGCGGAACCGCAGCGCGCGCATTACGCAAAAAAAATGCGGGGATACGCCGCGATTCAGGCCGGGGATTTTCTGACGGCATACTACCTGTTTTTGGAAATGCAGAACGGACAGCGGCAGGCCGCACAGGGTACGGATCCGGACATTGCGCGTTTCCTGGCTGTCGCGCGCCAGGGACTTTTGCGTTCCTTTTTCTTCACGCAGGAAACCGAAAATCTGGCCCTTTTTGAACAGACCGCCGATGTGTTTTTTACCCTGCAAAACGGCAGCGGCGGAACGGACGCTGTTCTTCTGCGCGGCGTTTCCCGGCGGCGCGGCGAAGACGGAACGGACTGCGCCTATCTGCGGGATTTTGAGCTGGCGCGCTTCTCGGCGGCGGGCGGACTGGAATTCCACATTGCAGTTCCGTACGCCAAAATGTTTTCTTTTGCCGGAACAAACCCGGACGAAGAACCCCGCCCGGAACTGCTTCTGACCGCGGTGGATCAGGATTCCCCGGACGGCATAATCCGGCCGCGGGTGGTTGCCGGAACATTCCCGCCGCCGGATTCCGTACCGGATTCGGTTCTGGTACTGGATATGCCGTACACAGACATGACGCTTCTGCTTGCCACCGCGGCAGACCCGGATCTGATGACCGTACCGGAACTGCTGGCGTTTGCGCAAAAATCGGAAAGCTACGGTCTGAAACGGGACGTTTATCTGGCGGAATTCCTGCGCAGGGCAGCCGATCCTTTTGTGGTCTTCATCACGATGACATTCATTCTCACCTGGGCGTGGAAATTCCGGCTGCGGAAAAACCGTCCGCTCAGCGCCTGGTGGATTCTCTTTATGCCGCTTGTTCCGGCGGTGTGCGCCTATTTGCTGGATACCGCGCGTTATGCGCTGGGCCTGTTTGCCGCTTTCTTTGCCGTCCGCATCCCGGCGTTTTCCGTACCGGCCATGCTTGGCGTCATTCTGGCAGGATTTTTAACCGCTTCCGTTTATTTTTTCTCGCAGCGTTCAGACTGAGCCCCGGAATCCGGCACAAGTTTTTTCAGCTCCTCGATGTACCGCGCGGCAGAAACCGAAAGCCGCGTTTTTTCATTCAGCAGGTACCCGACGCACATCCGCTCCCCGCTTTGCAGGCGCACGGAAAGAATATTACTGCCATTCAGTTTGCGGTCCAAAATTCCGGTGCAAACCGTATATCCGTTTAATCCGATCAGCAGATTGAACAGCGTGGCACGGTCGGTAACGCGGATAACCTTCTTCCTCGGCTCCGCGCTCAAAATTTCTTCCGAAAAATAAAACGAATTATAACTTCCCTGTTCAAACGTCAGGAACGGGTAATCTTCCAGCATGTCCAGCGAAATTTCCGTACATCCGGCCAACGGATGGGAAGCGCTGATAAAAACATGCGGGTCTGCATCGAATAACGGATAAAAAACCAGGTGCCGTTCGCGGATGAGTTTGGTCAGCACTTTCCGGTTGAATTCGCTCAGGTACAGCACGCCGATTTCGCTGCGGAATTCCGCAACATCTTCAATAATTTCATACGTGCGGGTTTCGCGCAGGGTGAATTCGTACTCGTGCGCGCCCATCGAAAGAATCATGTTGACAAACGCATTGACGGCAAACGAGTAATGCTGCGTGGAAACCGAACACAGGCGGCGCGGAGGCTTTTCACTCAGCCAGCGTTCCTGCAAAAGTTCGGACAGTTCCGTAATCTGTCTGGCGTAGGACAGGAATTCGGAACCGGCGGCCGAAAGCGAAACGCCGCGCGCCGTGCGGTAAAAAATCTCCAGGCCGAATTCCTCTTCCAGTTCCTTAACCGCAGCCGAAAGGCTGGGCTGGGAAATAAAAAGCCGGCGCGCAGCTTCCGTAATCGAACCGCATTCGGCAATTTTCACGACATATTTCAGCTGCTGAATGGTCATTCCGTCCGGCCTCCCGATCCTGCCCATTGTAACACAGAATCCGCCGGATGGCAAAAACACGGCGTTTGTGGTATACTTCCGGTATGACGGATGCAGCGCAACGGAGCAGCGTGCTCCCGGTTCTGGAAAAACTTTTACCCGCCGTGGAAGAAGCGGAACGGCATCTGAAAGCAGCCCGCAACTGGGGCATTGCAGATCTTCTTGGCGGCGGATTCCTGATCGACCTGTTTAAACATTCCAGACTGAATAAAGCTGCGGCAGCCATGGAAACGGTACATGCGTACATGAACGATCTGTCCAAAGCGATGGCAGGTTCGGAAAGCAAAATCGATTTCCGGATGCAAATCGGGGAGCTTTCCACGCTGACGGATTTCCTGTTTGACGGAATTTTTGCCGATGCATATATGCAGTCCAAGATTTCCGCTTCCCTGGGGAAAGTCCGCGAACTGAAAAACCGGCTTTTGCAGCTGAAAGAAAACATGTGCGCGCAGGCGTTTTTGCCGGACCCGGAAGCGGAGGGCGGGAACCGGAACGGGACGCCGGAAGAATAAACGGCGCAGTTCTTTTCCGCGGATTTTCCGCGCCCGGTTCCTGCCTGCGTTTCTCCCCGCTGAAACCGGGTAAAGCCTGTCTTTGCTTGCAAAAATTCCGCCCCGGAAGTACAATCGCCGTATGAAAGTTGCGGTCGTTTATAAATCAAAAACCGGCTTTACCAAAAAATATGCAGAATACATTGCCGGTATTCTAAAAGGGGAACTCCTTCCGTTTGAAAACCGGCAGGAAGCCGATCCGCAGAATTTTGATACATTGATTTTCGGAGGGCCCGTTATCGCGGCATCCGTATCCGGTCTCGGTTGGTTTTTGAAAAACCGGAGCCGGTTCCCGCGGACATTTGCCTTTGCCGGCGGCGCTTCCCCGGCGGACAGTCCGGATTTGCACCCTTTTTTGGAAGAACACAAAAAAAAGGGAGTGGATTTGTTTTATATGCCCGGCGGACTGGCGTGGGAAAAAATGAACAAAGTTACGCACTTTGTCATGCGGAATATCTTTTTGCCGTCCGTGAAAAAAGAACACGGCGGAGACAGCGGCATTTACCGTACCCTTTCGTCTTCCTATGACTTGTCGGATTTTCAATATGCGGATCACTTGATCCGCGCCGTCCGCCGGGTTTAAGCGGACCGGCGGCCGTATATCCGGAAAGGCAGAAAAGCCATGCATACCGCAAGCCAGGAAAGCGTTTTAAGCAGTGCATCAATCGGGCGGCTGATGGTCCGCTTCGCGCTGCCGTCCATTACGGCGCAGGTTGTCAACATTCTGTACAGCGTCGTGGACCGGATTTACATCGGGCATTTGCCGGACGGCGCGTCGCTTGCCCTGACCGGAATCGGCGTGTGTTATCCGATTCTGACGGTTATCTCGGCATTCAGCCTGTTTGCCGGATCCGGCGGCGCGCCGCTGGCTGCGATCCAGCTTGGGAAAAGCGAGCACGACAGCGCGGCGCGTGCCCGGGCGGAAAGTATCCTCGGCAATTCGTTTTTCCTGCTGCTGGTCTTTTCCGTCCTGCTGACAACGGGCTTCCTGATTTTCCGGCGGCCGGTGCTGTTTGCATTCGGCGCCAGCGCCGCCACCATTCCGTATGCGGAAAGCTATCTTTCGGTTTATCTGCTGGGAACGGTATTTGTACAAATCAGCGTGGGACTGAATCCGTTCATCAATGCCCAGGGACGGGTGCGGACGGCCATGCTTTCCACGGTAATCGGCGCAGCGGCGAACATCATACTGGATCCGCTGTTCATTTTCGTTTTCGGGCTGGGCGTAAAAGGCGCCGCGATTGCCACGGTCATTTCGCAGGCCATGAGCGCAGCCTGGATTTTGATTTTCCTTTCTTCAAAGAAAAGCGCGCTGCGGCTCCGCCCGGCAATTGTGCGCTTTAAGGCTTCCGTGGCGGCAAAAATTGCCTCGCTGGGGATTTCGCCGTTCATCATGGCTGCGACGGAAAGCGCGGTGTCTGTGGTATTCAATTCCGGCCTGCAAAAACACGGCGGGGACATTTACCTCGGCGCGATGACCATCCTGCAAAGCCTGATGCAAATGTGCTACGTCCCTATCCAGGGATTCACCGACGGCATACAGCCGTTAATCAGCTACAATTACGGGGCGGAAAAATTCACCCGCGTGCGGACGCTCATCCGCCGCATGACCGCCGTGTCCTTTGCGGCTTCGTGCATAAGCTTTGCGGTACTCAATGCATTCCCGCGCCTGTTTGTTTCCATCTTCAGCGGAAGCAGCGGACTGGTCGCGCTGACTGTCCGGCTTTTGCCGGTGTACTGCGGCGCGGTATGGATTTTCGGCCTGCAGATGGGCGCGCAGCGGACGTTCGTCGGACTGGGGCGGGCGGGAACCTCCATCGTGGTCGCCCTGCTGCGGAAAGTCATCCTGCTTATTCCGCTTGCGCTGATCCTGCCGCATTTTACCGGCGTGGAAGGAATATTTCTGGCGGAACCGGCCGCTTCAACCATTTCCGCCGTCACATCCGGTATTCTGCTGGTACTGTGCTACAGGAAACTGCCCCGGACAGACGGAAACGGAACAAACCGGAGCAAAGCTACAGTTTGAATTTAGACAGAATCATGTGATAGGCTATGGCCAGAGGAACGGTCGCGGCAACCCAAGCCAGCGGTTCCGCCGCACAGATTCCCGCATAGCCCCAGACCAGCGGAAGCGTGTAAGCCGCAGCGGTACGCGCCACAAGCTCAAAAACACCGCCCATAAGCGGCCAGAACCCGCGCCCGACGCCTTGCAGCGTATTGCGGTAAATAAAAAGCAAAAACAATACGGGGAAAAACACCGCGCAAATAAACAGGTACGTGCGGGCAGCGTCCAGAATCTCTTCCCAACGTTCCGGGCTCATGCTGTTTTTATCCAGAAAAATCCCGGTCATCTGGTCGCTCAGTAAACAGGCCAGCACCGCCGAAAAAACGGCAAACGACACACTGATGACGGCGGCTTTTTTCACGCCTTCCTTGATGCGGTCAATGCGCGCCGCGCCAAGATTCTGCCCGGCGTAATTGGCCATCGTAATTCCCATCACGCCGGCCGCCACGGTCACCAGCTGTTCTACTTTCTGCGCCGCCGTAAACGCCGCAATTTTCGTCGAACCGAAATTGTTCAGCGCTCCCTGCAAAACCACTACGCCGATGGCTGTGATGGAAAACTGGAAACCCATATTCATGCCGACATTCAGATGCTTGAGCGCAAAGTTCCAGTTCCAGCGGAAATCCTGCCGGCGCACCCGGAGCATCGGATAGCGGAGAACAATCCACAGCAAAGACAGCACGCCGGAAACCCCCTGTGAAATAACCGTGGCCCAAGCTGCGCCCGCTACGCCCATGTGGAAATTCGCAATGAACACGATATCGAGTATCACATTCAATATGGAAGAAACCAAAAGGAAATATAAGGGCGTGCGGCTGTCGCCTACCGCGCGCAGAACGCAGGAACAGCCGTTGTACAGCACCATCGTCGGAATCCCCAGATAGATTGCGAAAATGTAAGCGAAAGAATCCGAAATAATTTCCGCCGGCGTGTGGATCAGCCGGAGGATTGGCATGGTCAGCATACAGGCAACGGCGGTAATCACGACGGCGCTGATCAGATTCAGGACAATGTTCATCGCCACCGAACGGCGCAAACCGTCCGCATCCTGCGCGCCGAAACGCTGCGCCGTGATGACGGAAAAGCCGGACGTCATGCCGGACAAAAATCCCAGAACCAGGAAATTCATCGGACCGGTGTTCCCCACAGCAGCCAGTGCGTTGGCGCCCAGCAGACGTCCCACGATAATTGTGTCGCACATATTGTAAAGCTGCTGGAAAATATTCCCCAACAGAATCGGGAGGGAGTACACCACAAGAAGTTTGAACGGCTCGCCCTGAGTCAAATCAATAGTATCCCGCCGTTTTTTGGCGGGAACCACCTGAGGGCCTTTATTGAATCCACGCATAGAAACGGAATCTAACGACTTTAATTTTCTTTGTCCAGAGGGTTATCCTGATTCTATCCATAAAATTTGTTACAGCCGCTGCATCCAGTTCCCGCGGCGGAAGACAACAAGCGAAAACACCAGCCGGACGGTTTCTTCCTGTGAGAGGATAAAGTATACCCAATACACGGGCAGACCGAACGCAAAGGCGGAAAGGAATGCGAGCGGGACGCCGACGCCCCACGCGCCGGCAGTGTAAATCCACATGACATATTTGGTTTTTCCGCCGCTGCGCAGGATTCCTTCGCAGAGAATCATATTCAGAACCTTGACGGGCAGCAGGACGGCATAGGCATACAGAATATAGCCGGTCTGCGCAAGCACTTCCGCCCCGGCGCGGAAAATGCCGGGATAAAACGGCGCGCACAGGACCAGCACCCCGGAGAAAAAAACGGAACCGGCCAGTCCGGTTGCCAAAAGCCTGCGCGAAACCGTTTTGGCTTTTTCCGGATCGCCTGCGCCCAGACACCGCCCGGTCAGGATCCCCGCAGCCTGCGAGATGCCCGTCATCGCGCCGATTGTCAGCGACACCACAGGGTTGATCAGCGTCATGGCTGCGGCGGCGTCCGTCCCCATATGGCCGTAGACAAAGGCGTAGGCATTTTCACCCAAAATCCAGAACAGCTTGCAGGCGAACATCGGCACAAAAATCACCAGATATTTTTTCAGTCCGGCTCCCCTGCGGTACAGGGCAAACGCAAAGCCGGACTCTTTCCGCGCACGGAAGAAAAATCCGGCGGCTACCACCAGCGCGCCCGCCCACTGCGCAATAACAGAAGCAATGGCGGCGCCTTCCACGCCCATAGCCGGAAAACCGGCTTTTCCGAAAATCAGCACATAATTCAGGGCTGTATTAAGCAGCGCGGAACAGATTCCCGCATACAGCGGAAACATGGCGGCGGAACGGCAGCGGAGCCAGGCAGCGCACAGATTATACAGCACGAACGGGAAAAACCCGGCCGCGTAAATCCGCAGATACGCAGCTGCCGTATCCACCATTTGCGTATCCTGCGAATATACCTGCATTACCGTATGCGGCGCCGCCAGACAGAGCGCGGAAAATCCGGCGGCAAGAATAAGCGAAAAAAGCAGGCTGGTAAAAAACCCGCGGCATTCTTCTTTTTTGTCGCCCTTCCCGACAGCCTGCGCAATCACGATGGAAGCCATGGCAGCCAATGCCTGCACCATCACGGAAAAAAGCGAAATGAATTTCCCTGAAAGCCCGACGGCGGCTACGCTCACACTGCCCAGCTGGCCGGTCATTACCTGATCGACTACGCTGAATGACGACTGCAAGAGACATTGCAGCGTCACGGGCAGGGCCAGCGTCCGTAAGTCCCGGAAGAATTCCCGCCGGTCTTCCGTCATCCGGAACTTTCCGTCAAAAAGCGGAAATCCGGGCATCCGTTTTTTTTCCATTACAGCGCCGCGCTCCCGTCAAAACGTTCCGCCGCTTCCTGCAAAAGGGAAACAACCGGCAAATGCTGCGGGCAGGAATTTTCGCACCGGCGGCAGGCTATACAGGAAGAAGCCGTCCCGCGCGGACCGGAAACCGCACGGCGGTATAAATCATCCGCACGGCGGTCGCCGGGATACAGGCGGGCCGCATTCAACGCGCGGAACACATCGGGAATGGCAATTACCTGCGGACAGCCCGCGCAGCAATAGCGGCAGGACGTACACCCGATTTGCGGAACACCGCCGTTCAGCTCTTCCGCCGCTTTACGGAGGACTGCGCGCTCTTCTTCCGTCAGCGGGCGGAAATTGCGGAACGTGCGGAGATTATCCGCCATCTGTTCTTCCGACGACATACCGCTCAGCACCGTGACAACGCCTTCCTGCGAAGCGGCAAAACGGAGCGCCCAGGACGCGGCGGAAGCGGACGGATCCGCGTCATGCAGGATTTTTGCGGCGGCGGGCGGCAGCGCAGCCAGGGTTCCGCCCTTGACCGGTTCCATGACAATCACCGGGATTCCGCGCCGGCGCAGGATTTCATACAGCCGCCCCGACTGCACCAGCGGATTTTTCCAGTCGGCGTAATTCAGCTGGATCTGCACAAAATCCACATCCGGATGATCATCCAGAAGTTTTTCCAAAAGCTCCGGCGTTCCGTGGAACGAAAAGCCGAAATTGCGGATGCGGCCTTCCGCTTTTTTCTGCGCGCCCCAGCGGAAACAATTCAGGCTTTCATAAGCTTCGTAGTGGCTGCCTTCTTCCACACTGTGCAAAAGATAGAAGTCAAAAAAATCCGTTCCGCAGCGTTCCAGCTGGCGGGAAAAAATTGTATCGCGGTCTTCCGGGACTTTCAGTTCCCAGCCCGGAAGTTTTGTAGCCAGAAAAAAAGAATCCCGCGGATACCGCGCAACCACGGCTTCTCGGACAACCGGCTCCGACTTTCCGCCGTGATACGGCCACGCAGTATCAAAATAGCAAAAACCGCTTTCCATGTAAGCGTCCGTCATCGCACACACCCGCGCAAGATCCGGCGCGCCGTCCTTTTCCGGCAGGCGCATCATGCCGAATCCCAGTTCCGGCATTTTGTCCGTATTCATGATTTCCCTTCCTCCAGAACTTCTTTCATACTCTCCCGGTATTCCCCGTCGCCTTCGATCCAAACCCGCCGTCCCCAATGCGGGAAACTCCAACGCCCGTCAAAAGCGTTACACTCATAGTCCACGTAAAAAATTTTCCCGTCCGTTTCACGGAGGATAAAATTTGTAGGCCACCAGTCCAAATTCCATCCCGCCTTGCAAAGCCGTTCAGCCAGAACGGAAACCTGCTCCAATGCGGCGGGCGGAACGCGCCGTTCACGCGCCAAATCCATTACGTTTTTTCCGGAAATGTATGTTTTCAGCAACAGCTCACGCGCACGGTCCGAAGCCAGAAGTTCCGGCAGCAGAACAGACAGCGCCCGCAGCGTATTGTAATCGGACATTTCCGCCGCAAATTTATCGCCGAAAGCGTAATACGCGCAGGGCTCATGATGCAGCTGTTTGAGTACCGCGGGCATTTTCTGCGCCCCGCTTCCGGCATCCTGCACGGAAATTTCCGCAAGCCAGGAATACCCGCCTTTACCTTTTCCCAAGAGACGGACGGGAAGCACGCAGAAATTCCCCACCGTTAAGCGTTCCCCGGCGCGTATGCAGGATTTTTCTGTCCGTATATATTCCGCATTTTTCATATCAAATCCGAAAAGGTTTCCGCTCCCGCCATTCAGGCGCGCGTTTCTTCCCGCAGCGACAGGACAATGCCGCCGGGCGCAAGATTTCCTGCCGCGCCGTCATAAAGCCGGGAATACAGCACCCGGCCTTCCGGCGCAAAAGGAACGGCAGATCCGGAGAAATTCAGCGCTGCGCAGACAGAAGCATTTCCGTCCGTTGTGTTGGCATAGCAGACGGCGCGGCCGTCCGCCGTGCGCGGATCCCAAAGCACGCGGCCCTTCCCGAGCGCGGGGAAATCCCGGCGCACATGAAGCAGTTTTTTCACTTCGGCGGAAAACGCGGAAAATTCACCGGCTTCGATTCTGTCCCACGGCATACATTTGCGCCCCTGCAAATCGTCCGCGCCTTCCAGCGGAATTTCCGTACCGTACAGCACGCACGGTGTTCCGGGCATCGTAAGCAAAAACGCAAGTTCCTGCAAAAGCGCATCCCGGCTTCCGGCGCGGGTAACCGCACGCACGGTATCGTGGGTATCCAGAAAAGTGAACAGGGATGAAGCCAGTCCGTCCCGGTACATGGTCTGGCAGCGGTTCATGGCGTACATCAAGTCCCGCTGCGTCCGGGAAGACAGACCGCGGAATTCGTTCAGCGCGGAAATAAAAGGATAATGCATCACGGAATCATATTCCCCGCCGCAAAGCCAGGGAAAAGCGTCGTGCCAGATTTCGCCAAGAAGGAAAATCTCCGGCTTTTGCTTTTTCAGTTTGGCCGCAAGGCCGCGCAGGAACGCGTGCGACGTTTCGTTCCCCACATCAAAGCGGATGCCGTCGATATTCCAGTCCGAAACCCAGGCTGCGCAGAGGTCTTCCAAATAAGCGCGGACTTCCGGATTATCCGTATTCAGCTTGGGCATTCCGCCGCCGAAAGAGAAAGAATAATAACGCCCGTTCCGCGTATCGGCCCAGGAATCCTCCACCGGCCATTGATTCACAAAAAACCAGTCCTTATAACGGGAACGTTCCCCGTTTTCCACCACATCCCGCCAGGCAAAAAAGCCCCGGCCGCAATGGTTGAACACGGCGTCCAGCATGACGCGCATTCCCAGCGAATGGGCTTTCCGTACAAGTTCCGCCATATCAGCGGAAGTCCCCAGATCGGGATCGATGCGCGTATAGTCGTCGGTATCGTAGCGGTGGTACGATGAAGAAGCAAAGACCGGCGTCATGTAAATGCCGGAAAATCCGAGATCCCGCAGATATTCCAGCCGGGAAGTGATGCCGGGAAGATCCCCGCCGTAAAAACCGGAATGCGTAATTTCCGCATCGTCGCACCAGGGCCGCAGTTTGCGCGTTTTGCTTTCCGGCGGCAGGGCCATACGGAAACGGTCGGGGACGATCTGGCACCAGACGGCGGACGGAACCCATTCCGGCGGAAGGTTCACGTCGCTGCCGTTAATCCACGGAAAGCGGAAAAACTGCGGCTCCGTTATGGCGGGAAGCGCCGCGAATTCTTCCGGCGTGTAAAAGCCGTTTTCCAGCATGATGCGCGTTTCGCCCGCGGCGTCTTCTATGCGGAAGTAATATTGCAGCCGCCGCCACGGACAGTGCACGGCGGTTTTCCAGACCAGGCCTTCACGCAGTTCCGCTTCCAGCTCCATCGGCTGCGGTTTTCCGTCCCACGGAATCAGCGGGGAAGAGCCGGAAATATAAGGATCATCCGCGGCAACCCAGACGCGGACAATGTCTTTTGCGGTATGCAGGCGCAGACTTACAGTTTTGGGATCAAGGGCCGAGCTGTGGAAGCCGGTCCTGTGGCAAATGCATTCGGTTTTCATGCTTTGTAGAATAATACGGAAAAACGCGCGGTTCTTCCACAAAACGGCGGAAATTCTTGCACAAAACAATTTTTTTTCTGCGGAAAGCGCCCCGCTTGCCATGTCCGGGCAGAGACGGTAACATAAAATCCGGACGGAAACGCATAAAAGCGGGGAGGATGCAATGGCGCTGGAAATCACACGCGGGGATATTACCCGTTTTACCGGTGACGCCGTGGTGAATGCGGCAAACGAAAGCCTGCTGGGCGGCGGAGGCGTGGACGGCGCAATCCACCGGGCCGCAGGCCCCGGACTTCTGGAAGAATGCCGGAAACTGGGCGGCTGCCGTACCGGGGAAGCCAAAATCACCGGCGGACACCGGCTTGCGGCGCGGTATATCATTCATACGCCCGGCCCGGTATACGATCCGGCACGCAAAGCGGAATGCCGGGAAAAGCTGGAATCCTGTTACCGCAATGCGCTCAGCCTTGCCCGCAAAAACGGCTGCCGCTCCGCAGCCTTTCCCCTGATCAGCGCGGGCGTTTACGGCTACCCGAAGCAGGAAGCGCTGGAGACAGCCGTGCGGGTAATTCAGGAATACGGCGCAGATTTGGAAACGCGCCTTATCCTTCTGGATCCGGAAGCGGTGCAGCTGGCACGCAAAAATTTTCCGGATTTATGGAGGGAATCCGGAGACGCGGATTGACGGACGCGGCATACCGGGAAGCGGCCGCCCGGCTCTGCGCGTGGTATCCGGCGCATGCGCGCGATTTACCCTGGCGGCGGGACAAGGATCCGTACCACGTGTGGGTATCGGAAATCATGCTGCAACAGACGCGGGTGGAAGCCGTAAAAGATTACTACGTGCGTTTTTTGCAGGCGTTTCCGGCTGTACAGGATTTGGCGCGCGCAGATGAAGAAACGGTGCTGAAACTCTGGGAAGGGCTCGGCTATTACAGCCGCGCGCGCAACCTGCAAAAAGCCGCCCGCCGGATTGCCGGACGTGCGGACGGGCAATTCCCGCAAACCTATGAAGAAATCCGCGCACTGCCGGGCGTAGGCGGCTACACGGCCGGCGCAATCGCCTCCATCTGCATGGAACTCCCCGAGCCCGCCGTAGACGGAAACGTGCTGCGCGTATATGCCCGCCTGACGGAAGAGCGCGGCTGCACGGACAAACCCGCCGTCCGCACGCGCATCCGGGAAGACCTGAAGCGGCTGTACCGCTGCGGCTCATGCGGCACGCTGACACAGGCGCTGATGGAACTGGGCGAAACCGTCTGCCTGCCCAAAGGAACGCCCGGATGCAGCGTCTGCCCGCTGGCGGAACTCTGCCTGGCACGCGCACACAGAACCTGGACGGAATTCCCCGTCCGGGAAGCAAAAAAACCGCGGAAAACCGAAGCGCGCACCGTCCTGCTTTTGTGCCGGGAAAACCGCACGGCCGTCCGCAAACGGACTGCGCCGGGACTTCTGCACGGGCTGTGGGAATTCCCGAACTTTCCCGGAACGGCTGATGCTGCCGGAGCCGCCGCCCGCGCCGCGGAACTCGGGCTTGCCCCGCAAAGCGTCCGGCAGGAAACCGGCTACACGCACATATTCACCCACATCGAATGGCACATGACGGTTTACCGCATCGAATGCGGCGCGCAAAGCCCGGACTTTCTCTGGCTCACCCCGGCAGAGCTGGCGGAAAAAACGGCGGTTCCTTCCGCATTCCGTCCCTGCCTGCGCGTGTTACAACGCGCTCAGTAAGCGGTATATACTTTTTTATCCGTTGACATGATGCTGCCGTTATAAATTCCGCCCTTTCCTGTTTTGTATGCATACAACTGGCGGAACGGCGGATTCCGTGCTATGCTTTGCGCAGGCAAAGACAGGACTGAGGGGGCGCAGTATGCAGTTTGAAGAAATAAACGGGGCGCTGGAATTCCGGCATAACGGCGAGCGCGTGCGCATTGAACCATGGGGCAAGGACGCGCTGCGCGTGCGCGCCGTCATGGCGGGAACGTTCACGGGAGACCGGAGAGCGCTGTCGGAAGAAATTCCGGCACAGTCCGCACAAATCCGCTTTATGGAAGAAGAATTCCGCGAAGGTGACGGCAGCCGCAGCAAAAAACCGCGGGCGTCCGTCACAAACGGCGCGCTTTCCGCGGAAGTGAATTTTGCCGGCGTCATCACCTTCCGCAAAAACGGGGAAGAAATCCTGCGCGAATATTACCGCATGTACGACGGCACGGTTTCCAAGGAAAGCCGCTGCCTGAAATTCGTCAACCGCGAATGGAAGGGAATTCCGGGCGCGAGCGAGTATTCGCTCAACGTCAAATTTGAAAGCCGGGACGGCGAAAAAATTTTCGGCATGGGACAGTACCAGCACCCGTACCTGAATCTGAAAGGATGCGTGCTGGAGCTGGCGCAGAGGAACTCGCAGGTTTCCGTTCCCTTCGCCATATCGTCGCTTGGCTACGGTTTTCTGTGGAACAACCCCGCCGTGGGACGGGTAACGTTCGGCAAAAACGTCACGGAATGGATCGCCCGTTCCACGCGTGAAATGGATTACTGGATTACCGCCGCCGGAACGCCGAAAGAAATCCTGGAAAACTACACGGCGGTCACGGGAAGGGCAGACATTTTCCCCGATTCGCTTCTGGGGTTGTGGCAGTGCAAACTCCGTTACCGCACGCAGGAAGAAGTACTCGAAGTCGCCCGCCGGTACAAACGCGAAGGCATCCGGCTGGACGCCATCATCATCGATTTTTTCCACTGGACGGTACAGGGCGAATGGAAATTCGACCGCACGTATTGGCCCGACCCGGAAGCCATGACGGATGAACTGCACGCGATGGGCACGAAGGTTTTCGTTTCGGTCTGGCCTTCCGTAGACCGGCGCAACGGAAATTTTGCCGCGCTTACGGAACGCGGGCTTCTCATCCGCACGGAACGCGGCGCGGCACAGACCTACGATTACCAGGGCGACTGCGTGGAACTCGACGTTTTCAACCCGGAAACGCGGGCATACCTATGGGAGGTATGCGACCGGAATTACCGCAGCGCGGGCATCGACGCATTCTGGCTGGACAATTCCGAGCCGGATTACGGCGTGTACGATTTTGAACACTACCGCTATTGCACAGGCCCCGCGCTTACCAACAGCAATCTGTATCCGCAGCTGTACAGCCGCGCCTTTTTTGACGGAATGAGCCGGACAGGCGGCCCCGTGGTGAATCTTGTGCGCTGCGGCTGGGCCGGATCCCAGAAATACGGCAACGTCATCTGGTCCGGCGACATTCCGAGCACGTTTGAAGCGCTGGCGGATCAAATACAATGCGGGCTGAATATGGGGCTTGCGGGAATTCCCTGGTGGACAAGCGACATCGGCGGTTTTATGACCGAAGACGCGTCGGATCCGGATTTCCGCCAGCTTCTCGTGCGCTGGTTCCAGTTCGCGGTGTATTCCCCGGTTCTGCGGATGCACGGCGACCGCGGCCCGCACGACATTCCGCCTCTGGACACGCGGAATTCCGGCGGAGGCTACCTGCACACCGGACATCCCAACGAGCTGTGGAGTTACGGCGGGGAAGTATACGCAATCCTGAAAAAATACCTCGCCGTCCGGGAATCGATGCGGGGCTACATTTCCGGCCTTTACCGCGAAGCGCACGAAAACGGTTCCCCGCTCCTGCGCGCCATGTTTTACGAATTCCCGCAGGACGGAAAATGCTGGGAACTCCGGGACCAGTATATGTTCGGCGGGAAATACCTCGTGGCGCCCGTCCTGCAGCTGAACGCCTTCTCGCGGGAAGTTTATCTGCCTGAAGGGGAATGGAAACTCACTTCCGGCGGGGAAACATTCCGCGGCGGACAAACCGTCCGCGCGGATGCGCCGCTGGATTATATGCCGGTATTCGAGCGGCTGTCCTGAACGGCGCGCACAGCGGTTTTCTTCCGCCAGGGGGAACGGCATGAATCGGATGGGAACGGAACGGAACGGACAGAACGCGGCGCCTGCCGCTTTGTTTGACAGCCCGCAGCATGAAGCAAAGCTGCACGGAACCCCTGCATTCCCTTATGCGGTATACCGGGGGAATATTCCCGGCTACATTCCGTTTTATCCGATCCACTGGCATGACGAAATGGAAATTATCTTTGCCGTCCGGGGAAAGGCGCGCATCCGGGTCGGAAGCGAAACGCGTAGCGTTGCAGACGGGGACATTGCGCTGGTTCCGCCGCAGGCTGTACACGCATTTTCCCGGCTGGAAAAAGAAAGCCTGGAATATTTCACGATCCTCTTCCGCTTCCGCCTTCTGTGCCCGGATCCGCATGAAGAAATTTTCCGCAGCTTTTTCCTTCCGGTCGAAACCGGCTCAGCCGTCCTGCCCGTATGGATTCCTGCGGAAGACGCACGCAACGCGGAACTCCGTCCTTATATTCTGGATTTGATCGAAAACCGGCACACAGCGGATTTCGAATTCAAAATCAAAAGCGACCTTTTCGCCGTCATGCATCTGCTGAAAAAAGAAGCGCGCCCGGCGGAAGGCACGCGGATTCCCGGGGAAGCATTCAGCGACCGGCTCAAGAAAATCATCACATTTGTGCGGCAGAATTACGCACGGGAAATCACCGTTTCCGGAGCGGCGCGCCTTGCCGGACTTTCGGAAAGCCATTTTATGAAATTGTTCCGCGAAACCGCAGGCGTAAGTTTTATCCGCTACGTTAAGGAATTCCGGCTTGCGGAGGCGGCGCGGATGCTCGCGGAAAACGGCGGGAACAGCCGGAAAATCATCGACGTGGCTGCCGAATGCGGATTCCCTTCCCCGTCTTACTTTACCCGCGCCTTTGCGGAAAAATACGGAAAATCCCCGCAGGCTTTCCGTAAAGCCGCACGGTCCGCCGGACAAAACGCAGAAAACGGAGGCACGGTGTGAAATCCACAGGACACGCGGATCTTCCGCTGCATACAGGAACCGTACCGCGCTGGCTGGCGGACCGGATGCGTAATCTCGGCGGTCTGATTGTGGAATCGCTGTTGCTGCATTACGGCAGACAGGAAGTCCTGCGCCGCCTTGCCGACCCGCTGTGGTTCCAGTCTTTCGGCGCGGTGCTGGGCATGGACTGGCATTCTTCCGGCATCACCACCAGCGTGCTGTATGCGCTCAAACGGGCTGTCAATCCGCGCGCCAGGGAATTCGGCCTTTGCGTGTGCGGCGGCCGCGGAAAATATTCCCGCCGGACGCCGGAAGAACTGGCATGGCTCGGGGAACGCACAGGTCTGGACGCGGACGCGCTGATCCGTGCAAGCCGCCTGTGTGCAAAAACCGACAACACCGCCGTGCAGGACGGGTTCCAGCTTTACCAGCACAACTTCATCGTTTCCGCAGACGGAGCATGGACGGTCGTACAGCAGGGCATGAATCCCGCATCGAAAACAGCGCGGCGCTACCATTGGTGTTCGCACAACCTGCGTTCGTTTTGCGAAGAACCGCACACGGGCGTTACCGGGGAAAACCTGGGACGCATCCTGAACCTGACCGACCGGGACGCAGCGCCGACCCGCTCGGCGCTGCTGGAGTTAACCGCACAGCCGCCCGCGTCTGTTGAAAAAGAAATCCGGCTCATCCGGAACGCCTTGGAAAAGGACGGCACGCTGCCCGCCGCCGCACAGTCTGACCGGAATCCGGTTATGCCGGAACGCCATGACGTGCGCGCACAGGATGTGGACTTAAAGCGGCTGGGCGCAGTCCTTGCCCTTGCGCACGGAAGCCGCCCCGGAGATTTTGAAAGCCTTTTGCTCACGCCGGGATTGGGTCCGCGCACGCTGCAATCGCTTTGCCTGGTAAGCGAAGTTATCCACGGTACGCCTTCCCGCTTCCGGGATCCGGCGCGATTCAGTTTTGCCCACGGCGGAAAAGACGGCCATCCCTTCCCCGTTCCCGTGCGCATCTACGACGAAAGCATCCGCATTCTCGGCGACGCAGTGGAAAAAGCGAAGCTCGGCTACACGGAAAAATCCGCATGCATCCGCCGCCTCCATGCTGCCGCAAAAGAAATCGAAAGCCGCTGCGACCCGCGCGCAGACTTTGACGCGGCGCTCGCGCGGGAAAAGGCGCATTCCCGCGGCTGGGGCGGCAGAACGGTAAGCGGGTGAAGGGCGCGTCAGCAGCCGGACTACTGAAATCATAAATACAGAACGGACCTACAATTAACAGAATAGCAGAATGCTAACTTGCCATCCCGCTATTCTTAATTTAATTTGAGAATTATTCATACAAACGTAAGTAAAACTTAAATTTTTGCTTGATTTGTGCTATAATGCACTGATCATTATGAATGGGGTAATGAAATGACTGTTAGTCATGATAAACTATGGAAACTGCTAACTGATAAGAAAATAAGCCTGCTTGATTTTGCCATTCAAACGACGAAGAAATACATTGAACAGATGCCGAAGTCTCAGCGAAAAAAATACGGACAGTTTTTTACGAGCAAAGAAACTGCTGTATTTATGGCTGAGTTATTTGAAGCGCCTGTAAATAAAGAACAGCTTCATATTCTTGACGCCGGTGCTGGCTCTGGCATATTGTCTGTTGCGCTAATCGAAAAATTACAAAGATCACCGCAGATACGGCATATACATTTGGTATGTTACGAAAACGATCCCCAAATCATTGAGTTATTACAAGCAAATCTTCAGTGGGTTTGTCAGCATTCTACATTAAAACTTGACTATGAAATACGGGAAGATAACTATATTTTGAGTCGAATGTTAGAATACAATGGAATGCTTGGGGCTGAACCCGATCCTCTTAAATATGATATGGTAATCGGTAATCCGCCTTATATGAAAATAGCAAAAGACGCTCCAGAGGCTAAAGCAATGCCTGATATTTGTTATGGCGCGCCCAATCTGTATTTCCTTTTTGCTGCTATGGGAATGTTTGATTTATGTCCAAATAGCGAATTAGTATATATCATTCCCCGCTCTTGGACTTCGGGAGCATATTTCAAAAAATTTCGCCAGAAATTTTTGAAAGACGGAATTTTAGAACATATCCACTTGT
Source organism: Candidatus Avitreponema avistercoris (assembly GCA_017694555.1). Lineage (GTDB taxonomy): Bacteria > Spirochaetota > Spirochaetia > Treponematales > Treponemataceae > Avitreponema > Avitreponema avistercoris. Next base: position 21,104 of record JADIMS010000054.1, read on the forward strand.
TTGTTAGTCGGGATAAGGTATTCGAAAATGAGAGCGTCTTGCAGGAAACTATGATTATTAAAGTCAAAAAAACAACGACCATTCCCGAAAATGTCGTTATTACGACAACACAAAGCAACAAAGACTTTTCCAGTAAAACAACTTTTGAAGCAGCATACAACACTGTTGTTTCAGGAGAAGATGATTATGTTTATTTGGTTACGAATGAACAAGAGGTAGAAACGCTTGAACTGCTGAACAGGTGGTCAAATACACTACCGGACATTGGATTAAAGATGAAAACAGGCTTGACTGTTGATTTTAGAAACAGAGACGCCTTGCGTGATGTGCCGGAAGATCATGCTGTTCCATTGTTCTATTCACAGCATATACAAGACGGAAAAGTTATATTTCCTATTGGCAAAGAAAACGAGTATATCGTTACAAATCAAGCGGGTCTGTTGCAACCGAATACAAATTATCTTTTCGTAAAAAGATTTACTGCGAAAGAAGAACACCGGCGATTACAGTGCGGCGTATATCTTGCAAGGAAATATCCTGATTATTCGAAAATCAGTACCCAAAACAAAATTAATTTTATTGGCGGCTTAAAAGAATTATCGGAATGCATTGTTTACGGGCTATATGTATTGTTTAATTCTACCCTTTATGATTGTTACTACAGAATCCTAAACGGTTCGACTCAAGTCAATTCGACAGAGATCAATTCTATGCCTGTACCGCCTCTGGAAAGCATAGAGCAAATGGGTAAAGCGCTGATTAAATCCCGTGATATGACAGAAGCGGGATGCGATCAAATTTTACGAGGTTTCATTTATGAACAAAATCGAGGAAGCAAGAGAGATACTAAAAGAATTGCAAGTGCCAGCTAAGCAGCAGGCGGATTTATGCTGTTATGTTCTTTTGGCTATGGCAGATATAAAAGAAGACGATGAATGGTCGAGTGCCGTAAATAGCTGGATTCGCATTCATGATGTCATAGCGTATACGAAGGAAAACTATGGCGTTACCTATGCGGAAAATAGCCGGGAGACTTTTCGGAAACAAGCCATGCACCATTTTAGGAATGCTGCATTTATTGAGGATGATGGAAAAGCGACCAATAGCCCGAACTATCGCTATCGTCTGACCGATGAAATGCTCTCGCTTATTCGCTGCTTTGGAACAGAGCATTGGGAATCAAAAAAACAGAAATTTTTGCAATCTCATGAAACTCTGATTGATCTGTATGCGTCTAAGCGCATGATGAGAAAAATGCCTGTCCGTATTAACGGTGAGAACTTTACTTTCTCATCTGGCAAGCACAATGAACTGCAAAAGGCGATTATTGAGGAATTTGCACCTCGATTTGCACCTAATGCCGAGTGCCTTTATGTAGGGGATACCACGGAAAAAGATCTGGTTAAGAATGTAGAAAAGCTGAAAGAGCTGGGGTTTGCAATTACACTTCACGATAAAATGCCAGATGTAGTTCTCTACTCCGAAGAAAAGAATTGGCTGTACTTTATCGAGTCTGTTACTTCTGTCGGCCCGATGGACCCTAAGAGAATTAAAGAGATTGAAGAAATGACAGAAGGCGTTACAGCGGATAAAATTTATGTGACTGCATTCCTTGATTTTAAGACCTTTAAGAAATTTTCTGAAACACTCGCTTGGGAAACAGAGGTATGGATTGCAGACATGCCGGATCATATGATTCATTTGAATGGGGACAAGTTTTTAGGACCAAGAAAATAATATAGAGGACTATTTTAGAATGAAGATACCTGATTTTATTAAAAAATAAAATTAGCTGATAAAAGTGAGAGTGAGAAAGCAAAACTCCTTTGTTTTTTTTTCATTAGAGAACTTTCGATAAAAAAAATGAAACCGCATGTTCATATTTTAAATCCGGAAGAAACAAGCCTGCGCAGCGGAATTGTACGGCCAATGACCGGTAAAGAAAAAGCAAAAGTAGAAAACATACTCCGGTTTTACGATTTACACCACGACAGAATGAAAATATGAGGAGATATTGATGCAGGAAAGAAATTTGTATCCGCAGGATTCCGACTGGATTCCGGAAGAAACATGTTTACAAGAACTATACTCGAATATTTTTTTCAATTTGCATTACGGATTTATTCACCGGGGACATGAATACTTTATTACTTTTGATTTTGATTCAAACAAAAATCAAATCTGGGTTATTTACGACCGGGATCTTAGCGATTCAAAGCTGAAAGACAAGACAGACTGGGATGATGAACCACGGCAAGATTATCAGGATATACCGGCACTTGTCTTTACCTACCGCTTAAAAAACGATGAACGCACAATTCTGGAATATTGCTGCGACATATGGAAGATTCCACGGCTTCTTTTTCCGGAACCCGTAGATAAGAATCAAATAAAAAAAATATGGAGACATTCCTGAAATGAAGACAACGGCAAACGATGTTATGGATTTTTCACGTTTTTTTCTTGGAAAAGATGAGCCTCCTTATTTTTACCGGGAATATTTAAATCTGTCCGGTAAAATTTTTATTCCGGCAGACGATATTAAACTTGCAAAAAAATTAAATATCGATGCGGAGAAAAACGGAATACTACATTATTTTATACACGATTCCCGTCAAAACCAGCTATTGCAAAATCCTTTTTCAAAGCAAGCCGGGCACCAATATTTTTATGCAATATGCAGTCCGGATTTTTCTGTAGATAGTGCAAATTGTTTTTCTTGTTTTAATCTTTCAAATATTTTAAAAGCAAGGATTATTGCATCTCTATGGCAAGCACGGGGATTGTCTGTCATTTTGACCTTAATTTGGGGAAATAAAAGTACATACAAATATGCTTTTGATAACATCGAGCAAGGCTGTCCGGTAGCTGTTTCCCATCAAGCGGTAACAAATGAAGAAATTTTTCAAGACGGTATTCTTTACGCTATACAAAAGATAAACCCTGAAATGATATGCTGGTATGGATCTATTCCAGAATATATGGCTGACTATTACGATATAAAAAAAATCATCCGGATGCAAACAAGAGCAAAATTGATGCGCCGTTTATACAAGGATTCATTTTATAGAGATCAGCCCATGCTTTTCCCGGCTTCAAAATGATTATTTTGCAAATTTTTCGACCCGCGCGCAGACTTTGACGCGGCGCTCGCGCGGGAAAAGGCGCATTCCCGCGGCTGGGGCGGCAGAACGGTAAACGGGTGAAGGGCGCGCCAACAGCCGGAGCCCGCCTTTTCAGCGGCAGGTTGGATACCAAGGTCTGTTGCTTTTTATTTGTTAAAAAAGCCGATCGTAACGGGCATTAGAAGATAGCTGTCTTCGGCAGACCTCACATCTAATTAAAGCCATTTGCTGTTGGCAGCAGACCAACGCTCGGTAAATGTTTTATTTTCCGCTACCGCCGTAAACGGCTGTTCAAGAAAATTCTGTATTGTTTTCAAAACGGTACTGTAATCGTCCGTCTTGGTATTGATCTTGCGGATAAAGGCTTTCCACTTTTTCTGCATAGCAGAATCGTCTGCAAAGCTCATGATCTGCTTGAATTGCTCCGGCGAGAAGCTGCGTTCACGGTTTGAAAAGGTTTTCTTCAGTGCTTCAGTAAGCACTGCTCCATCAAAATCAAACTTGTTGGCGATATGATAAATATCGTAATAGTCCTTCATTCGGCTGGAAAACTCCATCAGGCTCAAAATAGCGTCGAGTTTTTCTGCAACGGTGGTTTCAACAGAGTAGGTATTTACCGTCGGTGATTCAAAATCTGGAAGCTGCGTTGGTATCTGGCGTTTTTCCTGTTTGGGAACAATGACATCTCCTACGCCAAAGTCAATACTGAACGGTGTTCTTGTATTTTTGATACGGGCAACGATAGATGCACCGATTCCCGCATACTTTTTAGCGACGGCAATAGGCGCAACATCCTTAATCTCAAAGGTTACAAAATCATTGCCGGTAGGAACTGTTATGATTTCTTCCAGAAGAGACTTTAATTGTTCCGGCGTGTTTGGTACCTGCCGAAGCAAAAAGTCCACATCCACCGTTACCCGGCTGTCAAAGTCAGTCAAAGAATAAAGAAACAGCCCGCCTTTTAACACAAGATTTTCAGCATATTTGGATTTCTCCAAACGGCGGAGAAATTCTTCCTGACAAAAAAGCTGCAAACAGAGCTGATAGCTCCTGCCGCTTTCAGCAGCCTTATGTTTCAGCCGTGCAAGCACGGAAGCAGAAATATCAGCCACCCAGCAGCACCTCCATGACATCCATCAGTTTTTTATAAACCTGCATTTTCTTTGCATAACCCGAAAGATTGCACAGGTTTTTCTCTGTATCAGCAGCATAGGCGTTGAGCGCCTTATTGAACATTTCGGTGTCCAGCTTTGTGCGGTATTTGAAACAGTCGCAAATGGTGCGTTCCCGATCATAAACGGCAAGCTGTACTCCATTAAAATCCCCACTTGTTTTTCCGATTTCAAACAGGGCAGGCTGTACAAAATATACCTTTGCCGTCAAAGAATCGATATGCAGCCTTGTCCGTGAGAAGGTACGGGGGACGGCAATTGACCATTGCCGGGGCGCAAAGTCGTTGTAACCATAATAAAACAACGCCGATTCCACGCATACGATGCTTTCGGGAAGGAGAGAGGCAAGTACCTGTTCTTCCTTTATATCTTCCTGTCCGGCGAGCTGGTAATAACCATGTCTGATGCGTTCAAGATAACCCTCTTTGCATAGACTGGCTACATCATAGTTGGTAAGTCCTTCGGCAACAAAATCAGCGGTTTTTGCAATGCCGTCGTTGTTATTTATTATGTTTTTTATGGTTTCTTTTTTGTCCATTTGTTCACCAACTTTCAAACCACAGCTTATTGATACTGTGTTCGGAAAATATTATATCATAAAAGCGCCTTCATATCAACAATTTTTAAAACACAGATATAAGATATTGTGGAATTAAAATTTGAAATTTTATTGCAAAAAGGATTGGAACCTGCTGCAAATATCTCCGGCCGGGACGGTATTGTTCCCCGCTAATAGGAATAATACAATGATTTATGCGGGTTTGCGCGTCAACAGCCGGAGCCCGCCTTTTCAGCGGCAGTCAAAATGCCGGGAAAAAAAACGCTTCCGGTAGTCCGCCGGCGTGTATCCGGTTTCCTCCTTAAACACTTTGATGAAATAACTTTGGGAGGAAAAAGACAGGGCAAGGGCAATGTCCAGCGGGGACATTTCACTGTACAGCAGCATATTGACCGCCGCCTTTACTTTCGCCTGTTTGATGCAGGCGCCGATTGTCCGGTGCGTTTCTTTTTTGAACAGCCTGCACAGATAAGACTTGCTCACGCCCAGATGCCCGGCCAAATCAGCGGAAGAAATCCTGTCGTGCAAATGTTTCTCAATATAATTGACCGCCATAGTCACCGGCTTTGAATAAGCGTTCTCCCGGTATAAGGTCTTCATCCTTCCGGTATAATCCAACACCAGCGTCCTGTGCAGCCCGCTGATTTCATCCTCGGACTGAAGCCTGTCCGCCTGCTTGATGTAAATATCGCTCAGCGTATAGGCGCTCTCCGCCGGCATCCCGGCTTCGATGCAAAACCGCGTAATCATGGCGACCGTGATAATCAGATGGTACTTCAAATTCCTGACCGGATTGTCGGAAAGGACGCCCAGATTGCTGTCCTTGAGCGGCAGCATAAGCGCCCTGACGGCTTCCTCGTCGCCGCTTTTCACCGCGTCGTAAAAGGCGAGCTCCCGCTCATAAGGCAGATGGGAAACGCCCGTTTCCCGGTTGCGGAATATGCTTTCCGACAGCTTTTTATCCGTTTCCTGCTTTTCCCCCGGCATCCATAACGTCCTTCCGGATATTATAGCACTCCTCCGGCATTTTGCGGGATTTTCCTGCAAAAACACGGGAAAAATACAGATTCCGGAAAATCCTGTACAAAAAAAGCCAATATTTTGATATATGGCTGCCGGAAGCGGTGCTACTGTTTTTTTACAGGCTGAATGCCTGATATTTTTTGAAAGAGGTGCAACATGAAAAAAAGGTTTCTTGCGCTCGCGTGTGCCGTTTTGACGGCGGTTTTGTTTTCTTCCTGCGACACAGGCAATGGGGGGGGGGCGGATTAACGGATGAAGATCCGTTCCTGCCTGCGGGCGGAACAAACGTACCGGCGGCAACCGGCGGAACGCTTACGGTTGCAGGCATTGCCGCGGCAAATGAACACAGCAATGGCGCATTGCAACTGGTCAGGGAAACGTCCAGCAATGTGCAGGTATCCGCGGGGGATACGGTAAAAATTTCTTTCGTGATTACCGGCGCAGGCAATTTCAACTTGCTAGCCCTTCAGTCCGCTTTAGACGGATACCAATGGAATCAACTGGACTGGCAAGCAGAGGGAATTCCTGACGGAACGGAATATTTCTACGAATTTAAAAGCATAGAGAAAGATTTTGCACAGATAGATTGGAAAATCACTCTTCAGGCTCCGATCGAAAAAGGTAAAACAGAAAGCATTGTGCTTTCAGATAT
>JADIMS010000055.1 GCA_017694555.1 Candidatus Avitreponema avistercoris
CGACAACAGCCATCCGCTCCTGGGATTCTGAAATGGCCAGTTCGGTTCCGTCCAGTCCGTCGTATTTTTTCGGTACCGCGTCCAGATCGATGTCCAGTCCGGGGGCAAGTTCCCCGACCGCGACTGCGACCCCGCCTGCACCGAAATCGTTGCACCGGCGGATCATGGCGGCTGCGCGGCGGTTGCGGAACAGACGCTGGAGTTTCCGCTCTTCGACCGCGTTTCCTTTCTGGACTTCCGCGCCGGCTGTTTCCACGGATTTTTCCGTATGCGCTTTGGATGAACCGGTTGCGCCGCCGATTCCGTCACGGCCGGTTCCGCCGCCGACAAGAATCACCACGTCGCCCGCTTCCGGTTCTTCCCTGCGGACGGCGGAAACCGGCGCGGCTGCAAGGACAGCGCCCAGTTCCATGCGCTTGGCAGCGAATCCGGGATGATAATATTCCGTTACCTGGCCTGTAGTCAGGCCGATCTGGTTTCCGTAGGCGCTGAATCCGGCGGCAGCTTCCCGTGTCAGCTTGCTTTGCGGCAATTTGCCGGGAATTGCAGCGGAAACGGGTACGGTCGGATCTGCGGCTCCCGTCACCCGCATGGACTGGTACACCCACGCCCGTCCGGAAAGCGGATCGCGGATTGCGCCGCCGATGCACGTGGCTGCGCCGCCGAACGGTTCGATTTCCGTGGGATGGTTGTGCGTTTCGTTTTTAAACATCAAAAGCCATTCTTCCGTTCCGGTTTGCTTCCCGGCGTCATCCAGAATGGAAACCGGGATAAACACGGAACAGGCGTTGATTTCGGCGGATGTTTCCACGTCGTCCGCCAGCCCGCGTTTTTTCAGCACTTTTGCGCCGGAACAGGCAAGTTCCATCAGCGAAACCGGGCGCTGCGGCGGGATTCCCAGCTCGGTACGGACTTCCTGCGCGGTACGGAGGGCGCGCTCCAGAACGCGCTTTGCCGGCCCTTCGGGCACGGTGATTTTTTCCAGCGCTGTACCGAACGTGGTGTGCCTGCAATGATCGGACCAGTAGGTGTCCAGAACCCGCAGTTCCGTTTCTGTAGGATTCCGTTTCTTTTGGCGGAAATATTCCTGCAAAAAGCGGAGATCGGCGGAATCCATAGCCAGCATCCGTTGTTTCAGGAATTCTTCCAGGCCGGCTCCGTCCAGCGCGGTGAATCCGGCAATTTCCGGAATATCATCCGGGCGGCGTGCTTCCATCACAAGGGAGGAAGGTTTTTCTGCGGCCGCTTCCCGGGAATCGACCGGGTTAATCAGATAGGCGCGGATTTTGTCCAATTCAGCGGCAGAAAGCGCGCCCCGGAATACATATACCCGCGCCGTCCGTACCGTTACGCCGTCCGCGCCGCACAGAAGGGCTGCGCATTGGGATGCGGAATCCGCACGCTGGTCGTATTGCCCGGGCAGGTATTCGACGGCCAGCGCCGTTTCCCCGGTTTCCTGCGGAAATTCCGGGAAGAATACAAGATCCGTCCGCGGGTCGGCAAAAATCTGAAAAGCCGCCCGCCGGAAGTCTGTTTCAGACAATCCCTGCACATCGTACCGGTTCAAAAAACGCACGCCGGTAAGGTGTTCAATTTTGAGGAATTCCTTCATTTCGGAGAAGATCCGCTCTGCTTCGCTGCGGAATCCTTCCTTCCGTTCCACGAACAGCCGGTAAACCGTTGGTTCCATGCCGCCTCCTGTCTGTCCGGTTTTTATTTTCTGAAATCCCTTGCATACTACCGCAAATCCCGTAAATTTTCTATAATAAATCATGCCTATCCTGAAAGAATTACTTCAGCTTTTTACCGCCTTTTTTAAAATCGGCGCGGGAACATTCGGCGGCGGGTTGGCCATGCTTCCCGTTTTGGAACGCGAAGTGGTGGACAAGCGGAAATGGATCACACAGACCCAGTTGTACGACTATTACGCGATCGGGCAGTCCACGCCGGGTATCATCGCGGTGAATGTGGCTACGTTCACCGGATACGTCCGCCGCGGAATTTCCGGCGCGGTTGCCGCAACAGCCGGCGTAGTTTGTCCGGCGCTGATTGTCATCACGGTTATCGCGGCCTTTTTCGACAATTTTGCCCACATCGAATGGATCGGCAAAGCGTTGGACGGCATCAATGTCAGCGTCTCTGTACTGATTACCGGTTCCCTGATTAAAATTGCGAAAAAGTCCTGCGTGGACGCGGTGACCGTTGCCATTACGGTGCTCTCGTTTTTGCTCATGCTGGTTTTTGACGTGCAGGGCGTGTGCATTGTGCTGGCTTCTTCCGCCGCCGGAATTCTCGTGCAATATAAAAAGATGAAGGCGGCAGCGGAAGCTGCGGCAAAACAGGCGGAATCCGGCGCCGGGGAAACCGCCGGGTCATCGGAGGACGGAAAATGACGCTGCTGCATCTTTTTTGGATTTTTGTGTATGTCGGGGCTTTTACGATTGGCGGCGGACTGGTTGCCATCAGCCTGATGCAGCAGCAGCTGGTCGAACCGGGCATCATTTCTGCGGAAGAGTTCATCGATATGATTGCCATTTCGGAATCCACGCCCGGCCCGGTCGGGATCAATATGGCGACGTACGTCGGCTATAAGATGTTCGGGATCGCCGGCGCGCTTGTTACCACGGTGGGAACCGTTCTGCCGTCTTTGGTATGCATCGTCGTCATTGCCCGCTTTTTCGGTAAATTCCAGGAAAAGCCGCTGGGCCGTTCCGTTTTTTACGGTCTGCGCGCCGGAAGCTGCGGCATGATCGCCTATGCGGTTTGGCAGGTAATTTCACTGGCTCTGGCCGACGTCCCGGCGTTTACGTCCGCGGCTGAAGCGGCAGGCGGATTCGGCGCGTTGTTTTCCGGAGCGGGAATTTCCGGCTTGTTGCGGCCGTTGCAGCTGCTTTTTCCGCCCGCGCGGATGATTATGGCTGTCTGTGCGGCGGTGGTTTACGCTACGGGAAAAGTGCATCCGCTGGTTTTGATTGTGATGGGCGCTGTGGCCGGAATTCTGTTTTTGTAAGCGTTTTGCGCGCTTGTTTCGGCTGGCTTCATGCGGAGGATGACGGAAGGATATGACAAAAACTGAATTGATCCGGGATGTAATCCGCTACCTGCGGCAATTCCGGGGTTCCACGGTGGTGATTCATCTGGACGATGCGCTTTTGGACTCGCCGCTGTTTGCCGGACATATGCAGGATCTTGGGCTTTTGTCCGAAGCCGGTATCCGTATTGTGATTGTTCCCGGCGCCAAACTGTGCATTTCCCGCGTACTGGAAACATACCATGTGCCGTGGCGGTTTGTGCAGGGAATGCGGATTACGGACGGCGGCGGCATGGATTTGATTAAAATGGCGGCGTTTGATGTTTCCGACCGCGTGATGTCCAGACTGGCTGCCGAACGCCTGCACGGCGTAGTGGGCAACTGGGTATCGGCGCGCGGGATGGGTGTGGTGGACGGCACGGATTTTGGCAGCGCCGGGAAAATCACGCGGATAGATAAAACCAGTTTGGAGCGGGTGATTGACGACGGCTTCCTGCCGATTCTTCCCTGCGTGGGTTGGACGGCAGTGGGGCGGGCTTATAATCTTTCTTCCGTCGATTTGGCAGTGGAAACCGCGCGTGTGCTCCATGCATCCAAACTCTTCTTTTTGGAAGACGGTCTGGTTCTGCGTGCGGATGAATTGCGCGCGCCGGAAAGCGCCGTCATTTCACAGGATAACCGCATCGCGTCGATCCCGCTGGATGATGTGGAACCCTTTTTGGCGGACAACGGACTGGCGCAGGTTCTGGACAGCGGGACTGCCGCGGACGGCGGCCGGGAAGATGTGCGTTATACCGCCAAAAATGCGCGCACAGCCTTTTTGCTGCGCAAATGCCGGGAAGCCTGTCTCGGCGGCGTAACCCGCGCGCATATTTTGAACGGAGCAGAGGACGGCGCGGTTCCCGGCGAGATTTTCTCCGAAACCGGATCCGGCACGATGATTTTCCGCAGCGACTACAGCCGCTTCCGGACAATGACGGCGGCAGATGTTCCCGCCGTACTTTCGCTGATGCATCCGTTTATCCAAAGCGGAATTTTGCTTCCCCGTTCCGAAGAAGAAGTGAAAGGGCAGGCGCCTTGGTTTACCGTGTACGAAATCGACGGCGGTATCCGCGCCTGTGCGGAATTGAAACCGTATCCCGGCTGCAATTGTGCGGAAATCGCCGCCGTTGCCGTGGATGATTCCTGCGCCAATTCCGGTATCGGCCCGGCGCTGATGCGGCGTCTGATTGCCAAAGCGCGCGGAGACGGCCGCGCTTTTGTTTTCGTACTGACCACACAGACAGCCGACTGGTTTGAACGTTTCGGGTTCCGCGCGGCCGGCCCGGAGCGGCTGCCGGAAGAGCGGGTGCGGCGGATGGATCCTGCGCGCGGTTCCCGGATTCTGATTTTGCCGCTTGACCGTGACGGCGGGAACCCCGCTCCGGATTCCCTTACGGAAAAAAACTGACGGAGGACAGCATGATGCACAGACACGCGCTTCTCGGGCCGGCTTCGTTTTACAAAAAAGCGGCAGCCATTGCAGTTCCCGTCACCTTACAGACGCTGATTCAGAATCTGGTATCGCTGGTGGACAATTTTATGGTTGCAGGGCTGGGCGATTTGAAAATGAGCGGCGTCAACGTGACAAACCAGTTCATGTTTTTCTTTTTTGTCCTGCTCAATACCATGATGCTTGCCGGCGGGATTTTCATGTCGCAATTCAACGGCTGCAGCAACCGGGAAGGAATGGGGCAGGTTTTGCGCTTCAAGATTTTTACCGGTACGCTGCTTGCCGCCGGGATGGCTGTGCTTTCCCTTTTGTTCCCGGAGGAGCTGCTGTCTGTCCTGCTCAACCGGAATGTGCAGCGGGAAGCTATCGTGCGGGAAGGCGTGCCGTATTTCCGGCTGATTACGGTGACTTTTCTCCCGATTGTGCTTTCCACGGCATTGTCTTCTTCTTTGCGGGAGACCGGACGGGTGGTTGCGCCGCTTTTGATTTCAGTGGCGGCTACGCTGGTTAATACGTTTTTTAACTGGGTGCTTATTTACGGAAACCTTGGCGCGCCGCGGCTGGAAATAGAAGGTGCGGCGGTTGCCACGGGAATTGCCCGCGTAACGGAACTCGTTTTGTTTGCCGTTTATGTCCGGAAAATCCGGCCGGGATTTTTATTCCGCCTGCGGGATTTGCTGCGGATCCGTTTCCGGCTGTTTGCTTCGATACTCCGTAAATCCGCACTGATCCTGGTCACGGAAATTTCCTGGGCGGCGACGGAGATGGTCATGACAGCCGTGTATTACGGCCGCGGCGGCGCGGAAATTGTGGCCGGCCTTTCCGGGGCATGGGCGATTGCCAATGTGTTCATGTCGTTCAACGGCATACATACGGCTACCGGGGTATTGATTGGCGGCCGGCTCGGGCGGGGAGAACTGGAAGAGGCAAAGCGTGAAGCGGAATGGATGCTTAACGGGAGTTTCCTGTTCGGACTCGGACTTTGCGCGCTTGCATCCTGTTCCACGGTTTTGATTCCTTTCGTGTTCGGCAATTTGTCCGGTCCTGCGCAGGTTGTGTGCCGGAATATGATTTTTGTGATCAGCGTGTATCTTCCGGTTTGGGCATATCTGAATGCCCAGTTTGCCGTTGCCCGTTCCGGCGGGGACGCCGTCATGGGCGCGTGGGTGGATCTCTGCGTGAACAGCGTACTTTTCCTGCCGGGGATTTTCCTGCTGGTGATTTTTACCGGGCTCGGTCCGGTGGAAATGTACGCCATCGTCAAGCTGACGGATTTCGTCAAGACAGGAATCGCCGCCTGGCAGCTGCGGAAAGAACGCTGGGTACGGAATCTGGCCGGCAGCTGATTCCCCGGCTGCTGCGGCTGTTACTTGCGGTTGTCCGTGCAGGCGTTTTACTGCGGCTGCCCGCTGCCGGCATCCGGATTTTTCGGACAAATGTCCGCCGCAACGCAGTTTGCGCATTGCGGATTCCGCGCTTTGCACACATAGCGTCCGTGCAGGAGCAGGAGGTGGTGCGCGTCCCGGAGATATTCTTCCGGGATTTTTTGCATCAAGTCTTCTTCCACGCCCCGCGGCGTTGTGTGCCGGCTTAATCCCAGCCGGCGGGAAACGCGGAGAATATGTGTGTCCACCGGCATGACGGCCTGTCCGAACGCGCAGTTCAGGATGACGTTGGCGGTTTTCCGTCCAACGCCGGGCAGGCTTTCCAGCGCATCCCGGTCTGCCGGAACTTCCCCGCCGAAACGTTCCAGCAGGATTTTGGATGTTTCGAGAATCCGCTTTGCTTTTGTGGGATACAGATTGACGGAGCGGATGTACTCCTTCAGTTTTTCTTCCCCGAGTGCGAGCATTTTTTGCGGCGTGTCGGCAACGGAAAACAGCGCTCCGGTGGCTTTGTTGACGCCTTTGTCCGTCATTTGGGCGGAAAGCATCACCGCCACCAGAAGCGTGTAGTGGTTTACGCTGTACAATTCCGTTTTTGGTTCCGGACAGGCTTTTGCCAGCCGTTTCATGAGCGTGCGGATGTCCCGCGCCGTCAATTCCTGAAAAGCCATGGGTTTCCCTCCGTTTCTCCCCGGAGCATCCGGGCGGTTTCCCGGACGCCTTCCGCACCGCAGAACAGCAGGGAAATGGCGAACGGCCGCCCGACCAGAACGGATGCTGCGCCCAACGCTCCTGCGGCTTGGCGGTGCCGGAATGTGCGGATTCCGCCGTCAACCCAGATTTCGCCGCAAAACGGCGCAAGGCGCGGACCGTATGCGGCAAGGAATTCCGCCGTAGATCCGTCCCTGGTTTCCACGCGGCCGCCGTGGTTGGAAACAACGAGAATATCCGGCCGGACTTCTTCAGCAAGCCCGGTTTCTTCCGGCAGGAAAATGCCTTTGACGGCAAAAGGGAGTCCGGCAGCGTTGGCCTGCTGTTTGAGTTTTTGCAGGGAAGCTGCGTTTTTTTTCTCCAGCCGGGCCAGCCCGCGCATGGTGACGATATTCCAGGCGTCAATGTCTACGCCGAAATACAGCGCCTGCGGGGCGGCTTCTTCCATCCGCCGCAGGATTTCCGCATCCGCATACGGTTTTAAAAATACGCCGCCTTTTGCACGGTAATGCGCCAGCGCTTCCAAACCGTAGCGGAGTTTTTCATCCGGCACGCCGTCCCCGACTGCGGGTTCGACGCCTGCTTCCAGACAGGCGCCGATCAGGTCAAAGTAAAAATCCCGTTCCGAACGGTATCCTACATTTTCCACGCCGCCGGTCATGGGAGCCAGCCGGAGTGCAGGCAGCGGCGCATTTCCGTTTCCGCATGAAGCGGCGGCGTTTTCCCAGGCGTCGAAATTCCGCCGGAAATTGGCGTTGCTGCGGACGCCGCCCATGCCGGGCAGTTCTCCGGGGCATCCCCGGCCGTCGCAGCGTGCGCAGGCTTTACAGCGGGGCGGAACTGTGCGTGTCACAGGCGGAAGAAGGCAGCCGAACACGGCTGCATGGAGACAAGACCGCCGGAGACGCTGCCGCCCCCGCCAAGCGCAAACAGCAGTTCTGCCGGAGAACCTTCCGCCGCCAGACAAGCCGGCCGGAATTCCGCCGCACGGGCAGCCGGATTCAGCACGGCGAGGATTTTTTCCCCGTCTTTTTCCCGCACGTAGGCGAGGGGATACGCATTTTTTTCCGCATACACGAATTCGATTTTCCCGCTGGCGCCCAGCGCCGGATGCTGTCTGCGGAAGGCGATCAAATCCTGCACGGTCCGGTACAGGGAGTCCGGATCTGCCTGTTGTCCGGCCACGGTCGGCCGGTCCGGATCTTCGTCCTGCCGGATGTACAGTTTTTCCGGTGAAGCGGAGCTGAATCCGGCGTTCGGCCCGCTGTCCCACTGCATCGGACTGCGCGATCCGGTACGGTCGTAGCCGCCTTCCACCGAAACCAGCCCTTCCAGATAGCGCATGCCGATTTCATCCCCGTAATAAATGAACGGCGCGCCGGGCATCGAAAGCAGGAAAGCAAACGCGGTTTTCATTTCTTCCGGCGTAAGCTGGCGGGACAGCCGCTTCATGTCGTGGTTTCCGGAAGGAATGCAGATTAACCCTTGCGGCGCCTTGCGGCGGCTTTCACAGTATTTTTCTACAAATGCGCTGGCGTCGCCTTTTCCCTCTTTGGAAAAAAACGGATGCTCGCAGCGGAATAAATCGTTGTAATGCGACGGTCCGAAATGCAGCAGGAAGTCCATGTGGAATCCGCCGGCCAGGGATTTTTCCGGTTCCCCCCATTCGGAAACCAATACCGCCTGCGGAAATTCGCGGTCCAGAAATTTCCGGATTTTCTGCCAGAGCGCAATGGTACCTTCCCCATCCGGATCGTTTTTCACGAGGGAACCGGCCATATCCACGCGGAATCCGTCGCAGCCGCATTGCAGCCAGAAGCGCATAACGTTTTCCATTTCTTTCCGCGTGGCTTCCGCCGCCGGGGAACCGGCCGCATCCTGCCAGGGTTCTTCCGGATGCAGGAATCCGTAATTCAACGCCGGCTGGGAAGAGAAAAAATTGAGGATGCAGGATCCGTCGCGGGCGGAAATTCCGCGCAGCGTATGCATACCCGGCACAGGCGTCCAAATATTGTCCGTCCAGATATACCGGCCGCTGTATTCATTTTTTTCCGGCTTCATGGATTCGCGGAACCAAGGGTGTTCTACCGACGTGTGTCCGGGCACCAGATCCAACAGTACGTGCATTTCCCTCCGGTGCGCTTCCGCAAACAGCTGCCGTAAATCTTCGTTTGTACCGTACCGCGGCGCTACGGTATAATAATCCGCCACGTCGTAACCGGCATCGTTAAACGGGGAAAGAAAACAGGGATTGAGCCAAACCGCATTGCATCCCAGACCGCGGATGTAATCCAGCCGCCGGATGATTCCCGGGATGTCGCCGATTCCGTCCGCGTTTGAATCCTGAAAAGACTGCGGATATATTTCATAAAAAACAGCCTGCTCCAGCCAGTCCGTCATAAAATTCCTCCGCGGTAAAGATACCTTTCCTCTGGGAATCTTTCAAGTTATCTGCTATTCTTTCCCGGATGAATGCGCTTGATAAATTTTTTTCAGACGCCGGGCGGATAATCCGTGCCGCGGACCGGCGGAATCCGGCGTCGCTGCGGGAATCGTTTGACCGGCTTTCTGCCCTTTTCGCAGAGGAGCTTGCCCGCTGTCCCGGTATCACGGACGATCTTGCGCGGGAGACAGCCGGTTTTTGGAAAGGGAAATACGGGCCGGTCCTGCTTTCCCCGGATACAGCGGAACCGGACCGGGAAGAAGCGGCATCCTGGGCCGGCCGTGTTCTCGCTTTGTTTTGCGGCGGATTCGGGGCGGAAATGGATTTTTCCCCCGAAGATTGGGCAGAATTGCAGGCCGCCGTATCCGCCGAGGCGGATTTTCTGGACGTTCAGGTACTTTCCGCCATTATGTCCGTATTTGTGGAACGCGGGGTTTTGTAGGCTCCCTGAGCGCCGCCGCGTATCACGCGCGGATTTCCGGGAACATACGCTTTCCCTGTGCATAAAAAAGCGCCCGCCTCCGGGCAGAGACGGGCGCAGGCTTGCAGGACAGGTTCCCCCGGATCAGAATTCGTTGCCGGGAAAACGCGGGATTCCGTCCAGCCCTTTTTGCAGATCGGCGTCTGTGGGAATGTAGTCCGTCATTTTTCCGTCGTTGTAAGCCTGATAAGCGTACATGTCAAAATAACCGGTTCCCGTCAGACCGAACAGGATGGTTTCTTCCCTGCCGGTTTCCTTGCAGCGCAGGGCTTCGTCGATGGCTGCCTTGATGGCGTGGCTGGATTCCGGCGCAGGCAGAATTCCTTCCACGCGCGCGAAGGTTTCGGCCGCGCTGAACACGGCAGTCTGTTCCGCCGATACGGCTTCCATGTATCCGTCGTGGTACAGTTGGGAAAGCACTGCGCTCATACCGTGGTAACGCAAGCCTCCGGCATGGTTGGCGGAAGGCATAAACGAAGAACCGAGCGTGTACATTTTTGCCAGCGGGCAGACTTTGCCGGTGTCGCAGAAATCATAGGCGAATACGCCGCGCGTCAGGCTGGGACAGGACGCGGGTTCCACGGCGACAAACCGGTAATCTGCTTCGCCGCGCAGCTTTTGCCCCATAAACGGCGAAATCAGTCCGCCCAGATTGGAACCGCCTCCTGCGCAGCCGATAATCACGTCGGGCTTGATTCCGTATTTGTCCATCGCGGTTTTGCATTCCATCCCGATGACGGACTGGTGCAGCAGAACCTGCGAAAGCACGCTGCCCAGCACATAGCGGTATCCCGGATGCGTGACCGCCGCTTCCACCGCTTCCGAAATGGCGCAGCCCAGGCTTCCCGATGTGCCGGGAAATTCGGCGAGCATCTTGCGTCCGACTTCTGTCTGATCCGACGGAGAAGGCGTAACTTCCGCGCCGTAGGTGCGCATCACTTCCCGCCGGAACGGCTTCTGCTCGTAGGAGCATTTGACCATAAACACCCTGCAGTCCAGCCCGAGGTATGCGCAGGCCATGGAAAGCGCTGTTCCCCACTGTCCGGCGCCGGTTTCCGTCGTAACGCCTTTCAGGCCCTGTTCTTTGGCGTAATAAGCCTGGGCAATGGCGGAGTTGAGTTTGTGGCTGCCGCTGGTGTTATTGCCTTCAAATTTATAGTAAATCTTTGCCGGCGTACCGAGTTTCTTTTCCAGGCAGTATGCGCGCACCAGGGGAGACGGGCGGTACATCTTATAAAAGTCGAGTATCTCCTGCGGAATGGGAATTTCGCGGTTGTCATTGTCCAGTTCCTGTTTTACCAGCTCGGTGCAGAACACTTGCTCCAGTCCGGCGGCCGTCATGGGTTCGTGCGTACCCGGATCCAACAACGGCGCAGGTTTGTTTTTCATGTCCGCCCGCACATTGTACCAATACCGGGGCATTTCCTCTTCGGAAAGGTAAATTTTGTAGGGAATTTCTTTGCCGCGCATGGCGTCCTCCTTTTGTTATTGTTTATAGAAACATTCTATCTGTTTCTATAAAAAGAATCAAGAGCTTTCCTGCATTTTTTTTGTTTTTTTCAGGGGAAATGCGCCCTTGCTTTCCCGCTTTCCCTGTGGTACGATTTTCCGGACTGTCTTTCCGCGCGGAATCAAAGCGGCGGGCAGCGGCAAACCAAGGAGAAGAAATGGAGCTGGAGACGGAACGGCTGCTTTTGCGGCCCTGGCGCGAAACGGACGCCGCAAATTTATATGCGTTTGCCCGGGAGCCCGCGGTGGGGAAAGCGGCCGGCTGGCGTCCGCATTGCAGTGAGGCGGAAAGTCTGCGCGTAATCCGGGAAGTGTTTTCTGCGCCGGATACTTTCGCCATCGTGCCCAAAAGCAGAGGATTCCCGTGCGGTTGTATCAATATCATGTACGGGCCGGATGCCAACGTTCCCCTCGCTCCGGATGAAGGGGAAATCGGTTTTTGGCTGGGCGTGCCGTTTTGGGGGCAGGGCTGGATGTCCGAGGCGCTGCGGGCGGTTGTCCGGTACGGATTTTCCCGGCGCGGCCTTTCGCGGATTTGGTGCGCGTATTTTGCGGGCAATCACGGTTCCCGGCGGGTGCAGGAAAAATGCGGTTTTGTTTTTCACCATGTGCTCCGGGATATTTTCTGGAAACCGACAGGAGAAGTGCAGACTATGTATGTGCAGGCAATCAGCCGGGATGCGGAATCTGCCGCGGAGGAACAGGCATGAAAAAGAAAATGACGGTCAATCCCGTCCGCCCGCAGGTGACAGCGGTTTGCGGCGTGACGTTTACCCAGACGGACGGCTGGTTCGGGCATGTCCGCCGCGATCTCCGGATGGACATTCTGTATCCCGAGACGCCGCGGAATCCGGACGCCGTTGCGCTCCGTTATCCCGGCGTGCTGTGGATTTGCGGCGGGGCGTGGCTCGATATGGACCGGTCGGCGCATCTCGCTTATCTGGCTTCCCTTGCGCGCTGCGGATTTACGGTAGCAAGCGCCGAATACCGGACCAGCAATCTTGCGCCCTGGCCGGCTGCACTGGAAGACATCCGGGCGGCTTTACGCTGGCTGCGGCGCGAATCCGCGCGCTATAATCTGGATCCGTCCCGGATCGGCGTGATGGGGGAATCTGCCGGCGGCCATCTTGCATCCATGGCTGCACTGACGGCGGATCCGGCTTCCCCGGATGCGGAACCGGTACGCGCGGCCTGCGTCTGGTATCCGCCGTCGGATTTTTCTGCATTTTTGCGTGCAGACAGCCGGACGGCTTCTGTTTCCCCGGAATTGCTGCTTTTGGGAGATATGCCCGGCGGAACGGAAGAAGCCGCACGGCAGGCAAGTCCGGTTTTTGCGGTCTCTTCCGGCGCGCCGCCGTTTTTGATTTTGCATGGCAATGCGGATACCGTCGTCCCGTTCGGACAGGGGCTTGCCCTGCATGATGCGCTGGAACAGGCCGGCGCAGACGTTACGCTTGTGGAAATCGGAGACGCCGGTCACGCCGACCTCCGGTTTTTTCAGGATTCCGTATGGGAAGAAATTGCCGCTTTCTTTTCCCGGGCGTTGGGCGGCCCGGTTCCCTGCGGAAAGCCCGGCGGCACGGGAAAAAGGACGGTATCCGGATGAAGCAGTGTATTGATGCGGTAAGCCTGCACCGGCGTCTGCGGAAAATTATCGGGCAGGTACAGGCTATCGACCGCATGATCGAAGAAGACGTGCCGTGCGAAGATATTCTTTCGCTGATGAATGCCGCCAAGTCTGCGCTGCACCGGGCAGGGCAGGTAGTGTTGGAAGGACACCTGAATCATTGTGTGCGTGACGGCATTGCGCACGGCGATGCGGACAAGACAATTGCCAACTTCACGAAAGCAATTGAACGTTTTGCCAACATGAAATGAAATGGAATCCGGTTCCGGTTGACAGAACCGGAAGGTACTTATATTATACCCATATAGGTATTGGTATATGAAAAATTCACACCGTTTTCTTTCACGGCTGGAATCCCTGTTGGAATGGGGCGGCGTAAAAAAAGACGTCAGCCTGCTGGCGGTTTCCGCTGCCGCTCTTGCGGCCAGTCTTGCAGGTTTCCGTCCGTTTTCCGTGGATCCGGCCTGGATTGCCGTTGTGCTCTGCGGGGTTCCGATTGTGTGCGGCGCCGTTACCGGTCTGGTTACCTCTTTCGATATCAAAGCCGACGTCCTGGTTTCCCTGGCGCTTGCCGCCTCGCTGGTTCTCGGTGAAATTTTTGCCGCCGGGGAAGTGGCGCTCATCATGCAGCTGGGCGCATTGCTGGAGGATTTAACCGTGGCAAAGGCCCGTGCAGGAATCGAAAAGCTGGTACGCCTGACGCCGCGTACTGCCCGCCGGATTGGAGAAGACGGCCGGACGGAAACCCTGGTTCCGGTGGAGCAGGTTGCAGCCGGCGATATTCTGCGCGTGCTTCCCGGCGAGACGGTTCCTGTGGACGGCGTGATTGTATCCGGTTCGACGTCGGTGGATCAGTCCGTGATTACCGGGGAGTCGCTTCCGGCGGATAAAACGCCCGGCGACGCAGTGGACAGCGGTGCTGTGAACCGTTTCGGCGCGTTTACGATGCGGGCCGTCAAGGTCGGGGAAGACAGCTCTGTACAGCGGATGATCCGTCTGGTACAGTCCGCCGATGCGGGTAAGGCAAAAATTGTGCGGATGGCGGACCGCTGGGCGACGTGGATTGTTGCAGGCGCGCTGGCTGCCGCGGCGCTGACGTGGATTTTTTCCGGCCAGATACTCCGTGCCGTGACCGTTCTGGTGGTCTTCTGTCCGTGTTCACTGGTCTTGGCCACGCCTACCGCCGTGATGGCTGCAATCGGCAACAGCACCCGCCGTGGTTTTCTGGTCCGGGAGGGCGATGCGCTGGAGCGGCTGGCAAAGGTCCGTGCCGTGGCTTTTGACAAAACCGGCACGCTGACCTTTGGCCGCCTGCACGTCGCGGCGGTGGAGCCCGCAGAAGGCGTTTCCGGGGAAACGCTTTTCCGTCTTGCTGCTTCCGCAGAATCCGGATCCGAGCATCCGCTGGGCAAGGCAGTCACGGCCGGCTGGCGCGTCGCGCATCCGGAAGAAAAACTGCTGCCTGTAGAAAGCTGCCGCATCCTCCCCGGAAAAGGTTTGTACGCTGTGGTTGCAGGAAGCGGGATTCTTGCCGGAAACGCCGCCCTGTTTGCGGAACAGAATATCCCGGTTCCCGCCGCCTGTCTGCGCGCCGCCGGGGAATCCGCTGCAAAAGGGTACGCCGGTATTTTCGTTGCCCGTGACGGAGCCGTAATCGGCTTTCTGGCACTGTCCGACACACTCCGCCCGGATGCGGAAGAAACCGTAGCCTGTATCCGGGAAACGGGAATCTCTCCGGTACTTTTAACCGGCGACACTGCCGCCGCCGCGCAGGAAATTGCCGGAAAAGTTCATATCGGGGAAGTCCGCGCGGATTGCCGCCCGGAAGATAAAATGAAGTTTATGGAAGAGTCCGCCATGCGGGGATCTCCGGTCTGCATGGTCGGCGACGGCGTGAATGATGCGCCCGCCCTGAAAAAAGCCTTTGTCGGGATTGCCATGGGTGCGTGCGGCAGCGATCTGGCGGTTGAAGCTGCGGACATCGCGCTGGTGAACGATGAAATCCGCGGACTGCCGCATCTTCTCCGTCTGGCCCGCCGCATGATGAGGGTCATCAAAATCAATTTGACGTTTTCCATGGCCTTGAATTTCGCGGCAGTCGCGCTGGCTGCTTCCGGCGTGCTGAATCCGGTCACCGGCGCGCTGGTACACAACGCCGGATCCGTGCTGGTGATTGTACACTCCGCCCTTTTGCTGAATTGGGAAAAACGTCCGGACCGGAAAATACGCCGCCGCCCGGAACCGGAAAAACAAGCGCCCTTCCGGTGAAAACGCTTCCGCCGGAAGGACAGCGCTGCATTTTACTGCATCAGGGCTTTCCCGTCATGGAACGCCTTTCCTGCTTTTCCGCCCAGCGCGACATAGTCGTGGTTTACGGGGTCGAACGTAAGCGGCCGGAATTTCTGCAAATCGATTTTTCCTTCCGTGAGGATGGCGCTGTCCGCCAGCGTATTGACCACGGCGGCGGTTGCGCGTTCGGTACTTTCGTCGTAACTTTCCAGCGTACATTCCAGCGTCAGCGGAAATTCCGCAATAACCGGCGCGTCCACCGTTCCGCTTTTTGTCCACGTTAAACCGGCTTTCGTCACTTTGTCGCTTTCCGTATTTCCGGAAACCAGGCCCAGATAATCCGCCTGCACCACATGCGGGACGTCCGCGATGCTCACCGTAAAGGCTTTGCGTTCCAGCAGGTTTTTCACGGTCTTGTGCCCTTTGTCCAGGATCAGCGAAATTTTCTTGTAGTCGCACACGCCTCCCCAAGCTGCATTCATGGCGTTGGCCGTTCCGTCCGCGTTGAACGTTGCGACAATCAGCACCGGCTGGGGATAAATGCAGGGATTCGCGCCGAGACTCTGTTTCATGTTTTTACTCCTTTTATTTTCTGTTTTCCGTATTGTGCTTGTGGCCGGCCCCGGAATCCGCTCAGACTTTGAACAGGCCGATTTGTCTTCCGATGTTTCCGATGGACTCCGCAAGGGTTTCTGCCGTTTCTTTCAGCCGGGATGCCGTAGCGTTGATACTGCCGGTGCCGCCGTTCATTTTTTCCACGGCGCTTTCAATTCCTCCCATGGATTCCTGCAGCGCGCCGGATTCCCGCAAAATCTCTTCGCCGCCTTTGGTCATCTCGTCTGCCGAACCGCGGACTTCTTCGGTACTGTCATTCATCACCCGGAGCGCGTCCAGAATCTGCCGGGAACCGGTGTTTTGTTCCGCCATGGCCTGCCGGATTTGGGCGACCAGTTCGCCGGTGGAAGAAATCCGCCCGGAGACGGAATGCGCCGCCGCTTCGGATTGTTCCGACTCCTGGACAATTTGCGTAATTCCCTTTTGGATGGAATCCAGTTCGCGGCCGATTTTTTTTGCTTCTGCGGCGGAACTTTCCGCCAGCTTCCGGATTTCATCGGCCACCACCGAAAAGCCTTTTCCGGCGTCTCCGGCGTGCGCCGCTTCAATCGCCGCATTCATGGCCAGCAGGTTGGTCTGGCCGGCGATATTCTGGATGGTGCGGTTCGCTTCCAGCATGGAAGACGACTGCTGTGCAATTTGCTGCACAAGCGTATTCACGCTTCTTGTTTTTCCGATGCCGGTTTCCGTATCCGCCTGCAGGCCGGAAAACTCCTGCGACATTTTAACCACGGAGGCGTCCACGGATTTGATGTTGCCGATCATCTCTTCGACAGCGGAAGACGCCTGCGATACGCTGTCCGCCTGTTTTTCAATCATGCGGTTCAGCGAAGCAATGTTTGACGAAATTTCCGTGATAGCCGCCGATGAGCTTTCCAGGCTTTTGGATTGCTGGCGGACCTGCGCATTCACCTGTTCCGTGCTGCCGGTCATTTCCCCTGCGGTGTCCATCGTGGATTTAACTTCGCTGGCAATCGCCCGTCCGACCAGTTCCAGATTATCCTGCGATTCTTTGACGGAGCGGATGATGGCGCGGAATTTGGCAATGAAGCGGTTTACGCTGGCGATGAGCGCGCCGGTTTCGTCCCGGACTTTCACCGGAAGCTGTACCGTAAGATCTGCGTCCCCGGTTGACAGTCCGTCAATCAACACCGTAATTTTGTTGAGCCTGCGCAGGATGCTGTTTACCGCAAGGACAAAAAACAGGTAAATCAGGATTTCAATGGCGATGGCGAATCCGACAATAATCATGCGCGCCCGCACGACCGGCTGCCGGATTTGTCCGTCCGGAACCAGCAGCACGGCCGACCAGTCTGCGTTATGGACCGGCGCGGCAAAAGCGTGCAGGTCTTCCCCGTCAATGTTCATCCGGGAAAACCCGCCGCCCGCAAGGCGCGTGAGGGTGTTCAAATCCGGAAAGTCCTGCGTATTCCGGAGAAGCATAGCCTCGTCCTTATGCGCAATGATGGTTCCGTCACGGTCTGTAAGCATAAAAAAGCCTTGTCCGCCGACAGAAGTTGACTGGATTTCGGTTTGCAGCAGGCGGACGCCGAGCATCCCCACAAACATACCGAAAATATTGCCGTCTGCGTCTTTTGCGGCGCGGGTGACCGGTACCACGTACTGGTTGGAAGTCTTGGAAAGAATCATATTTCCGATGAAGGTTTCCTTGCCTTCGTTGAAAACCGCGCGGAAGTAATCCCGGTCGCAGATGGCTCCGGGCGCGCCGACAAGGCCTGTATCCCGGTATGTTGTGCCGTCCGGCCCGCAGAAGAATATATAATCGTAATCCGGGTTGCGCAGATCCGGATGCGCGTGCAGCCAGCCGATAACGGCCTGCGCATCCCCGCTTTTCACCGTATCGGATTCGGTATAAACCTTCAGGTCGTTCAGATAGATGTCCAGCCAGTTTGTGATTTCGTTCGCGCGCTCTTTGACGATGATGCCGGCCAGTTCCTGGTAGCTGTTTTCCACCGAATTCCGCACGGCTCCGGTTGCGGTGATAATGAGAACGCCCATAGCGGTAAAAATAATGACGGCAATGGCGAGTCCGAGTCTTCTGCCTGTATTGACAGTTTTGGTTTTCTCCGGGACTACAGTGTCCATCTGTTTGTCTCCTTCCTTTTTTTCTGTTTTTGATTCCGGTTCTGTTTCAGTTTAGCGCGTCTTTCTTGTTTTGAAAATGAAAAATCCTGCAAACCCGGTATTTCCTGCGCGGGACGGACGCTGTGCGGATGACATATCCCGGAATTTTTGCTAGGATTGCGCTATGGACGGATACCGGAACGAAGCGTTGGATGCGCTTTCCCGTGAAGATTTGGCGCGGCTGCTTGCGGTTTACGCCAAAAATATGCTGGCGCTGGACGGCGTGTGGTTTCAGTCTGTGGAGCGGAAGTCCGGTATGGACGCGGCTATGTTCCACGACGTGGAAGCCTGGAGCCGTTTTACGGTGACGGAAGCCCGCCGCATCAAAGCCTTTCTCGGGCTGCCGGGGAATTCCGGGCTGGACGGGCTGGAAGCGGCGCTGAAGCTGCGTTTTAACGCCAATATCAACCGCTGGCAGATTACGCGGACGGCGCATACGCTCGTGTTCCGCAACCTGGAATGCGCTGTGCAGGCGGCCCGGAAACGGAAAGGAATGCCGCTGCATCCCTGCAAGCCCGCCGGAATGGCGGAATATGCCGGTTTTGCGGCGGAAATTGACAGCCGGATTACCTGCCGCTGCCTGAGCTGTTTCCCGGACGCCCCGGAAGACGGATGCGGCTGTGCGTGGGAATTTACGCTTGCGGAGTAAACGGCTCTTTTTCAGCCGTTTTTTCCCGGCCGCCAGAGAATCTTGAATTTGATGCCGAAGCGCAGTCCGCTGCGGATATAATTTTCCGCATCCCGGATGCGCTGGGTATTGAGCACCAGAAAGCCGTAGCTGGCGTAAAAATCCAGCATAACCAGATTCAGGACATTCTGCTTCCAGCCCAGAATCGGCGAAACGGACAGCAGCGCGTCCATCGGTGGATTGGGCAGCGTCTCGCCCCGGAAATAATTGAGGAAATCCGCCGTGAATCCCAATCCGGCATAGAATTTATCCAGTCTGGCGGAAAACGGATAACAGTTGGCGTATACCGAAGCGGTAACGCCGATGCAGTCTGTTTGCGGCTGCGGAATCCGGAAATACATGATGCCCGCCATGCCGCGCAGGGAAAAATGGTCCACAATGAGCTGTTCGTAGTTCATCCCGAACGAAAAACCCTTATTGCGGATTCCCTGCAAAAAATAGCCCAGATCGAAAGACAGGACGTTCGTGACTTCTTTTTTTTCCGGCTCTGCCCGTCCGTCCCCGCCATCCGGATTCTGCGCAGCCTGCGGTGCGTTGCCCGCCGGTTGTGCCGGAACCGCTTCCGGCGGCGCAGTTTCCCCGGCTTCTGCTGCATACAGCGGGATTTCTGCTGCGGAAAGGAAGAGAAAAGCCGGCATAAAAATCAGAAAAAGCGCCGTTTTGCCGGTCATACGCCTCCGGGGCCGGATTTATGCAGAATGGTTGACCAGCGCAGCTTCTACCCAGGCCGCCAAAGCCTGGAAGTCCTGCTGATCCGGGTGGGTTTTCGCTGCCTTGTAATTCTCGATCAGGCGGAGAACCCGTTCGTTTTCCGGATCCCGCTTTAATTCTGCCTGATACCGCTGCAATACGTCCGGGGCGATTTTCCCCATACAGACGAAAGGTTTTTCCAGCGTGCAGCTTTTGTGTACCAGCTGTCCGACAGCGGTAAGAATCCGCTGGAAATACACTTCGCTGCCGCCGAATCCGGCTGTACCGAACAGCGCTACAGTTTTTTTGCGCAGTGCCTGGAGAAATTCGGCGCTGACCGGATCGCATGAACCCCGGTAAACCCAAAATCCGGCGAATACAATTTCTGCATCCCGGACAGCCGCAGCCGGTACGGATGTACATTCGCCGAAAAACAGGCAGTCTTCCGCCGGCAGCACGGTCCGCATACGCTCGGCCAGCGCGCGGGTATTTCCGGTTTGGCTCGAATACGCGATAAGATATTTCATAACCGGACTATAGCGCAAAACAGGAAATTGCGCAACGGAACGCGCCTGCGTGCAAACATGGTCCTGCCGCGCCGGATGTTTTCCGGTTCGTTTTCTTTTGACAAAATCCGGGGAAGGATTCATAATAAAATTTCCGCGCATGGAGGGATCGCAGTGTCAGACAATTTTTTGGAGATGAAGGGAATTTCAAAGATCTTTCCCGGTATGAAAGCGTTGGACAATGTGGATTTGCAGGTTGACCGCGGGGATATCCACGTGCTGGCCGGTGAAAACGGCGCAGGAAAATCCACATTGATTCATATCCTCAACGGCGGTATTCCGTACGGCGAATACGGCGGGCAGTTTTCCCTGGACGGAAAGCCGTGCCAGTTTCACAGCGTCCGGGAAAGCGAACGCGCCGGTATTGTGGTGATTCATCAGGTCCCGGCTTTGATTCCGGATCTTTCCGTAGCGGAAAACGTGTTTCTTGGCAACGAACGCCGCGGATTTCTCGGCATCAATTGGGGGGAAACATACCGTACTGCGGCTGCGCTGCTGAACATGGTGGGATTTACCGGCAGCCTGTCTGTCACCGTGGAAAACCTGTCGCCCGCCGAACGCCAGTTGGTGGAGCTGGCAAAAGCCATCGGGAAAAACGTCAAGCTGCTGATTCTGGACGAGCCGACTGCCGCGCTGAATGAAACCGAAACAAACCACCTGCTGAATTTGCTGGTAAACCTGAAATACGACGGGATTACGACGGTTCTCGTTTCCCACAAAATCCGGGAAGTTGCCCGCGTGGCGGATAAAATCACCGTTCTGCGCGACGGTGCGAAAATCGAAACCTTTGAACGCTCTGAAACCGGTCCGGCCTTTGACGAAGACATGATCCTCAAAACGCTGGTCGGCCGCAGTCTGGAAGAGCGTTTCCCTTCCCGGCGCACCGGACCCGGCAATGTGCTGGTCGAAATCCGGGACTGGACCGTGTATAATCCCTGGCTGGAAAACCGGAAAGACTGCGACGGCGTCAATCTTACCGTGCGCAGGGGGGAAATCGTCGGGCTGGCCGGCCTGATGGGGTCCGGGCGCTCCGAGTTTATCCGCAGTGTGTTCGGCAAAAGCTACGGCCGCAACGTTTCCGGCAGCATTTTCCTGGACGGACGGCAGGTACACTTGAATTCCACGCGGGACGCTATCCGGCACCACATTGCGTATATTTCGGAAGCCACAAAAGAACGCGCCCTGCTGCCTGACGAATCCGTTGCCTCAAACATTACGCTGGCAAACCTGGACCGCGTCAGTTCCCTTTTTGTCATCCGCCGGATGAAAGAACGGGTCGCCGCCGAGAAATACCGGCGCGAGCTGGGAATTAAGAGTCTGGACGTCGCCCAGCCGGTGAAGATGCTGTCCGGCGGAAGCCGCCAGAAAGTCCTGCTCGGGAAATGGCTGTTTACCAATCCGGATTTCCTGATTCTGGATGAACCGACCGGCGGCGTGGATGTCGGTTCCAAATTCGAGTTTTATTCTATTATTAGCAATCTGGTGGACGAGGGAAAAGGCGTTTTGATGATTTCTTCGGAAATGTCGGAGCTGGTCGGGATGTGCGACCGGATTTATGTGATGAGCGAAGGCCGCATCGTCGGCGAACTGGCAAAAAGCGAAGCCTCCCAGGAAGCAATCATGGATTGTATCCTCCGGGCAGGCAGAAGGAATAGAGGGGAATAACATGTTCGGAATTACTGCAATCAAAAAATCCATGAAGGAGCACAGCGCCATTTTTTCACTGGTCGCCGTCGTCTTGTTTTTCCAGATTCTGCTGGCGGCAACGGGCAATGGAACGCAAATTAATCCGGTCAACATCGCAAGTTTGATCCGGCAGAACGCGTATGTCGTGATTCTGGCGATTGGTATGATGATTTGTATTCTGACCGGAGGAAACATCGATTTGTCGGTCGGTTCGGCAATGGGTATGCTTTCCGCGATGATTTCGATTCTGATGGGGCAGCTGGATTTGAATACGCCGGTTTCGCTTCTGTTGATCCTGCTGTGCGGTGTTGCCCTTGGCGTCTGGAACGGTTTTTGGATTGCCGTTATGCGCGTCCCTTCGTTTTTGGTTACGCTGACCGGTATGTTCATGTGGCGCGGGCTTTCGCTGATTCTTCTGCGCGGCGCGAATATTTCGCAGGTTCCCGAACACAAGGTTGCGTTTTTGTCTTCGTATATTGCGCCGGCCGGCGCTTCGGCCATGGCGGTATGTCTGGTTGCAGGCGTGCTGTTTTGTGTTATCTATATTACTGTCTGTCTGATGGAACGGGTGCAGCGGCGCAGGCTTGGCAGCGCGTTTTTTATGGAATCCAATCTGTCGTTTGTTTTCCGGCTGGCGGTGATTTCGCTCGTGACGCTCTGGCTGTGCTATACGCTGGGCCGCACGCAGGGTTTTTCGTTTGTCTTCCTGCTGATGGTTGCGGTTGTCCTGGTGTACAGCTTCTACACCCAGCGCACGGTTCCGGGACGCCACATTTACGCCATGGGCGGCAATGAACGCGCCGCAAAGTTTTCCGGTATCAATACGCGGCGGATTCTGTTTTCCGCTTATGCAAACATGGGGCTGCTGACGGCAGTGGCCGCCATCATTTCCATCGGCCGCTTTAACTCGGCGTCTTCAGCAGATGAACCGCTGATCAATACGTTCGGCGCCTGCTTTGTCGGCGGCGTGTCGGCTTACGGCGGCGTGGGAACCGTTTCCGGTGTGGTTGCCGGCGCGGTGTTTATGATGCTGTTCAATAACGGAATGTCCATCATGGGCGTACCGACAAACTGGCAGCGTGTGATTCAGGGGCTTGTGCTGCTGTTTGTGCTGGCAATGGATATTGTCCTCAAGAAGCGTTCCGGCCGTCAGAACTGACCGCCAAAACCGTTGTTTGTCCGCGCCGGGTATGTTCCCCGTGCGCGGATTTTTTTTTGCCGCCGTTTACCGGGCGGACGGTTTTTTTGTCCCTTTGCCTTTTGCCGCCGGTTTTGCGGCGCTGCCGGATGTTCCTTCCCCGCCTTCTTCGTTTCCGCACAGGTTGCCGTACATCCGTTTGAGCGCGGCTTCAATGCCGGCGGTTTCCGTTTTGGAGAATCCGGCCAGCAGCGATTTGCGGTGGGCGGACAGGCATTTTTCGTTCTGTTTCCGCATTTCTTCGCCTTTTTCCGTCAGGGAAACCTTTTTGGAAGACCGTCCGCGGTCTTTGGTTTCTGTAGAAACGAGGCCGCGCGCTTCCATCCGTTTCACGATGCCGGTAACCGTGGGGTGGGATACGGCAAAAAAGATTTCCATATCCCTTTGTGTGGCAGTTTTCCCCGGTCTGGATTCCAAAAAGTCGAGGACCCGCGACTGTGTTTTGGTCAGCCCGTTTTCCCGCAGTTCGGCGGCGTTCAGTTTTTCGAGTGTTTCGCTGATCCGTTTGAGGTAAAAGCCCAAGTCTTGTTTCATCGTGTATTCTCCTGTGTTTGCAGTATAGCAAACTTGCAACAGGATAGTGTGTTAAGATTACATTAAGATTTTCCGTTCCGCCTCCGGGGAATCCTTTGCGCGTTCCGGCCGGACGGACACTGCAGAAAAGCGGATTGCGCGGCAGGAACAGAAGCGGGCTGCGGTAAAATAAAACCGCCGCGCCTTCTGCACGGCGGTTTGTCCGCTCAGGTTTTGGACAGCGAAGCGCCGTTTGTCCGTGCAACTTCGCCGTACCAGAGCGCCGAGTCTTTGAGGATACGCTCCTGCGTGCCGTAATCGACATACACCAGCCCGAAACGGTCGCGGTAGCCGAACGACCACTCGAAGTTGTCCAGCAGGCTCCAGCAGAAATAACCTTCGGCCTGGATTTTGTCTTCGGTGACGGCTTTTTCCAATCCGGAAAGGCAGCGGGCCAGATAATCGATGCGGTCCGGGTCATGCACTTTTCCGTCGCGGTGAACCCAGTCGGCTGCCGCCATGCCGTTTTCAGTGACCACAACCGGCTTTTTGTAGCGTTCATAAAGGAAACGCGGTCCCCAGCGGAGGATCTCCGGCTCAAACCCCCACAGGTTGGCGGTGTGCGCTTCCCCCGTTTTTGGCGGCGCCAGTTCCGGCAGTCCGTCCGTATGTACGCGGAAGCGTTTCCCCTGGTAAATGTTGATGCCGAAAAAATCCAGCGGCCGCGAAATGAGCGCCATATCGTTTTCCCATCCGGCGGGAAGCCCTTTTTCCAGACGCTCCAACAAATCGGAAGGATATTCGCCCAAATACAGCGGGTCTGCAACCATCGTGATGTTCCACAGGATGGGAACTTCCGGTTTGGCACAGAACAGGGCTACGCGGGCTGCTGCAATGCACTCTTCGGTTTCTTCGGCAGGAACAGCGGACTGCATGGTGGAAACATATCCGATACGGAAGCGGTCCCCGCCTGCGGCCCGCAGGACGTCCGCCGCTTTCCCGTGTGCAATGAGGGAGTTGTGTACGCAGCGGATGATTTCCGCTTCCGGCAGAATATAACCGGGGGCATGGCTTCCGTCCCCGTAACCCAACCCGAGGAAGCATTGCGGTTCGTTGAACGTAATCCAGTGCGTAACCCGGTCGCCGAGGCATTTCACGACGGCTTCGGTATATCCGGCAAACCAGTTTCCGATGTCCGGATTCAGCCAGCCGCCGCGCAGCGCAAGTTCCTGCGGCAAATCCCAGTGGTAAAGCGTGATCCACGGCGTAATTCCGGCTTCGAGCAATTCGTCCGTCAGCCGGGAATAGAAATCCAGTCCTTTCGGATTCACTGCACCGGTCCCGTCCGGCAGAATTCTGGGCCAGGCAGTAGAAAACCGGTAAGCGTTTATGCCCATTTGTTTCATGAGCGATACGTCTTCTTTATAGCGGTGGTAATGGTCGCATGCGGTGCGGCCCGTGTCGCCGCAGGAAACCTTCCCGGGGGTTTCCGAGAATACGTCCCACACGGAAGGTTTCCGTCCGTCTTCGTTCCATGCGCCTTCAATCTGATAGGAAGCGGCTGCGGCTCCCCATGTGAAATGTTCAGGAAATGCCATAATTACCTCTGCTGCAAGAGTATACGGGCAGCCGGAAAAAGTAAAGCCTTTTTCGTAATAAATTGAATGCGGAAATTTATTGCGTCCCGCCGTATGCCCCTGCGGCCGCCGCCGTCCTTTTGTATGCTAATATACGCCGTTGTCCGTATACCGGGCGGTGACTTCCCCGTTTTTGGTTTGTACGGCGAACCAGCGCGGCGGGTTTTTGGCTGCGGGCGTTCCGTTGCCGGGGGCGAAAAATACCCAGTGACCGTCCGGCAGTGAAACGGGGAATACAGCTTCCGTTTCTGCGGCGCTGTTTTCCGGACTGAGCCTGAGAATGTGCGAGGGGAACAGGGAAAGCAGGACGAGGGTCTCCGGCTGTGTCCGGAGGATTCCGGGAGGAACGGTGACCTGCGTTTCCGTGCGCGGAAGACTGGCGGCCTTCCAATACATGGACGGATTGCGCGCGGCAAAAGCAGAGCGGAATTTTTCCCCGTCGAGGAGCAGCGGACAGGGGACGCTCTTTGCGCCGCCGCGCAGATGGCTGTCGAATTTTGTCCAGTTGAACGAACGGATCAGACGCTGTGTGTTTCCGTCCGGCCCGCCGGCGTTTGCGGTCAGGATATCCCGGACTGCGGCAGCTGCGGCGCCGCGGTAAAAGTCGGCTTCCAGCACGGCGGCAACTGCGGAGCCGGAAAAAAAAGAACGCACCGCGCTGTTTTTTTGCCTGCAATGGAAAGGATAAAGCGCACCGACGGCGGGTACAGCGTCCTGCGGCAGCTGCCCGCCGGGAAACTCCGGAATGAGAAACACGGCTTCTATGCTGCCGCCGGAAAAGCGGATGCGGAACCGTCCGTCCGGACTGCGTTCTTCGCAGAACCCGCCGTCCGGGGATATGCGGCGCAGCGTCCACGCCGGAGGGGCAAGCCCGGCTGCGGAAAGCGCTTCCCGGACTTCCGGGGCAACCGAAATTTCCACGGTATCCGGATATTCCCCGGCGTCCGTGATTCCGCCGAACGGAAGACCTTTGCAGGCGCAGGGCAGTAAAAGCGCGGCGGACAGGAGGATAAGCCCGGCAATCCGCTGCCCGGCGCAGGAACGGTGCTTTCCCTGCGCACGGCGGCCGGTGCAAAACCGGAGGAAAAAAACGGAACCAGGTATTGCGTCTGTTGTCTTGTAGTCCATATCCGGAATATCCGGCGGAATGCATTTTCCGCGCGTATTTCCGGTTTTTTTTGTGCCGGTTCCGGTAAAACCTGCGTACAATTTCCTGCCGGATGCGGATGCGCCGCACTTGCGTTTCCGGCGGACGTTCTGGTACAATAGAATTCTCTATGGGGAAATTCCTGCGTTTTTTGAAGGGAAGACCGGTTGCCGCAGTCTCCGCCGGAATCCTTGCCGTGCTGTACATGGTGATGGTGTTCGCGGAATTTTTTGCGCCGTACAGCCGGACAACCGCTTTTGAAAAAATGACGTATCATCCGCCGAATGTACGCTTTTCCGGCGGATGGAAAGTGCAGGAAGCCCGCGTCGTCAATCCCGTAAAATGGTCCTACGCTTTTGTGAAGGAAAGCTACGCAAATGTGGAATTTTTTGTGCGCGGCGAACCGTACCGGCTGTTTGGATTCATTCCGTGCGACGTACATTTATTCGGGACAAAAGAAGGCGCGCCGCCGGTATTCCTGTTCGGGGCGGATAATCTGGGCAGGGATATTTTTTCGCGTATGGTTTATGGTTCCCGCATTTCGCTGACAATCGGATTTGTGGCTACGGCTGTTTCCTTTTTTTTGGCTGTTCTGTTCGGCGGCGTGGCCGGTTATTTCGGCGGGCTTGCGGACTGGTCCATCATGCGGCTTTCGGAATTTTTTATGCTGATTCCCGGCTTATATCTGATTTTGTTTTTGCGTTCGCTGCTTTCCTCGAACATGGATTCCGGCAGTTCCTATATTGTGATTACCCTGATTCTTGCGCTGGTCGGATGGCCCGGCTCAGCGCGGACAATCCGCGGTCTGGTGCATGCAGTTAAACGGGAGGAATTTGTCCAAAATGCGGCTCTGGAAGGCGTACCCTCTCTGGTGGTTATTTTCCGGCATATTATACCGCAGACAGCCAGTCTGATTATTGTCAGTATGGCGCTGGGGATTCCCGGCTTTATTTTGAGCGAGACAACGCTTTCGTACCTCGGGCTGGGAATCGTTGATCCTGCCGTCAGCTGGGGATCCCTGATTAAACGGGATATTTCCACGCTCAGCAATTTACGGAATTATCCCTGGCTGCTTTCCCCTGTCTGGCTGTTGCTGGCGGCTACGCTGGCATTCAATTTTCTCGGCGATGCGCTGCGGGACTTTTTTGACCCGTATCAGGAAGTTTTCCGCCCTTCATTTTTCCGGAGGAAAAAGACAGCGTCTGCCGGCCCGGGGAAGGAGGCCGCGCGTGCACGCTGATTGTCCGGCTCCTTTGCTCGAAGTTTCGGATCTGCGCGTTTCGTTTCCGGTATTCCGCGGCGGCGTCCGCGCAGACATCCAGGCTGTCCGCGGCATTTCATTTTCGTTGGAAAAGGGCGGTTCGCTGGCCGTTGTCGGGGAAAGCGGATCCGGCAAAACGGTTTCGGTGTCCGCCATTCCCGGTTTGCTTCCGCCGCGCGCTGTGTGTTCCGGTTCCGTCCGTCACGAAGGCCGGGAATTGCTCGGGCTGCCGCCGGAAGAGATACGGAAAATCCGGGGACGGAAAATCGGCATGGTGTTTCAGGAACCGGGACGCTCTTTTGATCCGCTGCAAAGTATCGGCAGTGCGTTTTGGGAAACCTTCCGCAATTCAGAGCCGGAAATTTCCCGGGCGGATGCAGACGGAAGGGCAGCCGCGCTGCTTGCGGAAACCGGCCTGCAAAATGCCGGGGAACGGCTGGGGAATTTCCCGCACCAGTTTTCCGGCGGCCAGCTGCAGCGTATCAGCATCGCCCTTGCGCTTGCGCAGGGTTGCGGGCTTTTGATTGCCGATGAACCGACAACGGCGCTGGACGTGACGATTCAGGCGCAAATCGTGGCGATGATCCGGCGTTTGCGGGCGCAGCGCGGGCTTTCTGTAATTTTTATCAGCCATGACATCGGGCTGGCTGCCGGTCTTTGCGGCTCGATGCTGGTGCTGTACGGCGGTCTGGTTATGGAAAGCGGACCGTCTGCGGAAATTCTGGAAAATCCGAAGCATCCCTACACCGAAGCGCTTTTGGCAGCCTCTCCTGTGTTCGGTTCGCATTATACGGAATCCCGTCTGGTTCCCATTCCGGGGCGCGTAACCGATCCGGCGTTTCCTGAACCCGGCTGCCCCTTTGCGCCGAGATGCCGCAGCGCTTCCGCTTCCTGTTCGGCGGAAATCCCGCCCCTGCGTAATATTGCGCCCGGCCGTTTTGTGCGCTGCGTGCGGAATTGCCCGCCGTCCGGGGAGGAGAAGGAATGAACGGAAATCCTGCGGATACGCTGCCGGTTTTGGAAGTCAGTCACTTGGAGAAATCTTTTTCCCTGGAAGCGGGGCTTTTTTCCGCTTTCGGAAAATTTGTACATGCGGTGCGGGACGTTTCGTTTTCTGTCGGCGCAAATTCTTCCCTCGGACTGGTGGGCGAATCCGGCTGCGGCAAAACGACAACCGCGCGTCTTTTGGTGCGGATGTATACAGCCGGCAGCGGCAGGGTTTTGTTCCGGAGCGGAGGGGAAACGCTGGATGTGTTTTCCCTCAAAGGAGAGGCGCTGAAGGCGTACCGCCGGAAAGTAAAATACGTATTCCAGGATCCGGCCCGTTCCCTGAATCCGCGGATGCGTATATTTGACGTGCTGACGGACGGCTGGCGCTGGTCCGGCTTATGGCCGGGCAAAGAAAAGGCCCGGGAGGCGGCCGCGGCGGTTTTGGAAGAAGCCGGCCTGTCTGCCGGCGACCTGGACCGGCGGCCGGGTGAATTTTCCGGCGGCCAGCGGCAGCGGATTTCCATCGCGCGGGGATTGCTGATGGAACCCGAGCTTCTCATTTGCGACGAAGTGATTTCTGCACTCGATGTTTCGATTCAGGGACAAATCCTGAATCTGCTTTTGGACCTGAAAGAAAAACGCGGATTGTCGTTTTTGTTCATTACGCACGACTTACGGGCCGCCGGATATTTTTGCGACAGGATCGCCGTGATGTACCGCGGTGAAATTCTGGAAAATGCCCCTGCGCGGGATTTATACCGCACGGCCGTCCACCCGTACACGAAAATGCTTTTTGCCTCTGCGGCAGGAAAAGAAAACGGAACGGAGGATTTTGTTTTTTCCGGGGAACGCGGGGCGGAGATTCCCGGCGGCGGAAGTGCGCGCTGTCTGTTTGCGGAGCGCTGTCCGTATGCGGCGGAGCGCTGTTTCCGGGAGAAGCCTGCCCTGCGTGATTTGCCGGCGGAAAGCGCCGCGCAGGCGCACGCTGTCCGCTGCCATCTTTTCAGTGCGGGGAACGGAATCCGCTGACCGACGCAATCACGCCGCCGCCGATTACCGTTTCCCCGTCGTAAAATACGGCAGACTGCCCGGTAGTGATTGCCCGCCGCGCTTCGTCAAATACCACGCGCACCGAACCGTTCCCGGCAGGATAAAGCCGGGCCGGACCGGCTGACTGTGAGTAGCGGATTTTTACCTGCGCGGGCATACCGTCCGGAATTTCTTCTGCCGAAATCAGATTGACGGATTCTGCGGTCAGGGCGTCTGCATACAAATATTCTTCCCCGCCGACCGTCACGGTGTTTGCTTCCGGGTCTTTCGCCGTGACATATACCGGCTTGCCGAAAGCGAGCGCCAGGCCGCGCCTCTGTCCGATTGTGTAGCATGCCATCCCTTTGTGTTCTCCGGCAATGGTTCCGTCCGGGGTGAGGAATTTGCCGGGACGGATTTCCTCCGGCCGGCGGCTGCGCAAGAAAGCCGCGCAGTCTCCGTCCGGGATAAAGCAAATGTCCTGGCTTTCCGGTTTTGCCGCCGCTTTGGTAAAACCGGCTTTTTCTGCAACGGCACGGACTCTGGTTTTTGTCATGCCGCCAAGCGGGAAAAGAATGCGCGCAAGTTCTTCCTGTTTCAGATTGTACAAAACGTAGCTTTGATCCTTTTTTTTATCTGCGCCCTGCAATAAAAGGATTCTTCCGCCGCGCTTTGCCGTTCTGGCGTAGTGGCCGGTTGCAACGAACGGGAATCCGTATTCGTCCGCTTTGCGGAAAAGCTCCGGGAATTTGACCGTGCGGTTGCATTCCACGCACGGATTCGGCGTCCGTCCGGCAACGTAGGAATTCAAAAACGGTTCGATTACACGGGTGGAGAATTCTTTCCGGAGGTCAAACACAAAATGCCTGACGCCGAGCGCTGCGCAGACTTCCGCCGCATCCTGTGCGCCGCTTTCCGCGTCCGCGTCATGCAGAAGAAACGTGGCGCCGGCCGGCGCGTATCCCGCGTCGAGCAGGATTTTTACGGCGGCTGCGCTGTCTACGCCGCCGCTCATACCGACCAGAACTTTTGGTTTGTCTTTCATCCGTCCCGCCCCTTTGTTTTTCTGTCCGGCAAAAGGCGTTCCAAAGCAGGGGAAAGATGCAGGAAATCCCGCATCAATATGTAGCTTTGATATGCTTTTTGTTTTTTTATATCCGGTGTATTTCCTGAATGCGGATGCTTTACCGCGCGGATCAGGATGTTTTTTGCCGTATGTTCCAAGCCGGTAAATTCCAGCATCTGAACCTGGTATCCGCAGGCACAGAGAAATTCCGCGCGCAGGCTGTCCGTGAATAAAGACGCTGCCCTTTCGCGCAAAAGGCCGTGCCGGAGAAGCGGCATAAGCTGCGGCGGAACAGTTCCTGCTGACAGGTTTGCGGTAAGCTGTGCGTCCGCCTCGTGCTGGCAGCACGGCACGGAGAGAATGATTCCGCAGCCGGAACGGACAGCTTTGGCGAGCGCGGCGTCGGTGGCGGTATCGCAGGCGTGCAGGGCAATCACCATATCGGGCGCTGTATCCGGATGCGCATCTTCCGGAAAGTCTTCGATGCTGCCGTACCGAAAATGCAGCGAATCCGTGCAGCCGTATTTTTCCGCCAGTACAGCGCAGGTTTCCATAACGTCCTGTTTTTGATCCACGCCGGTAACGTCCGCAGGGATTCCGCAGCCGGTCCGTAAAAAATGATGCACTGCGAATGTAAGATAACTTTTCCCGCATCCGAAATCCACGATGCGGAATATACCGTTTTTTTCTGCTGTCCGCCGGATTGCAGGCAAAAGGTCGCGGATGAATTCCAGAAACCGGTTGATTTGCTTGTATTTGCGGGTCATCGGCGCAGCGGGTTTCCCGTCTGCCGTCAGAATCCCGAGATCCGTCAGAAACGGGGCGGGGCGTTCCGCGGAGAGAATCCGTTTTTTTTCGCGGTTGCGTTCTTCCGTTCCGCGGCGTTCTTCTGTATCCGTCTGCCGGTTCCGGGTTTTCAGCAGCGTTACGCGCCCGCGCCGGTTTTTTTTCAGCGATAAAATTTCCCCGCCGGCAAAAAACTCTCCGGCAGCGCACGCCGGAATCAGTGTTTCTTCCAGCAGACGCGCGAATTCCTGCGGCCGGTAATTCCGGTGCATTGCTTTCCGCCCGGTGATTTCTTCGGTTTGCACCGAAAACTCCTGCGCTGCGCATGTTTTCCCGCCGCATGCGTTCCGGACAGCGCGGATTTTCCGCAGACGGATCCGGCGCTTTTCCGTGCCGCGTCCGTTTTCCGGCTTGCAGACCAAAACGCCGTGGGTCCACGGAAAGCGCATGATGGCTTCGGCCGTCCGGTTGTTTTCTGTGGCAGGGTTCTGTTCGGGCGTCATGCTTTTGTCCTTGTTTCCGCTTTTCATTTTCAGTGGATTGCGCCGGATTTTATTGCCAGCGGACTGAGAGGGAAACCGGCTGCGTCAGGCAAAGCAACCGGGCGACCGGAATGCGGAAACAAACCTGCCCGCCGTTTGTTTCAACCTGTATGTCCGGCGCGTCCTGAAATCCGGCGCCGGTTTGTATCAGGGCCGTTGCTTCCGTCACGGCCGCGGGGCATTCCGCCGTCAGCGTGAAAACGGCTTCCCGCATTTCCTGTTCCGCGCGCGGACCGTAAGCGGCGCCGATCAGCGCGGTGTATTCATTTTCGGAAAGCTGTTCGCCGGTTAAAACCGGAGCCATAAACAAATCGGAATACGCAAAAAGTTCCGCCGGCAGAAGATCCGCAATTTGCCGGACGTTTCCGCGCGTGAGCCGGATATTGAGCGTTTTTTCCGCCGGACGGAGATCGAAGGCGCGCGCGCCGCCGGTTCCGGTCTGGAACACCGCATGGGATTCCAGCGGGATTTTCCCGAAGCTGACCGAAAGCCGCAAGCCGTTCCCGTCTGCGCGGATGTCTTCCGGCTGCGGGAATCCGGCGCGTGCAAATCCGTCCGCGATGGTTCCGGCGTCAAACAGGCTCTGTCCGCCGGCGAGCGTTTGCGCCAGGTTTTCTGCCGACGGCGAAAGCGAGAGCGTGAACCCGCTGTGCGCAAAAGCCGCAGATTCCCCGCCGTCAATCCGGACGGAGAGGGAAGGGGAGCAGGCGGAAAATGCAAGCAAAACGGGAATCAGGACAGCCGGAAAAAATATACAGGAAAGTTTCATACCACCTCTTGCGGAACCTTCTGTTTTGGCAGAAGCATTCAGTTTTCGAATACCAGGGTTAAACCGGAAGCAAGCCGGAAGAATCCGGGGAGTATGCCTTCCCCGCCGTTTGCCTTCGGGATAACCGACAGCTCCATACTCTGATAAAAGGCGAGGCGCAGCGGCCCGATTTGCCGCGCCCTCGACGTCCACGATACGCCGGCCAATCCGGGGAAGAATACTTCAGTGGAACCTTCGCCGCCGGAATGCAGGAAAAACTGCGTTCCTGCAAATACGGAAAATCCGCCCGGAATGCCGAGAAACAGGCACAGCGGAACGGACAGCGTGCCGTGCCGGTTGTCCCAGCTGAAACCTGCCATGACGCCGGGATACACGGTGAGGTTTTTGCACCACGCGGCAGAAGCGCTGACGGTCAGCCCCCGGACCGGAAAAACGCCGTTGAACCCGAAATCCCACAGCACCGTTCCTTTTGCTTCCAGACGGTATGCGGGCGAAGCGTCTGCCGCCGGTGCAGGCGCAGCGGCCGGTTCAAGGACAAACGGGCCGTCGGACGGGCCTGTGCTTCCGCCCTGCGTTCCTCCTGCCTGTCCGGCAGCAGGCGCGGAATAGCGTTCCGGTTCCACCGCGGGAAAAATACGGGCAGAAAAACGGTATGTGCGGTTCCAGTAACTTTCCGACAAATTCGAGACGATGACGCCTGTGCGCGGGCCGTCGGAAGCCGCATGCACGAATTCGCCGTTCCCCAGATAAATGCCGACGTGCGAAATCCGCCCGGTTGTATTAAAGAAGACCAAATCGCCCGGTTCCCGTTCACTTTCCGGAATTTTTTCCGCATATTGTTCCAGCGATAAAACCGTCCTCGGCAGCGGAATCCCGGCGCCCTGCAGGCCGGCCTGGCAGACAAGCCCGGAACAGTCGATCCCCGCTTTTGTGTTGCCGCCGCGGACATACGGCGTACCCTGAAAAGAGAGCGCGGCGCGGATAAAACTTTGCCGTTTCTGCTGGGATTCTGCGGCGTTCAGGGCAGAAAGATCCGCCTGTGCGCCGGCGGAAAAAAGCATGAATCCGGCAAAAACCAGCGTTGCCGCAAAAAACCGGGCTTTCCCCGGAAAAAAAAGGAAAAAATTTGCCCGATGCTGCAACTTTTTCCCGTTTTGCGGTGTCAAACTGAACGTCATACTTTCAATAATAACAGGAAAATTCTGAAAAGTCAGGCATTTTCCTGTGGCGGGAGAATAAAAATGGCGAAATCAAAGGCCGCACGGATGCATTCCGATAAGCCCTGGGAATTTCTGGACGAATGGCGCGGGCGTTTTTTTACCGGTGAATGGCCGACCGTGCCGGAAATGTTCCGCATTTCGGCAGCCCGTTTCCCGGACCGGAATTGTCTGACTGTATTTGAACCGGACCGGATTACGCTGTCTTACCGGGAGGCGCTGGAGCGCACGGAAACGCTTGCCGCATGGCTTGTGGAACACGGCGTACAAAAGGGCGACCGTGTGGCGGTTTCCGGCCGCAATTCGCCGGAATGGGCGGTTGCGTACCTTGCCGCGATGACGGCCGGCGCGGTTGCGGTTCCGGTTGACTTTGCCCTGCGCGTGGAGGAAATCCAAAACCTGCTTTCTGTTTCGGAGCCGAAATTTTTCTTTATCGACGAAGACCGCCTGGATTCGTTTGCTTCTTTCCGGGAAGGCGTTCTTCCGCTGACCGGACGGCAGCCGGAGCACAGCGTATACCGCCTGCTCCCGGAAGACAAAACGCGCGCGCTGGAAAAAATCATCCCGCCGGAAGAAGAAGATTTGGCAGCCATTCTCTTTACGTCCGGTACGATGGGAAATCCGAAGGGCGTTATGCTTACGCACAGGAATCTGGTGTCGGACTGCTACATTGCGCAGTCCAATATGAATATTTTCCATACCGATGTGTTTTATGCGCTTTTGCCCATCCATCATGCATATACCATGCTGGCGGTATTTATCGAAGCGCTTTCCGTCGGTGCGGAAATTGTATTCGGAAAATCGATGGCCGTTACAAAAATGATGCATGAATTGCGCGAAGGCCGGATCACCATGCTGCTGGGCGTCCCGCTGCTGTTCAACAAACTGCTCGCCGGAATCCTGAAAGGAATCCGCGCAAAAGGCCCTCTGGTCAGCGGTTTTGTCCGCTTCCTGATGCATCTTTCCTACGCAATCAAAAAGCTGTTCGGCGTGAATCCCGGCAAGCGGCTGCTGAAGTCCGTTTTGGATAAAGCCAGCCTTTCGTCGCTGCGCATTGCCATTTCCGGCGGCGGCGCGCTGGCGCCTTCCGTGTTCCGCGCTTTCAATGAGCTTGGGATCGACTTTGTACAGGGTTACGGGCTGACGGAAACTTCGCCGATTATCACGCTCAACCCGACGTTCGACTTCCGTGTGGAAAGCGTCGGCAGGGATTTTTATCCGAATATGGAAATCCGCATTTTGGATCCGGATGAAAAGGGCGTCGGGGAAATTGTGGTGAAAGGCCCGATGGTCATGAAAGGGTATTACAAAATGCCGGAAGAAACGCGCGCTATGTTCACCGGGGACGGCTGGCTGAAAACGGGCGATCTCGGGCGCATGGACAAAGACCGCTATGTATATCTGTGCGGCCGTGCGAAAAACATGATTGTCACCGGGGGCGGAAAGAATGTTTATCCGGAGGAGATAGAGAACGAATTCCAGCTCTTCTACGACGATATCGAGCAGATCACGGTATGCGGCTACATCACGGATCCCGCTGCAAAGAGCGAAGGTGTGGAAGCAAAGATTTATCCCGCCGACGATTTGTTCAAGCGTCTGAATGTCGGCCGCGGAATGCCCGGTTCTGAAGAAGCCGTGCGCGGCGTCATTGAACCGATTGTGGAAAAAGTAAACCGTACTTTGCAGCCGTACCAGCGTATTTCCAAAATTACGCTTTTGGAAGAGCCGCTGGAAATGACGACGACAAAAAAGGTGAAACGGTTCGCGGCAAATTCTGAAGCGGTGCAGTGAAAATTCTGCGCTGTCCGGCACGGCGGAAAATCTTGACAGCGCGCGTCATGCCGGATAGAGTGTTTCCGGAGGTATCACATGGGCGCACCGTTTTTCGGCCGTTTGCTGCACGGCGGCGATTATAATCCGGAGCAGTGGCTTAATTTTCCGGAAATTCTGG
This sequence comes from Candidatus Avitreponema avistercoris, assembly GCA_017694555.1. Classification (GTDB taxonomy): domain Bacteria; phylum Spirochaetota; class Spirochaetia; order Treponematales; family Treponemataceae; genus Avitreponema; species Avitreponema avistercoris. The sequence goes on from JADIMS010000055.1 coordinate 35,465, forward strand.
AGGAAGATCTCCGTCTTTTCCGGGAAGCGCATATCAACACGGTAACGCTGGGCGTATTTTCCTGGTCCATGCTGGAACCGCGCGACGGGGAATTTACATTTGACTGGCTTCTGGAAATCATGGACCGGCTGCACAAAGCCGGGATATCCGTGATTCTGGCTACGCCTTCCGGCGCACGCCCTAAGTGGATGGCGGATGCCTGGCCGGAAGTCCTGCGCGTGGATGCTGAACGCCGCCGGGCTCTTTTCGGCGGGCGGCATAACCATTGCTATACCTCCCCGGTGTACCGTGAGAAAGTACGGCGCATCGATACGGAACTGGCCCGCCGCGCCGGGGAGCATCCTGCGGTCATTGCGTGGCATATTTCCAACGAATTCGGCGGGGAATGCCATTGCCCGCTTTGCCAGCAGGAATTCCGGCGCTGGCTGCAAAAACGCTATCAGGACATCGGTAAGCTGAACGAAGCATGGCAGACGGTTTTCTGGAGCCATGTGTACGATGATTTTCCGCAGATTGAATCCCCTTCCCCGATCGGGGAAAACGGTCTGCACGGTCTGAAGCTGGACTGGAAGCGCTTTGTGACGGAGCAGACCGTGGATTTCGCCCGCGCGGAAATTCAGGCTTTGCGGGACGCCGGTTCGCGTAAGCCGGTAACGGCGAACCTGATGTATGATTTTGACGGGCTGGATTACCGCCGTTTTGCGGATGTGCTGGACGTTATATCCTGGGACAACTATCCGTCCTGGCATAAGAAAGAAGAACGGATTACCGCGTTGGATACCGCAGTGCAGCACGACTACATGAGAAGTTTGAAGCGCCAGCCGTTCCTGCTGATGGAAAGCTGTCCGGCCGCCACCAACTGGCAGGCTGTGAGCAAAGTAAAACGCCCGGGTATGCTTTTGGCTGCCTCCTTACAGGCGGTGGCGCACGGATCCGACAGCGTATTGTATTTCCAGATGCGTCAGAGCCGCGGTTCGTTTGAAAAATTCCATGGAGCCGTTATCGACCATTGGGGCGGGGACAGCCGCGTATTGCAGGAAGTGGCGGAAACCGGCCGTGCGTTGGAATGTCTGTCCGAAGTTTGCGGCAGCGGCGTCCGTTCCGATGTTGCCCTGATTATGGACCGGGAAAGCCGTTGGGCGATGCAGGACGCTGCCGGCCCGCGTAATGAAAACCTCCGCTACATGGATCTTTTTCTGCGGCTTTACGGCGCAGTCCGTGCCGCAGGCGTCAATGCGGATATTCTCGGCGAAGACCAGAGTTTGGACGGTTACCGTGTCGTCATCCTTCCGATGGTTTATATGTTTAAAGAAGGCTTTGCGGAAAAAATCCGCGCCTTTGTTTCCGGCGGCGGAACGCTGGTTGCGACTTACTGGAACGGTGTGGTCAATGATACGGATAACTGCTGGTTGGGCGCAGCGCCCCACGGACTGACAGATGTACTCGGTCTGCGTTCCAAGGAACTGGACGCGTTGTATGACGGGGACTGCAACGCCGCCGCGCCTGTACTGGGAAATGTTCCGGGTTTTACGCACACGTATACATGCGGTACGTTCTGTGATGTGACAGAGCTGACAACAGCTGTTCCGGTTCTTGCCTATACCGGTGATTTTTATGCCGGGGAAGCTGCGCTGGCATTCAACCGCTTCGGGGACGGGACTGCCTGGTACGCGGGCGCGCTGTTTGAAGAGCGGCTGTATCAGGATCTTCTGCGCGTAGTCTTGCGGGACGCCGGCGTGCAGACGGACGCCCGGGCGCTGTTCGGCGGTTCCGGAATTCCGGAAGGCGTATCGGTAACCAGCCGCGCGCGCGGGGACGTCCGTTATGTGTTTGTGCAAAACTTCAACCGCTTTGCGGTGCGTATTCCGGCTGAACTTCCGCAGGGGGCAGAAGTGCTGTACGGAAGCTTCCGCGGAAAACTGGAACCTCTGGAAACGCTTGTGGTGAAATTTTCCTGAGCGGAAGACCGCATCCGGATTTATGCGGGTAACGGCGGTGCGGGGAATGCGCCTGGTGCGTGCGTTCTCCGTCCGCTTTTCCCGGTATTGCCACGCCGTCCTGTTGTGTGTACAATATGCGCATGGCGCATTGTGTAGTTCCGGAGGCGGAAGAAATTTTGGATCAGCGGATTCCCGTGCTGGATAAAGGCTTTGTCCGGCTTGTGGATTACATGGGCGGCGACGCGCGCATTGTGCAGTCGGCGCGGGTTTCTTACGGGGAAGGCACAAAAACCGTCCGTGAAGACGGCGCGCTGATCGATTATCTGATGCGCAACCGGCATACTTCGCCCTTTGAGCAGGTGGAACTGACTTTCCACATGAAACTGCCGGTTTTTGTTGCGCGCCAATGGATCCGGCACCGTACAGCCAGCGTCAACGAAATTTCCGCACGGTATTCCGTTCTCAAGGACGAATGCTATCTTCCGGCTCCGGCGGATGTTGCGCCCCAGAGCACGGACAACAAGCAGGGGCGGAGCGCCGATCCGTTCCCGCCGGAAACGGCGGAAAGCATGATTGCCGAAATGGAAAACATGCAGAATGAAGCGTTTGTTTCTTACCATCATTTACTGGACGGAAACCTGGCGCGTGAGTTGGCGCGCATTAATCTTCCGCTTTCGGTATATACCGAGTGGTATTGGAAAATCGATTTGCACAATCTGTTCCACTTTCTTGCGCTGCGTTGCGATTTGCATGCGCAGAAAGAAATCCGCGCCTACGCTTCCGTTATTCTGGATATTTGCCGCCGTGTTGCGCCGCTGGCTACGGACTCGTTCATGCGTCACGAGCTGGGAGGCACTACGTTTTCGTCTGCGGAAATGGATGCCTTGCGGAATGTGCTGGCCGGGAAAGAACCGGGACTGTCCGGCAGGGAACTGAGCCGCTTTGAGGAGAAGATCCGTTCCGGCCGGCAGCTTTGATTTTTCCGGCTCCGTTTTCTGCGCTTTCAGCCCTGGCCGCCGAGACTGAGATAAACGGAAAAAAAATGCAGCACGGTTCCGCCGATGACAAATAGGTGCCAGACTGGATGCGTCCACGGAATTTTTTTCAGCATGTATACGACGGCGCCGGCCGTATAGCAGATTCCTCCCGCAAGTAAAAAACGCCAGCTTTCTTCGGTGATTGCTTCCTGCAGCGGTTTTGCTGCAAAGACGATCAGCCATCCCATCAAAAGGTATGTGATGACGGATGCAATCCGCATTCTCCGCCCGAATACTGCGTAAAGGCTGACGCCCGCCGCCGCCAGTCCCCAGATGATGCCGAAAAGCGCCCAGCCGGTTGCGCCGCGCAGCGCCGTCAGGCAATAGGCGGTATAAGTTCCGGCAATGAGCACAAAAATCGCCGAATGGTCCAGCCGCTCAAATACGGTGTATGCGCGCGTCCGGGAAAGGGCGTGGTAAAGGCAGCTCATCATATACAGGAAAATCATGGAAAAGCCGAAAATGGAAACCGCGGTGACGGTCAGGCCTTTGCGCCCGTCCGGCGTACAGGCTGCTGCCCGGACAATCAGAATTACGGTTCCGGCAATGGACAAAAGCGCGCCGATGCCGTGCGTGATTGAATTTGCGATTTCCTCGCTGAGCCGGTAAGGCCTTCTTTCTTCTGTTTTCATATAAAGTCAGACCATGCCGGACGGGAAAAAGTTGCATCCGGTTTTGTTTTTTTCCGGTTTAAACCCGCGGTTCCGCGCTGCGCTTCAGGAATAAAGGTTTTGCCTTTACGGCAGGCTGCGGCGCAGTTCCGTCTGCACGAGGAATGTCCTGCGGCGCGGGCCGTCGAATTCGCAGAAGTATATGCCTTGCCAGGTTCCGAGCACAAGGCGGCCTCCGCGGATTAAAACGGTTTCGGAAGCGCCGATGCAGGAGGATTTCAGGTGTGCGGCGGAATTGCCTTCCGCATGGCGGAATTCGCTGCGGTCCGGGAAAGCCCGCGCAAGTCCGATGGCGAGGTCGTGCAGTACGTCCGGGTCAGCATTTTCGTTGATGGTGATGGCGCCCGTAGTATGCGGACAAAATACGCGGCATACGCCTTCCGCCTGTTCCGGATCGCCGCCGGCAGCGGCATATGCTTCCAGCGCGCGGTGCAGGCTTTGGCGGACTTGTGCGGTGATGTCCGCAAACCCGGTGCCCGCAGGAGTGGACAGGGAAAATTCTTCGGTCATTGCAAAATATCCTCCATGATGTTTTCGGGCCGGATGCCGGCTTCCAGCGCAAACTCCCGCGCATGCCGTGCGTTTTGCAGTACGAGGGAAGGGGCGTGCGCGTCGGAATTGCAGATAACCTTAACGTCTTCCGCGGCGGCAAGTTCCCAGAATTCCCGGTACGGATATTGAAAGCGGATTCCGCGCGTTGTCCGGTTTGGCGGTTTAATCATCCCGAAGCCGTTGACTTCCAGCGGGAGCCCGAGGTCCTTCGCCGCAGCGATCAGCGCTTTCGCACATGCTTCGGCTTCCGCATCCCACTCTTTCCATCCGCTCATAAACATATCCGGGTGCGCAAGAAAGCGGAAAAATCCGCTTGCCATGCCTTCTATGGTCTGGTCGGTGTAACGGTGGAGGAGGGAAGGCTGGTCCGTGACTTCCGCAATGTAAAGATGATAGCCGTTGTCCATGGTGAGCCAGTGCGAACCGAGCACGAGATAGTCCGCGCCGAAACCGCCCAGCAGGTCGTCTTTATACCAGGAGCGCATGGATGCGTCCCACTCGCATTCAAATCCGGTGTAAACGGGAAAACGGAATCCGCCGCGCCGGGCAGTTTCCTCCGCTTTTTTTACTTCTGTCAGGTACAACGGCAGCTGGTCTTCCCGCATTCTCGTTTCGGGCCAGAAGCGTGCTGCGGATTCCGACGGCCACGGACAGTGGTCCGAAAATCCGAGGGCCGAACAGCCGGCTTTTGCCGCTTCGCGGATGTAGTCTTCCGGCATTCCTTCCGCATGGCGGCACAGCGCAGTGTGTGTGTGGAAATTCGGAAGGGAATCAGGCTCCGGGTTCTGCTTTGTGCGCGGGATGTCTGCATTCATTTTGTGATACTCCGTTCGTTTAATCCGTCGGGCGGCTGTAAAAGCGGCCGAGGATTTGTTTGGACCGCAGGACATTGATAAACGCTTTCGGTTCACGTTCTTTGATTTTCGGAATAAGCCGGCGCACTTCATCCCCGCTGACTACAGAATAGACGAGGTTGCGGTCGGCGTTTGTGTATCCTCCCTTGCCGGTGAAAATGGTGGCGTCGTGATGGGTGGCGTCGCGTATAATGGTGTACACGGCTTCCGGGTCGTTCGTAATGACAAGCAGCGTGACTTTTTTGTAGCGCCGGTACAGGTTGTTCAAAAGCTGCGTGGAAGTAAACTGGAATAAAATGGAATACAGCGCTTTATCCCAGCCGAACAAAAGCCCGGCGGCGAGAAGTACTGCGATATTAAAAAACAGGATATAATTCCAGGCGTCCAGTCCGTATTTTTCTGAAATCCATATTGAAATAAAATCGGTTCCGCCGGAAGTTGCCTCTGCCAGCAGGCAAAAATAAATAGCGATGGCGTTCAGTCCGCCGCCGAAAACGGCAAGCAGCAGGATGTCGTTTGTCAGCTTGATTGTCGGAAAAACGTCCGTAAAAACGCCGGTCAGAAAAATGGAAAGCACGGAAAAAAGCGTGAAATTTTTCCCGATATATAAAAAACTGATGACGGCCGGTATGGCGTTCAGCGCGAGGTTCACCGGCGTATACGGAATGTCGAGCTGTAAAAACTTCCGCCCGATGGACTGGATCAGGACTGTCAGCCCGTTAAAGCCGCCGGGAAACAGGCCGCCGGCATGGACAAAAGTATTGAGATTCAGCGCCATCAGACAGGATCCGATGACTATCAGCACGGTACGGCGGACTTTTGTTTTCAGCATAAACAGCCGCTTTGCAGGCGTCTGTTTTTTCAGATTGGTATTCATCCGCCGGCAGTATAACAAAAAACGGCAATAAGAGGAAGTGCGCGCGGGCCGGAAAATCCGCTGATTTTTTCTTCCGGCTATTGACAAAATAAGAAACGGGAGTATAGTTTTAATTGTTAGCTTAGGATAACGATTTGCACCGTTACCTGGGAAAGGAGGAATGTTGATCCCTTTGGTGTTGGCCGGTTCAGGGACATCCTGTGTGATCAAAAAAACCGGCGGCCCGTCCGCTGTCCGCCAGCATCTGGAAAAACTGGGGTTTGTTCCGGGTGCTGTGGTAAGCGTGGTGGCAGAATTTCACGGCAATGTAATTGTCAAAATCAAGGACTCGCGGATTGCCATCAGCCGGGAAATGGCCGGCAAAATTATGGTATGAAGCTTCTCCGGAAGCGGAATTCTCTGCTTTTAATGTTAGCTTAGGTTAATAAAAGGAGGTCGGTGTGGGTACACTCAAAGATGCGGAAGTCGGTTCAACGGTGACGGTCGTCCGTCTGAACGGCGAGGGCGCGGTTAAGCGCAGGATTATGGATATGGGCGTGACGAAGGGGACTCCGGTTTTTGTGCGGAAAGTCGCGCCGCTTGGCGATCCGGTGGAGGTTACCATACGGGGGTATGAACTTTCGCTCCGCAAGGCAGATGCTGCGCTTATCGAAGTGGAATGACGGATGCGGATTGCAGTACGTTTTGTTTTGCGGGATAAAGAAAAAAAAGGAGATACAATATGACCATTGCACTTGCGGGAAATCCCAACAGCGGAAAGTCTACGCTATTCAATGTTCTGACCGGTTCAAACCAATATGTAGGAAACTGGCCCGGCGTAACGGTTGAGAAAAAAGAGGGGACGCTGAAATCGGATAAGTCGGTCCGCATTGCGGATCTTCCGGGTATTTATTCGCTTTCGCCGTACACGCTGGAAGAAGTGATTTCCCGGAATTACCTGCTTCAGGAAAAACCGGACGTCATCATCAATATTCTGGATGCGTCCAATTTGGAACGCAATCTTTTTTTGACCACGCAGCTTTTAGAGCTGGCAATCCCGGTCGTTGTTGCGCTGAACATGATGGACGTGGTGAAAAAAAGAGGCGACGTTCTGGACGCCGCTTATCTTTCGCAAAAAATCGGATGTCCGGTTTTTGAAATTTCCGCGCTGAAAAATACCGGGGTAGACAAGCTGGTGGAAGCAGCGGTTGCCGCCGGGAAAAAACATGACGCTTCTTCGATTCATCCTCCGCATGTTTTTACCGGTGTGGCGGAACATGCGCTTGCGCATATTGAAGAATCGCTCGGCGATGTAATTCCGGAAAATGAAAAACGGTTTTACGCAGTCAAGCTTTTTGAGCGCGACGGGAAAATCAAAAATCTGGTTTCCCTGGATGAATCCGTGATGCAGCATATTGAAGAACATATTGCAGAAGCGGAAAAAGAAATGGACGACGATGCGGAAAGTATCATCACCAATGAGCGGTATGTGTATATCGGCGATTTGATTAAAGGCTGTTATAAGAAACGCGCGCATGTTTCCGATTCCGTTTCGGATAAAATTGACCGCGTGGTGACAAACCGGATTCTGGCCCTTCCCATTTTTGCCGCCATTATGTTTGTCGTGTATTATATTTCGGTTACGACGGTGGGAACGTTTGTCACTGACTGGACAAATGACGTTTTGTTCGGCACTTGGATTGTTCCCGGCGCGGCCGCCTTGCTGGAAAATATCGGCTGCGCCGCGTGGCTGCAGGGGCTGATTGTGGACGGCATCGTAAGCGGCGTGGGCGCGGTTCTCGGTTTTGTTCCGCAGCTGCTTGTGCTGTTTATCCTGCTGGCGTTTCTGGAAGAATGCGGTTATATGGCGCGTATTGCCTTTATTCTGGACCGGATTTTCCGCCGGTTCGGGCTTTCCGGAAAATCGTTTATCCCGATGCTGATCGGAACCGGATGCGGCGTTCCCGGTATCATGGCGTCGCGCACAATTGAAAACGAAAAAGACCGGCGCATGACGGTGATAACCACCACGTTTATGCCGTGCGGTGCAAAACTTCCGATTATTGCGCTGATCGCCGGCGCGTTGTTCGGCGGCGCGTGGTGGGTTGCGCCGTCTGCGTATTTTGCCGGTATTGCTGCGATTATTGTTTCCGGCATCATGCTGAAGAAAACCAAAATGTTTGCCGGGGAACCGTCTCCGTTTGTGATGGAACTTCCCGCTTACCATATGCCCGCGCCGGGCGCCGTGTTCCGCTCTATGTGGGAGCGCGGCTGGTCGTTCATCAAAAAGGCGGGGACGATTATCCTTGCATCCACAGTCGTGATTTGGTTTACATCCAGCTTCAACTGGAAAATGCAGATGGTGGACGGATACGAGGGGAGCATTCTGGAAAGTATCGGATCTGCAATTTCCTGGATTTTCCTTCCGCTCGGGTTCGGAAATTCCAAAGCGGCTGTCGCCACGGTACTCGGTTTGGTTGCCAAAGAAAATGTGGTCGGTACGTTCGGTATCCTGTACGGCTTTGCGGAAGTTGCGGAAGACGGAATGGAATTCTGGGCCAATCTTCAGGCGGATTATACGCCGCTTTCCGGATATTCTATGCTGCTGTTCAACTTACTGTGCGCCCCGTGTTTTGCCGCAATCGGTGCGATCAAACGTGAGATGAACAACGCGAAGTGGACATGGTTTGCCGTCGGTTACCAGTGCCTGTTTGCCTACGCGGTTTCGCTGATGGTTTACCAATTTGGAAGCCTGGCTTCAGGAAGCGGAAATATTGCCGGTGTGCTGGCCGCCCTTGCGGTACTGGCCGTCATGGTGTGGCAGCTGGTAAAACCGGACCGGGCCGGCAGACGGCAGGTTTCTGCTGCGTGAACATATCCGGAAAGGAGGGCAGAATGAATTGGCTTGCAGCACATGCGGGAACAGCCGGTACGGCTTTGGTTGTCGGGGCAGTATTGTTTTTTGCGGTCCGGAAAATTATCCGGGATGTGAAAAAAGGGCGTCCGTGCTGCGGCGGAAACTGCGCGGCCTGCGGGTGTTGCCGCAGCAGCTATCCGGAAAAAACACCAGAAAAAGGAAAGGTGTGAAATTTCACCGGCTGACCGGAAATATTCCGGTCAGCCGGTGAAACAGACGGTTATGATATGGAAAAGGAAATGGATTTTATCCGGAAAAAAGTTAGCCTAAGCTAATAAATTGATTTTTACCGCTTTGATTTGTCAGGAGGTTTTTATGTGCGGAAAAAAAACGTATGCAGTATTTTGCTTTTTTCTTATGATGGTTTTTGGGTTTTTTAATCCTGTATTCAGCCAGGATATGGAAATATTTTTCTCCAATGAGCTGAGTTCGGATATCGTCAATATCTATGACGGGGACAGCGAATTTGCCGGAATCTCGGATGAAGTAATTCTGGAACTGACGTCCGCCCGGGTGGATATCGGCCTGGATGTTGTCATTGACTTTGACCTGAATGGCGGTCCGGACGGCGATGCGGCGCAGATTTCCTATAATGCGGATGATTTTGACTGGTTCGCCGCATTCCGGCCGGCGGATGTTTTTGAAATCGGCTTCAGCACGGACAACTGGCTGGCCGGTTCCTATTTGGTTGTTGAAGACGACAATGTTGCCGGAAGCAAAATGGGCAGCGACGGGCTTTCTGTTGTGTATTCCGGAATTCCCGGACTGAAAATCGGCGCTACCGTCCCGTTTAAAGAATTCGGCGAATCCAACGTATTTGAAGAATTTGTATTCGGATTCGGCGCGGAATACGCCGTCGGGGAGATTCTGGCGGTCGGCGCCGCAGTGAATGATATTCTGCATGATATGCGTGTGGTTTCCGTTTCGGCCGGTTTCTTTCCTGCCGGCGGCGTGGAAATTTACGCAGGGTACAGCTGGCAGGATTTTTCCGGTTTGTGCGGCGTATGGGGACCTCATTTGCTGAACGCCAGTTTGGCATGGTCCGGCGGACGGTTCGGCGCGGGAGCGGACTTCCTGACGAATTTCGGATCAGAGGATAAAGACGCGGGGGAGTCGGAATTTGATTTGTATGCGGCTTTGTACGGCGAATACCGCATCGCAGAACCGTGTCTGATCAAACTGACGGTTTCTGATCAAAGCTGCTTCGGCCGTATGGAAGACAGCGTGTTTGCCGTAACGCCCGGTGTGGAATTCGGCTCCGGCATCGGGGATTTTTCCCTGGAAGCGGAAATTGCGTTTTCCGGTTCTGCGTTTGAACATGTGTGTTTCCCGGTTTCATGGACATACGAATTTTGATTTTTAATCCTGAAGGACAGTAAAATAAAACTTCCGTTATACCCCAAGATAACGGCCGTTTTTCCCGGACAGTTTTCTGTCCGGGATTTTTTATTCCTCCGTGCGGATGTTTTAACCGAATTTTAACAATAGACTGATTCCGATTTTAAAATCGGCGGCTATTTTCGCGGTGTAAACAAAAAAAAACGGAGGTTTACAAATGAAATCTTATGCTTGGGAAAACAAAGTGCTGGTTAAGTTTGTCTCTATGATTTCCGCGCTTGCCGCAGTTGTGTGTCTGGGGTTGTTTACCGGATGTACCGGCGGTGCAGCCGGCGGTGACATTACCGTTGTTTCCCGCGAATCCGGATCCGGAACGCGCGGCGCCTTTGTGGAACTCTTCGAAGTCGAAGAAACCATCGATGGCAAAACGGTTGACGCCACGACGGAAACCGCCGACATCACGAACAGCACCGAAGTGGTGATTACCGCGGTGGAAGGCAATCCGTCCGCAATCGGATACATCTCCCTCGGTTCGCTGAATGACAGTGTAAAAGCGCTCCGCATTGACGGCGCGGAAGCCACCGTGGACAACATCAAGTCCGGTACTTACAAAATCTCCCGCCCGTTCAATATCGTGACCAAAGACGGAAACGTCTCGGAAGCCGCGGCAGACTTTATCCGTTACATTCTTTCTGCGGACGGACAGGCGGTTATCGAAGAAAACGGCTACATTTCTGCCGTTTCAAATCCGCCCTACATGACTACCGGCGTTTCCGGAAAAATCACGGTAGCAGGTTCTTCTTCGGTTTATCCGGTAATGGAGAAACTGTCTGAGGCGTATGCTGCGCTCAATCCTTCCGTGAATCTGGAAGTCCTGCAGAGCGATTCTACGACCGGAGTCAACAGCACGATTGAAGAAATCTGCGACATCGGTATGGCGAGCCGCGAACTGAAATCCGCTGAGATTGAAAGCGGCGCTGTTCCCACGGTTATCGCGCTGGACGGAATCGCAGTTATCGTGAATAAAGAAAATCCGGTTTCCGACGTCACCAAAGATGCAGTGCGCAGCATCTACGTTGGGGAAATTACCAAGTGGTCTGAGTTGGAAAACTGATTCTGCCGGACTGAAGTCTGATATCCGCGTGCCGTCCGGTGCGCGGATGTTTTTCAGAATAGTGCAGGAGGAAAAAATGACAGGTGCCGGAAAAGAAAATGTAATGAAGTATGTTTTTCTGTCCACTGCATGTCTTTCCGTCGGGGCAGTCATCCTGATTTGTTTCTTCATGTTTTCAAACGGAATCCCGGCAATTTTGAAAATCGGATTCAGCGAGTTTATTTTCGGTATGCGATGGAATCCCGATATCGAAGTATTCGGGATTTTTCCGATGATTGTCGGAAGTATTGCCGTTACGCTCGGCGCAATCATTCTCGGGGTTCCGCTGGGTGTAATCACGGCGGTTTTTCTGGCCCGTTTTTGCCCGAAAAAACTCTATGTCCCATTCAAACGCGGCGTAGAGCTTTTGGCCGGAATCCCGTCCGTGGTTTACGGTTTTGTCGGACTGACGGCTGTCGTTCCGTTAATCAGGAGTACCGCCGGAGGAAGCGGTTCCAGCATCCTTGCTGCATCCATTGTGCTGGCTATCATGATTTTGCCGACGATTACCGGAACAAGCGAAGCGGCGTTGCGGGCGGTTCCGGCGAGTTATTATGAAGGTTCCGTTGCGCTGGGCGCCTGTAAAGAGCGGAGCGTTTTTTTTGTAGAGCTGAAAGCCGCCCGTTCCGGAATTGTTGCCGGCGTGATTCTGGGGGTCGGCCGTGCAATAGGCGAAACTATGGCAGTTATCATGGTTGCAGGAAACCAGGCCGTACTTCCCAGAGGATTGACAAAAGGCGTGCGGACCATGACGGCGAATATCGTACTGGAAATGGGGTATGCGGCCGGGATTCACCGTCAGGCACTGATCGGTACGGCCGTGGTTCTGTTCTTTTTCATTCTGGTGATTAACCTGATTTTCATGCTTGCAAAGAAAGAAGGTCGGTAATGGCAAAATCAATGTCCCAGAGTTTTCAATCGGCGGTTTTGCGGTGGATTGTCCGTGTATGTGCATTTTTGAGCGCAGCGGTCATTGCCGGTATTGTGTGTTATGTGCTGTATATGGGTGTTCCCAATCTTTCGCCGGAAATGTTCGCCGGAAAATATACAAGTGACAACGCTTCTTTGTTTCCGGCGCTGATCAATACGCTTACGGTTACATTCCTTACGCTGCTGATTGCTGCTCCGGCAGGAATCGGTGCGGCAATTTATTTGGCTGAATACGCCAAGCGGGGAAACCGTTTTGTCCGTGTAATCCGCATCACGGCAGAAACGCTTTCCGGAATCCCTTCTATCGTGTACGGATTGTTCGGTCTGCTGTTTTTTGTAACGGCGCTGCATTGGCAGTTTTCACTCCTCGCCGGATGCTGTACGCTGGCAATCATGATTCTTCCCGTCATTATGCGGACGACGGAAGAAGCGCTGCTTGCCGTGCCGGATACATACCGGGAAGCCAGCTTCGGGCTTGGTGCAGGAAAATTGCGCACTGTATTCCGCATTGTCCTGCCGTCTGCGGTGCCGGGTATCGTGAATGGTATTGTACTGAGTACAGGGCGCATTGTGGGGGAAACCGCCGCGCTGCTGTACACGGCAGGAACGGTTGCCCGCATACCGGAGACCGTCATGGGAAGCGGGCGTACGCTGGCTGTACACTTGTATTCGCTTTGGAGTGAAGGCTTGCGCACGGAACAGGCATATGCGACAGCGGTTATTCTTTTAGTTGTGGTAATAATATTGAATGTTATTTCCACGCGTCTGGAAAAACTCACAAAAGGAAGATCAATCAATGGATGATAAACTTGACCGGAATACGGATGTCTCCGCAGAAATGAAAAAAACGGATTCGCCGGTACAGGCTGTTCCGGAAAAAGTAAAAATTGAAATCCGGGATTTGGATTTATACTACGGAAATTTTCAGGCTTTGCATAATATCAATCTGCAAATCCCGGAAAAATCCATCACAGCTTTTATCGGGCCGAGCGGCTGCGGAAAATCTACGTTGTTAAAAACCCTGAACCGGATGAATGACTTGGTTACCGGTTGTAAAATTGAAGGCCAGGTTTTACTGGATAACGAAGATGTCTACGAGGATTTGGACTGCAACGTACTGCGCAAAAGAGTCGGTATGGTTTTTCAAAAACCTAATCCGTTTCCGATGAGTATTTATGATAACATCGCCTACGGACCGCGGACGCACGGAATCAAAAAACGCAGTGCGCTGGACGACATTGTGGAAGAAGCGCTGACGAAGGCGGCAATTTGGGATGAAGTCAAAGACTGTCTTTCCAAAAATGCGTTGGGAATGTCCGGCGGGCAGCAACAGCGTCTTTGCATTGCCCGTGCTCTGGCTGTGAATCCGGAAGTTCTTTTGATGGATGAACCGACTTCCGCACTGGATCCGATTTCGACCTCCAAAATTGAAGATTTGGCGGAAGAGCTGCAGAAAAATTACACGATTGTTATCGTGACGCACAATATGCAGCAGGCAACCAGAATCAGCGATAAAACCGCATTTTTTCTTTTGGGTAAAATTATTGAATTCGGCGATACGGAACAGATTTTCTCTGCTCCGAAGAAAAAACAGACGGAAGATTATATTACGGGAAGGTTTGGTTAAAAAATGAGGGCGAAATTTGAACAGCAATTAAAAGAATTGAATGACGGTATCGTTCTGATGGGCGTACAATGCGAAGACGGAATCCGGGCAGCCGTACAAGCTTTAATTGACGGGGAAAAAGACAAGTCTGCCAAAGCAATTTCTTTGGAAAAAGATATCGACATGCAGGAAGATGTTCTCCGTGCGTTGTGTATGCGTTTGCTCTTGCAGCAGCAGCCTGTTGCCGGCGATCTCCGATTTATCAGTTCTGCGCTGAAAATTATCACGGACATGGAACGTCTGGGAGATCAGGCTGCGGATATCGCAGAGATTGCCGAGCAGAATGAGTTTTCGGAAGGATATAATAAAAAGCATATCTCGGATATGGCTGACGCCGTCATTCAAATGATCACGGATGTTGTTTCAGCTTTTGTAAAAAAAGACATGGATTTGGCAAATGCAGTGATCAGGCATGACGATGTGGTGGACGATCTCTTTTATTCCATCCGGCGGGATCTGGTCGGGATGATTTGTGATGAGGCCCAGCATCCCCGTCAGCTTGCCGAGCAGGCGCTGAATCTTTTGCTTGTCGCAAAATACCTTGAACGCATGGGGGATCATATTGTAAATATTGCGGAAAACGTTATTGTGTAATTATAATGGACGCACGGGGGTTGTTTTGACGGTTTTAATTGTTGACGATGAAGAACCGATCCGGGAACTGATATCCTACAATGTTGCACGAGAAGGATTTTCGTTTGCCGAAGCGGCAAACGGGCAGGAGGCATTGCGTTTGGCAAAAAGCATCCGTCCGAATGTCATCATCCTGGATTTGATGCTTCCGGATATGAATGGGCTGGACGTTTGCCGTGCCCTGAAGTCTGATGCAGAGACGGCGGATATTCCGGTGATTATGGAAAGCGCAAAAACCGATGACAGCGATATTGTTGCCGGTCTGGAACTCGGAGCAGACGATTACATCACAAAGCCGTTTTCCCCGAAAGTCCTGATCGCCCGCATCCGCTCTGTCCTGCGCCGGAGTTCTGCGCGTAAGACAGAGCCGTCAGTTCCGGAAGAAATCCGGATCCGGGATATCCGGATTATTCCGCGGAAACATGAAGTGTTTATCCGGAATGCGGCTGTGGAGTTAAGCGCTGCGGAATTTTCCATCCTTCTTTTCCTTGCAGAGCATCCGGGACAGGTGTTTTCGCGCCAGCAAATTATTTATGCCGTTAAAGGGGACGGATATCCGGTAACGGACCGCTCCGTCGATGTGCAAATTCTCAGCATCCGCAGAAAACTCGGGGATTCCCCCGATAAAAATTCCGCGGATGCGCATCCGCCCTTGATCGAAACAATCCGGGGCGTTGGTTATCGTTTAAGGGAAGAGGTATGATTCAAAAAAAATCTCCGCGCATCTGGGTCTATCAGATTCTGTTTGCCGGAATTATTTTTTGCGCAGCCTTTTTGTCTGCGCTTGCTGCCGGGCTTCAGTATGCCCGCAATGTTTCGCTGTATCAGACGGAGCAGGATCTGCGTACGTTCTCTGCGGCGGTGCAGGCGGTTGTTGCGGAAGAATGGAAGAAAATAGAAGCCGCGGACAGGAATTTGACGGATGGATTCCGGCAGCTTGACGGAATGCTGAAAGATATTGCCGGTTTTACGCCGGATTTCCGGATTTCGATTGTGGATCAAACCGGAAAAGTGGTTGCCGATTCGGACAGTCCGGATATTTCCGAATTGGAAAACCACCGTTACCGGGAAGAAGTATCGGAAGCCCTGCACGGCGGGGAAGCAACCGCTGTCCGGAGAAGTACGGTTACAGAAAAAGACCTTCTGTATTACGCATCCCCGGTACAGCTGGGCGGCGGATTGATGGCGCTCCGTCTGTCCATGCCGCTTGAATTGAATGTGTTTGAATCTTCCGGCGTGCAGAAGCGGATGACCGTGGTGTTTGTACTTCTTCTTTGTCTGTCCCTCGGCTGTTCGTTTTTAATTTCCGGAAAAATTATCCGGCAAATCCATAAATTGCAGCGTACTGCCCGGGAATATGCTGCCGGTAACTTCGCATACCGTCCCGATGTGTTTTCGCCGAAAGAACTGGCCAATCTCTCTTTTTCCCTCGGGCAAATGGCGTCGCAAATCCAGGAAAATATCGCCAGCATTGCAAAAAGCCGCGACGATTTCCAGGCTGTGTTTTCCGGTTCCACGGAAGGCCTTGTATTTTTTGACAGCGATATGATGGTTCTTGCTTACAACGACGCTGCGGCAAAATTCTTTGATGTCCCGGTTGACAGTGCCGTAGGCTATCCGCTTATCCAGAGTGTCCGCAACGCGGATATTCAGGCGCTTGTCAGTAAAACCGTGGCGGGAGATGATTCCGGCGGAACGGATGAAGTTTCGGTCCAGGTGTTTCACACTTCTTCCGTTTACGAACTGCTGGTACGTTGTGTTCCCATCCGGAACACGCAGTCAACCGGAAAGCCGTACAGTTTCCTGCTGATTGCCACGGATATTACCAGACTCCGCCAGCTTGAACAGGTGCGGAAAGATTTTGTGGCAAATGTTTCGCACGAATTGAAAACGCCGGTTACGGCCATTAAAGGTTTTGCCGAAACGCTGTTGGAGAATCCGTCCGCAGACCCGGCAGAACAGCGCCGGTTTTTGGAAATCATCAATTCGCAGACCGCGCGTCTCGGAGATATTATCGAAGACTTGCTGACGCTTTCCAAGCTGGATCAGCAAACCGCGCTGCCTGAAGTTATGCCCTCCGACCTGGTTTCGCTGCTGAAGACAATTTGTGCCGGCTATGAAAAGGCGGCGGAGAAAAAAAACATTACGCTGTCTTTTTCTGCGGAAGGAGATATTCCGCAGGTGGAAATCAATCAGGCTCTGTTCCAGCATGCGATGGAGAACTTGCTGGATAATGCGGTAAAATACTGTCCTCCGGGTTCTTCCGTTTCCTGTACGGTTTCCCAAGCGTCCGGCGGAAAACCTGCGGTAATGATTGCCGTGGAAGACTCCGGTTCCGGAATTCCGGATGCATACAAAGAACGCGTGTTTGAACGTTTCTTCCGCATCGACAAGGGAAGAAGCCGCGGGCAGGGCGGAACCGGTCTCGGGCTTTCCATCGTGCGCCATGTGGTGAATATCCACGGCGGAACTATCCGCGCTGCGGACCGGCCGGACGGCTTGCCGGGTGCGCGTTTTGAAATCATTTTGCCGGCAGCCCGTGACCCGGTAATGCACAATCCGGTTGAATAAAAGAAAAAATAAAGATAAAGCGGAATACAGACGGCGCTGTATTCCGCTTTTTTTTATTTTTTCTGCGGCAGCGTTACTTTGTCCAGAATTCCGTTGAGCCAGGCGATGGTGATTCCGTAATTGGTCATCGGAACACCTGCTTCTGCGGCGGCCTCCTGCCGTGCAAGAACATAGGCGCGGTTGAACATACACGCGCCGCAATGGATAACCAATGAATACGGGGAGAGGTCTTCCGGAAAATCCGTTCCGCTGACAACTTCAATTTGCAGCCGGTCGCCTTCGCCCGGATATTTCCGGTTCAGGAACTGGCGCAGCATGGCCGGAATTTTTTCCCGTCCGATATCTTCCGTCAACGGTGCGTGCGCGCAGGCTTCCGCAATGAGTACTTTGGAATCCCCGCGCAGCCGTCCGATGCCGTCCGCTCCTTCTGCAAACCGGGAAATATTTCCTTTTTCCGCCGCAAGAAGAACCGAAAAAGATGTCAGCCGGGAAGCCTCCGGTTTTTTGTCATACACCGTTTTGAAAACCTGCGAATCGGTAATAATCAGCGCCGGCGGTTCTGCAAGCGTGTCCAATGTCCGCGTCAGTACGTCCGGCGTACAGCAATGGATGATGCATCCGCGGTCCAGAAGCTCCCGGATTACCTGCACCTGCGGCAGGATCAACCGGCCTTTCGGCGCCTGAATATCCTGCGGCATAACCAGCAGGACCGCGTCGCCCGGCGAACATAAACCGGCAGTCAAAAAACCGGCGCCGGAGTCTTCCGGAATTTTCCGCCGGATTTGCGTAAGGATTTCCGGAATACCCGTTCCCTGAAGCGCGCTGACGGCAACCGGCATTTCCCCGGCTGCGCGTGCGGCGGCTTCCAATAGTTCCGGCACACAGGAAACGGCATCGGTTTTATTGAGCACGGGAACCGCCGGGGTTTTCCGGCTCCGGAGTTTTTCCATCCATTCTTTTTCCGCCGCAAATCCGTCCGCACGGTTTTCCGGTGCAAACACAACGACGGCTACGTCGGTTTTTTGCAGCGCGTCTTCTGTTTTTTCTGCACGCGCTTTGCCCAGCGCCGTTGTATCGCTGAAGCCGGCTGTGTCGATAAATGTTACCGGCCCGATACCGTGTATCTCCATTGATTTAAATACCGGGTCTGTCGTGGTTCCCGCATATTCGGAAACCACGGCAAAGTCCTGCCGGATCAGGGCGTTCAGCAGTGAAGATTTTCCGCTGTTTGTTCTTCCGAAAATCCCGATGTGCAGCCGGTTTCCCCGCGGCGTTCCCTGCATACTTTCCATGTGTACTCCCCGGAATTAAAAACGGAAATCCCGTTTCCCTGCCGCTTCTTCCGCAAGGTATTCGCCGACCTTTTTACGGATAACAGGATTCGGCAGGTTTTGAATTTCTTCTGCGATCAGTTTTTCACCCAGCGCTTTGGTTTCCGGGGAAGCGTAGTCCTCCAGATACTCTTTCAGCGTGATGATGGCGTTGGGCTGGCAGCAGTCCGCGATTTTTCCGGATTTTACCAGCTGCATGAACCGGTCGCCGGTCCTGCCGGAACGGTAGCAGGCGGTACAAAAACTCGGAATATGCCGGTTCTGCATGAGCCAGCGCACAACTTCATCCAGGGAGCGTGTGTCGCTGACGTCGAACTGTACGGTTTCCTCCGGGCGTTCTTCTTCGCAATATCCGCCGACACTTGTGCGCGAACCGCCGGAAATCTGCGATACGCCGAGCTCCAGCACGCGTTCCCGTGTTTTCTGCGATTCCCTGGTGGAAACAATCATGCCGGTGTAAGGAACGGCGATGCGGATGACGGTTACGATTTTGGCAAACGTGTCGTCGTCGATTGCGTTTTCAAATGTTCCTGCGTCGATGTCATCTGCGTTCCGGATTCTGGGTACGCTGATGGTATGCGGCCCGACGCCTTTTGCCGCTTCCAGATGTTCGGCGTGCATCAGCAGTCCGACAAAATCATAGCGGTAAAGGTTGAGTCCGAACAGCACGCCGCATCCGACGTCGTCGATTCCGCCGTCCATCGCGCGGTCCATCGCTTCGGTGTGATACGCGTAATCGCTTTTCGGTCCTGTGGGATGCAGCGCTTCGTAGGCTTTCTTGTTGTACGTTTCCTGAAACAAAATATATGTGCCGATTCCCGCTTCCTTCAGTTTCCGGTAATTCTCCACTGTAGTCGCCGCGATATTCACGTTCACCCGCCGGATGGCGCCGTTTTTATGCCGGATGGAATAAATCGTCCGGATGCTTTCCAAAACGTATTCAATCGGATTGTGTACCGGATCTTCGCCGGTTTCGATTGCAAGGCGCTTGTGACCCATATCCTGCAAGGCAATGACTTCCCTGCGGATTTCTTCCTGCGAAAGTTTTACCCGCGGAATATGTTTGTTCACGGCATGGTACGGACAATACGTGCAGCCGTTGACGCAATAATTGGAAAGGTACAGCGGTGCAAAAAGCACGATGCGGTTGCCGTAAAATTTTTCTTTGATTTCTTTGGCAATTTCCACCATCTTTCCGTTGAACTCCGGAATGTCGCATTCCAACAGGACTGCCGCTTCCCGGTGTGAAAGCCCTTTACACTCTTTTGCTTTTTCCAGAAGAGAGGCAATCAGTGCACGGTCGCTTTTGTGTTCCTGCGCAAACGCGAGCGTCTCCTGGATTTCCGCATCGTTAATGAAATCTTCTGCGTGCGGCGATTTTACATCGTACATATTTTCCTCCTGTTTGCCGGTTCTGCATCCTGCCGTTCCGTTGCGGAAAAATCCCCGCGTCCGTCCGACAGCACATAGCCGATATTCTGTATTCTTTCCCGGAGCACGGCCAATCCTTCTGCGGATTCCGCGCCTTCAGAGATTTTACCCTGATAGATTTCATAATTCCGTTTTGCATTCTCCGGGGAAATATTCGGCATGACGACGTTTGCCCCGGAAAGGATTCCCTGTTCCCTGCCGTCCGGTGCGATGGTGGCCAGCGCCGTAGTGGCCGGGATGAGCGCATCGGGAAGCAGAATGCGGACAACGGAAAGCAAAAACGTGGTAAGTTCCGCGCTTCCCTGCGGATATGCGGCAAACGGCGTCTGCGGATGCGGAATAAAAGGGCCGATTCCTGCCATTTCCGGCTGCAAATCTGCAAGAAACAGGAGGTCTTCCGCCAGATGTTCCGCCGTCTGCCCGGGCGATCCGGTCATAAAGCCGCTTCCTGTCTGGTAGCCGCAAGCCTTGAGCGCCTCCAGGCAAGCCTTGCGCGCTTCCGCCGTCCGTTCCGGTTTGTCTTCTGCGTGTAAAAACCGGTAATGCTCCGGATTTGCGCTTTCGTGGCGCAGCAAATAGCGGTCTGCGCCGGCTTCTTTCCACAGGCGGTATACGCTGCTTTCCTGTTCGCCCAGCGAAAGCGTCAGGGCGCATTCCGGAAAACGCGCTTTGATTGTGCGCGCCAGTCCGGCAACCGCATCCGGGGAAAACGCGGCGTCTTCCCCGCCCTGCAGGACAAACGTTCGGAAGCCCAGCCGGAACGCTTTTCCGCAGCACGCCAGGATTTCTTCCGCCGGAAGCCTGTACCGGCTGACGTTCCGGTTGGTGCAGCGGATTCCGCAGTACGAGCAGTTGTTCCGGCAGTAGTTGGTGCATTCGATCAGCGCCCGGCGGAAAACCTGTTTTCCGGATTTCCGCTGCTGTATCCGGACGGCGAGTTCCGCCGCCTCCGTCCTTGCTTCCTGCCGGCGTCCGATGAGTTCTGCAAAGTTATCCCGGGAAAGGCGTCCGTTTTCCGCGAGTTCCTGCAAAAGCAGGGAGACGCCTGTATTCCGTGCCATGACGTGCCGCCGTCAGGTTTTCGGCATCACCGTTTTGGAAGAGACGCCGGGAAGCAGACCGATTTTTCCGGCCAGCGCACTGATGGTATCCTGCGGCGCGTCCAGCACGATGCTGATAATCGAGAGATTTTCTTTTTTGTAGGGGATTCCCATCCTGCCGATGATGAAATCGGAATACTCGTGCAGAATTCCGTTCAGGCGTTCTGCCGAATGCCGGTCTTTCAGCACAATTCCGATCAGCGCGACTCTTGTTTCCATCCGGACCTCCGAAAGAGAATAGATGCCGTTTTTCACAGGGAAAAATCTTCTCCGTAAGCGGATGCCGCAAAACATCCCGCTGCCGGGTCAGCGCTTCCTCTGCGAACAGATCATGTTGCTTTCAGTGTACTGCAAACCGGGCAGAAAATCAACCGGCTGTTCCCGGCGTTTCCTCCAGCCCGTCCAGACGGCCTTTTTCGTTTTCGGTGTGCATGTTTTCCAGAATGTGCATCACGTAATCCACGGTAATCTGCTTGCGGTCTGTCTGGTCCGGCTCCGCCTGCGCCGCCCACTGTTTCGCTTCTTCCCGCAGCGCGGCGGCGCTGCAAATGTTTCCCGCCGTCATAATCAGCCGGTCGTGGAATACGACGTCTTCGGTCATTTCATGCTTGCTTTCCGGAATCCGCAGGCAGTTTCCGTTGATGGAAACCGGCATTACGACGTCCGACAGCTTGATGTAAGAATCGATTTCCCGCACGCCGCGCTTGGTTTCCGGATGGCCGGGCCGGTAGCGCGTTCCGGACGGGAAAACCAGAACGGCATTCCCTTCCTGCCGCACGCGTTCAAAAGCCCGCATCGAAGCGATATTGATGAGCCGGCTTCTCTGTTCCTCTTTCTTATGTTCTTCCGGATCGGCGACGGCGGCCAGGGAACGGCTGGGATAAATCACGATGCGGGCGTACGCTTCCGCAAAGGCTGCAATGTAGGGATTGTCTTCGTTCAGCTTCATGCCGGCAATGGCTACAATGCGTTCCGAAAGTTCCCGTCCGGTTTCCCCGCAGGTAGAAGAAAGCATATAAATCAGGATGGGCAGGTCAAAGTTGCTGTAATGCTCCATGAGGATAAGCCCTTTTTTCCCTTCTTTCAGCTGCTGCAAAAAGGCTTCCGCATTGGCAAAGTTTTTGATGCCGGATCCGGGCAGCAGCACTTCGCGGCACATCCCGTTTACAAGCTCCCGGATTTTGTAATTCGGCGTCTGGAAGACATTGTGTTCCGTGATTACGCGGTCTACACTGGAATATTCCAGCAATTTTGGGAACAGGTCTTTATAATATTCCGCAAGGGTCAGTCCGTTTTTTTTCTGCGGTTCTGCTTCCATAACAACCTCCGCCCGGCGCTTCCCGGTTATTTGTTTTGTATGCCGTTATCCGTTTTATGTGTTCTTTATAATATACCGGAAAAATGCCCGGCGCGCAACGCCGTTTTTCGTTTGTTTCCGACTGCGGTTGACAGCAGGAATTTTACATTGTAAACTTTAACATAGAAAATTGTCGGAGTATCTATAAAATGCAGGAAGAAACAAACGGCAAAGACCGGGATTCGGAAGAACTGTTTTTGGCGCAGCGCCTTGCGGAATACAGCGAAGATGCGCTCCGTTGCAGCCAGATTGATCCCGGATTGTACACAAAATACGAAGTCAAGCGCGGGTTGCGCGACATCAGCGGTAAAGGCGTTCTTGCGGGACTGACCGAAATCTCCGAAGTGCTGGCTTATGTCATGGAAGACGAGGATCTGGTTCCCTGCGAAGGCCGCCTGTTTTACCGCGGGTACGACATCCGCGATCTGGTCCGCGGATTTTTGCATGCCGGGCGTTTCGGGTTTGAGGAAATCACATTCCTGCTGTTGTTCGGCCATCTCCCCACAGCGGCGGAATACGCGGATTTCCGGCGCGTGCTTGCTTCCTACATGAATCTGCCGGAGATTTTTCTCCGCGACACGATTATGACGGCGCCCGGCCACGATATGATGAATCAGCTTGCCATGAGCGTACTGGCGCTTTATACCTATGACGAAAAAGCCGAAGACATTTCCGTGCCCAACGTGCTGCGCCAGTGCCTGCAATTGATTGCACGCTTCCCGATTCTGATGGTGCACGGATTCCATTCTTACGCTTATTATTACAACAGGCAAAGTCTGATTATCCATCCGCCGGAACCTGAACTTTCGATGGCGGAAAACATCCTGCATATGCTGCGTCCGGATTCCGTTTTTTCCCCGCTGGAAGCGAAGATCCTCGACATCGCGCTGGTGCTGCATGCCGAACACGGCGGCGGCAATAACTCGTCGTTTACGAATCATGTGGTCACATCGTCCGGTACGGATACGTATTCCGCAATGACCGCTTCGCTCTGTTCGCTGAAAGGCCCGCGGCATGGCGGGGCAAACATCAAGGTTGTGCGTATGTTTGAAGACATGAAGCATACCGTGAAGGACTGGAACGACGATGAAGAAATCAGCGCTTATATTGAACGCATTCTGAATAAAGAGGCGTTTGACAAAAGCGGGCTGGTGTACGGAATCGGTCACGCGGTCTATTCGCTTTCCGATCCGCGTGCGCTGATTTTCCGCGCGTTTGTGGAAGAGCTGGCCAGGGAAAAACATGCCGAAGACGAATACCGCCTGTATTTCAAAGTCGAAGAACTGGCGCCGAAAGTCATCAGCAAATACCGGAAAATGTATAAGGGCGTCAGCGCAAATATCGATTTTTATTCCGGTTTTGTGTACAAGATGCTGAATCTGCCGCAGGAGCTTTTCACGCCGATTTTTGCCGCCTCGCGTATGGCCGGCTGGTCCGCACACCGCATCGAGGAGCTGTCCAATAACGGGAAAATCATCCGCCCGGCGTACAAATCCGTATGCCGCCAGCGTGCTTATGTCCCGATGGAAGAACGGAACTGAACTGAGCGTCAGCGCCCGGATTCCCCGCCGCCGTGGGACTGCGCCTGCGCGGCCCCTTCTTTTTCCCGCTGGTAATCCGCAATCCATTTGCGGACGGGGACAGCCCAGTCGTCTTCGTTGCAGCCTTCCAACAGCAGCCGTTCGAACATATAGCCGATATGGCTGACCACCGTTTTGCGGTCATCCGGGCGGATATCCTCCGCGTTTGCAAAAAGATCGCCGATAAAATCCACCGCTTTTTGAATGGTAAGCAGATCCGGGCGCAAAAAGCGCGTCATATACAGCGCCGCCGGCACACAGTTTACGCTGTGCTGTTTCAGGTAAAGCACCGTCTCTGCAATTTCCAGGGCTCCCTGCCGCAGCTCGGCGGAACGGCGTGCAAGCTCCGCGCCGTCCATGCCTTCCGCCCGGAACGCTTCGTGAAAATACGTCCACGTGAGCGCCACGACTGCGATATGCAGGCTCGGTACGCAAAGAAAATGCGGATCCAGCCGGTGGATGATTTTCAGGTTGCGGTTTTTTCCGGGCGGCGGCCGCGTCGTCGTCGTCATTTTGAAGCGGTATACGCGCGACGCTTCGCGGTATGCCTGGTCCAGCGCGGATAAAAATCCTGCGCACCACGGAATAGCCCGCCGGATGCCGAAGCGCCGCATCATAAATGTGAACGGGCGGATCCAGAAATGAATGAAGTCCAGGTATATGTCGCTTTTGTCCGGACGGAAAGGGATTTTGCGGTCGAGCCCGTGATCGACATTGACCACTTCGATTTTCTTCCATCCGAATTTCACGGAAAATTGCAGAAAGAAAAAATCCTTAATCACGGTGCGCAGGTAACGGCAGAGCGGTTTCAGGCTTTTCCGGCGGAACGGGACAGTCAGATACGGGAGAAGGATTCCGAGTTCTTTGATTGTTTTGCCCGCAAGCTTTTCTTTTCGTTGTGAATCGGTCATTTCCGGATTTTCCCCAAAGCCTGCATATAGTATACTCTTTTTTTTGATTTCGTGGTAGAATCCTTTTATGAAATATTTTGCCATGCAGCGTTTACAGGCTTTGTGCGCGGAGAAGGGCGTGCTTTGCGTCGGTCTGGATACCGATCCTTCGTATTTGCCGCCGGAAGTTCTGCGGCTGTACGATTCCCCGGCGGAAGCGGTTCTGGCTTTTAACCGGGCGGTCATCGAAAGCACTGCGCCGCACGCGGTGTGTTACAAGGTTCAGGCTGCTTATTATGAAGCCATGGGGTTGGCCGGTATGCGGACGTATGCGGAAACGCTGCGGGCAGTGCGGGCGGCCGGCTTTCCGGTCATTGCCGACGTGAAGCGCGGGGATATCGCCGATACGGCGTCAGCTTATGCCCGCGCCCATTTTTCCGGGGATTTTGAGGCAGATTTGATTACGCTGAATCCGTATATGGGGTTTGATACGCTGGAGCCGTTTCTGGCATGGGCGGAAAAAGAAGGGAAAGGCGCTTTTGTGCTGCTCCGGACGTCCAATCCCGGTTCCGCGGATATCGAGCGGCTGGCGCTGGACCGCTGCTTTTTGCCGGATTCCGGCGGTTCCGCCCATACCC
>JADIMS010000056.1 GCA_017694555.1 Candidatus Avitreponema avistercoris
CTTGCAGGGAAAGCGGGGAAAGCCGGTAATGCGCCGGAATGGCCGGCAGGACCTTCTGCCTTTCAAAAAGCGGATTTTCAGCCAGCGTACACGCCAGTCCGGCGGCCAGCGTGCAGGCAAATTCCACCGCAGCCGGATTCACATCCGGAACTGCGCCCCGTTCACGGCGGCAAACCGGGCACCCGCCGGTTCCGGGCCCGGGACGGCAGGCACAAAACGCCCGCCGCGCGGAAGGAAGCATGAAACGGATTTCCAAAAAAACACGGGTTGCATCCATGCGCCGATTTTACCCGATTTTTTCCGCTTTCACACGCTTTTCATCAGGATTTCACATTTTTTTTGTTTTTTTTCATCACCGTAAGAGAAAAGTGTGCTACGTTTCGGCACATGTATGTTATACTGTTTTTTCAGCAGTCTGCGCGGGAAACGCAAACGGACATTTGCGGAGGAAACAGGAGTGAACAAAAGGGATTTTCCCAAAATTCATTTTTATGATCAGGATTTTGTCGATGTTTATGACCGCTCCTGGGCTTGGATACACGATTATTGGATTATGCCGGAAACCGGGGAAACATCTTCCGACGGCTATTTTCTCTATCCTTCGGAGAACGGCTTGATTATCAACCAATATGAAAGCATTTTTTCCTCGTTTTTCTTTGTATATTCCAACCGGAATTACCATCCGGACCAGAATCTGGATTATTTTTACGCCCGGCAGGAAGAAAACGGCGCAATCCGCTGGAAATACGACCTGAAAACCGGCGATCCCGTGTTCTCCAAGGATAATCCGGAGGGCGTCGGTATGCCGCTTTTCGCGTGGGCGGAATTCAACCTGTTCCACAAAGGCGGAAACAAAAAGCGGATAAAAGAGGTCATGCCCGTCCTGCAAAAATACATGGACTGGATTGATTCCCTGTTCAGGCAGGAAAACGGACTGTACAAGGCGCCGCTGGCCGCCACCGCCATGCCCAACAGCCCGCGCAAAAAAGCCGCCTACCCTGTGGATTTTAACACGGCACTGGCTGTGAATGCGCTGTATATGTCGGCGCTCGGCGATATTCTGAACGATAAAGAAATCTCTTTCCGCCACAAACGCGCATATTTTTCCCTGAAAACGCGGATAAATGCCAAAATGTGGAATCCCGAAACGGAATTCTACCACGATCTGGACGCCAAAGAAGAACGGCTGCCGCAGAAAACCATTGCCGGCTTCTGGCCCCTGCTGGCGGAAATCCCGAACGAAAACAAAGCGGAAAAGCTCATTGCGCATTTGCAGAACCCGAACACATTCGGCGCCGACCATCCCTTTCCTTCGCTTTCGCTGGATGATCCGGAATACGACGAGCGCGGGATGGGATGCCGGGGCAGCGTGTTTCCGTCGTTCAATTTCATGGTCATCAAAGGCCTGGAAAAATACAACCGCTGGGATTTGGCCCGGGAATGCGCCATCCGCCATCTGTATTATGTGCTGGACGCGCTGGCGCCAAACGGCGACCACACAAAAGGCAGCCTCTGGGAAGCCTATCTGCCGCAAAAGGAAGGGCCGGCAGTATGGCCCAGCCGCACGGATTTTCCCCGCAAACAGTACTTTCCCTATGCAGGGCTTTCTACGATTGCCCTGATGATTGAAAACATCATCGGTCTGAGCATCAGTCTGCCCCGGAAAACCGTGGACTGGATCATTCCCAATCTGGAAGTAATGGGCATTGAAAACCTGAGCCTGAAACGTAATTTTATTACGATTCTGTCCAACAAGAGCCAGCGCGGATGGGAAATCCATATGGAAAGCGAAAAACTGTATTATTTTACAATCAACATCCTCGGCCAGAAAAAGAAAACGCTTCCCATTCCGTCGGGGAAATGTTCCATGCTGATTGATAAACTTTGAGGCGGATGCGCGGATACGCACGGAAACCAAAGGAAAATGAAAAACAAAACAAAAGAAAAGGGAACGCCGGAAGGAAAAACGGGAACCCGCCTGCAGGGCGTTAT
This sequence comes from Candidatus Avitreponema avistercoris, assembly GCA_017694555.1. Classification (GTDB taxonomy): domain Bacteria; phylum Spirochaetota; class Spirochaetia; order Treponematales; family Treponemataceae; genus Avitreponema; species Avitreponema avistercoris. The sequence continues at coordinate 1,993 of JADIMS010000056.1, forward strand.
TGAAATCGGCTCCACGGCCATCCGGCTCCTTGTGGTGCAGATTTTTCCGGACAACAGCTGGGAAACCGTGGACAAAGCCGGGCTTGCCATTCCGCTCGGCCGGGATGTTTTCAGCGACGGGAATATTTCCCGGGAGTCGCTGCTCCAGTGCCTGTTTATCCTGAACCGTTTCCGGGAAGTCATGGACAACTGGGGAATCCCCGACGGGCAGATTACGGTAGTGGCTACCAGCGCCATCCGAGAAGCCAAAAACCGGGACTCCGTGCTGGACCGCATCGCGGTAAAAACCGGCTTCCGGGTGCGGGTAATTGACGGAATCGAAGAAATCCACCTGCTGTATCTTGTGGTTTCCAATGCACTGAAGAATTCGCATACGCACCGCAGCAAAGTCAACTCCCTCATCATGGATGTAGGCGGCGGGTCAACTGAAATTCTGCTGCTGAAAAACGGAAAAATGGTGGCCACGCACAGTTTTTCCATCGGTACCGTCGTCATCGACCAGCAGATGAAGGCGTTCAAAGGCACCATGCAGGACATGAACCGCCTGCTGGAAGAATACGCCAAAACGACAGCGGAAAAACTCAACAACGAACTGCGGCTGGATCTGATTAAAGAGCTGATTGCCATCGGCAGCGACATCCGGCTGGCTGCGCACAGTGTCGGCGTACAGGCGGATGAATACCACGCCAAAATCAAGCGTGCGGATTTTGTAAACTTTGTGGAAAAAATCGCCGGGCTTTCCCCGGAAGAAATCGTCCACCGCTACGGTATCAGCTACAACGAAGCGGAATCCCTGCTGCCGGGTCTGAGCATTTACCAGTTTTTCCTGAACCGGATCGGCGGGGATGACATTCTCGTTCCCTACCAGTCCATCCGCGAAGGCGTCATCCTTTCCATACTGAATGAAACGGAAGAACCTTCATACAGCAATTTTTATGACCAGACGGTTTCTTCGGCAATGACGCTGGCGGAGAAATTCCACTGCGACAAAAAGCACGCGGCCTACGTCACCCGGATGGCGCTGTTCCTCTTTGATTCCCTGCAAGGTGAACTCGGCCTGAACCGCCGCGCGCGGATGCTGCTGGAAATTTCGGCAATCCTGCACGACATCGGCAGCTTTATCGGGGAAACCATGCATCACCTGCACGGGGAATATATTGTACTGCATTCCGAAATTTTCGGGCTGAGCCGGGAGGATCTCTGCCTGGTGGCAAACATTGTGCGCTATCACCGCGGCGACCATCCTGCGCAGGATCATCCGGGTTACGCTTCGCTTCCGCGCGACGACCGGACGATGATTCTGAAACTGTCGGCCCTGCTGCGGATTGCGGACGCGCTGGACTGCCGGCATTCGCAGCACATCCCGGAATACACGGTGGAGCTCACCCCGGAAACGCTGTTTTTGCATCCGGTGGGCGCGCACGACACCACAATGGAAAAATTCGCCCTGGAAAAAAAAGGCGGATTATTCGAACAGGTTTTCGGATATACCCTGACCATTGTCCGCTGACCGCGCGGAAAGGATGAGAACCGGAACAATGAAAACGAAAGAAGACGCAAAGAAACCGGTTTACTTCAACCGGGAACTGTCCTGGATTGAATTCAACGGCAGAGTGCTGGACGAAGCCAGACAAAAGGACGTACCGCTATTGGAGAGACTCAAATTCCTTTCGATTGTCTCTTCCAATTTTGATGAGTTTTTCATGGTGCGCGTAGCAGGACTGAAAGCGCAGCTGGCCAAGCACGACAACGAAAAAGATATTGCCGGGATGACGCCGGCGGCCCAGATTGAAGCCATCGCAAAACGCGTGCATGAACTGGTGGGCATCCAGTATGCCGTACTGAATGACGAACTGCTGCCCGGACTGGAAGCAGCCGGCGTCCGCTACGTTAAACCGGCGGATTATTCCGCTGAGCAAAAAGAATACCTGAAAGGTATTTTTGACCGGAACGTTTTCCCGCTGCTGACGCCGGTGCGCGCCGACACGCCGGATTTTATCCACGGCATCATCAACCTGCGCCTGCATGCGGCGTTTTCGCTGAAAAACGAAAACGGGGAAACATGCGCCGCCGTGGTACAGATTCCCGCCGGATTGGATCATATCATCGAAATTCCGGGCGAAGGAAACCGGCGCTGTTTTGCACTGATGGAGGATGTGGTGTGCGTATTCGGGGAAAAACTGTTCCCCGGTTTTACAGCGGAAAGTTCGATGCTGTTTAAAATCACGCGCGACGCCGACCGCTCCGTAGACGAAGACCGCGACAGCGATTTCATCGTCGCCATGGAAGAAGTGCTGACCGCGCGCCATTCCGCCCGCCCCGTCCGGTTGCTGTGTTCAAACAACAACAGCGGGCTTTTGGAATTCCTGTGCAGCAGCGCAGGACTGACCGCCCGGGACGTGTACAGTGTGGACGGGCCGCCGGATATTTCCACGCTCAACGGAATTTCCCGGTTTCCCGGGCTGGAAGAACTGCGCGACCCGCCGTGGAAACATCTGCCCTGCGCGGATTTTCCGCCGGAAGAATCCATCTGGGACGTTATCAAAAAGAACGACGTCCTGCTCCATGTTCCGTACCAGGCCTACGATCCGGTTATCCGGTTTATCAGCGAAGCCGCCGACGATCCTGCCGTATTGGCCATCAAAATCACGCTGTACCGTACCAGCAAAAATTCGCCGATCATCAAAGCGCTGGAAAAAGCCGCGCTGTCCGGCAAACAGGTAACGGTGTTCGTGGAGCTGAAGGCCCGCTTTGATGAGGAGCAGAATATCGCCTGGGTACGGCGGCTGACCGACGCGGGCATCATCGTCGTATACGGGATCGCCCGGCTGAAAGTCCACGCCAAAGTGTTGCAGGTTATCCGCAAAGAACCGGACGCTGTACGCGCCTACGCGCATCTTTCCACGGGCAACTACAACGATAAAACCGCGGCGCTGTACGGCGATATGTCTGTCTTTACCGCAAACAAAGAACTGACTACCGACATCACGCTGTTTTTCAACATGATATCCGGTTACTCCGCGACCATGGCTATGTCGCGGCTGGTGATTTCGCCGGTTAAAATGAAAAACAAACTGTTATCGCTGATCCAGCGGGAAATCGAACGCAGCGAAAGCGGGCATCCCGGCCATATCATTGCGAAAATGAACAGTCTGGTAGATCCGGAGATTATCCGCGCGCTGTACCAGGCGTCCAAGGCCGGCGTAAAAGTGGAGCTCAATATCCGGGGAATCTGTATGCTGGTACCCGGCGTACCGGGCATGAGCGAAAATATTTCGGTTGTCAGTATCATCGACCGGTATCTGGAACATGCGCGGATTTTCTGGTTTGAAAACGGACGCCAGAGCGAATTGTATCTGGCCAGCGCCGACTGGATGCCGCGCAATCTGGACAAACGGGTAGAGACGATGTTCCCCATTTTGCAGGAAAACCTGAAGAAAGAAATCCTGAAAATCCTCAAGCTGTATTTTTCCGACAATACGAAAGCACATACGCTGGACAGCACCGGACGCTGGCAGCGGAAAACGCGGAAACCCAACGAAAAGCGGATCCGCGCGCAGGAAATTCTGCAAAGCAAAGAGGAAAAACGCTATGCGCTGCTGGAACGGAGCGTCCACACCGATTTCAAGGTACGGCGGAATTCGCGCAAGGCAGCGGAATCAGCGGAGGGCGGCGCCCCGTAAGGCAGCGACCGTACTGTAGCCTTTCCGGTCCATAAACCGGGACAGCCCGCTGAGGATCTCCCGGAATACGCAGGGATTGGCAAAAACAGCCGCGCCGACCTGAACGGCGGAAGCGCCCGTCATCAGAAATTCCACGGCGTCCTGCCAGCAGGCGATTCCGCCGACGCCGACCACCGGTACGGAACCGCCGGGCGCGCATTCCGGAACAGAAAGCACTACATCCCGCAGCACGCGCAGCGCCAG
>JADIMS010000057.1 GCA_017694555.1 Candidatus Avitreponema avistercoris
GCCGCTCAGGGCCGGATCCAGCCGTTTTGAATGGCTTTTTGAATCTGCGCTTCCATCCACGGGCGGAGCGCGGGCAGGGCTTCCATTGCCGGCCCGGAGCGTTCCATCACCTGCTGCCGCGTGGCTTTTCCCAGCACCCAGGTGTGTCCCTGCGTACACAGGTTGTGCAGAAACGGCTGCAAGCGGTCCAGCGCGGCGGCATACCGGGCGTCTGCCGTTTCCATGGCGTCAAATTCCTCCCACAGCGCGCGCAGTTCCTGTCCCTGATCCGGCGGCAAAAGCGCAAACAGCCGGTCTGCCGCAGCTGTTTCCCGGTCTTCCTTGCCGGCATTGGCTGCCGTGTCAAAGGCGAACGTGTCTCCCGCGTAAATTTCCACCAGATCGTGAATCAGCGTCATTTTCAGCACCCGTTCCATCGAAAACGGTTCGCGGGCATGTTCCTGCAGCACGGCGGCCATCACGGCCAGATGCCAGGAATGTTCCGCGTCGTTTTCCCGCCGGGATCCGTCCGTCAGCAATGTGCGGCGGAGAATAAGCTTGGCTTTATCGATTTCCGTTAAAAAACGCAGCTGGCGCTCCAGGCGTCCGCTGCCAATGCCGGTGAATAGATCGTCCGTCACGGCTGCCTCCCGTAATTTTCCAGAATTTCAGACAAAATCGGCATCAGCTGCTTTTTCCGGGACACGATGTCTTTCATGTAGTACACGTTGTCTTCCTGCTGCGGCAGCGTGAGTGTCTGCAAAAAGTCTGCCGGCGCGCTGATTACAAGCAGGCTGGAAAGGCGGATGATGTCGGTTACCAGCAGGGCTGCAAACAGCCGTCCGTTTTTGGCGCGCTCATCATCCAGGATTTCCACAAATTCGGCCTTGCGTCCGGTGATTTCCGCCGGATTTTCCACTTCAATCTGACTGACGCTGAATTGGAATCCGTTTTCGTTGTATATCTTCATGTCCTGGGAAATGATTTCGCGTGCGCTGCGCCCGGAAATCTTGCTGGCGGCGGAAAGCACTTCACGGCCAAGCGTTCCGGCGTCCAGGTTGGTGATGTCGGCCAGATACTGCGCCATGCTGCGGTCTTCGGCCGTTGTGGTGGCCGACTGCAGCGCAAGCGTGTCCGCGAGGATGCCGCACAGAAGAATAGAAGCGATTTCACTTTTCATCGGCGTATGGCTCTGGCGGTACAGCTCGGCGATGATCGTGCAGGTTGCGCCCACAGGCTTGTTGATGAACGTGATGGGGTAGCGCGTGCTCAGGTTGCCCAGCCGGTGGTGGTCGAGAATTTCCAGGATGCGGAATTGTTCCGCGCCTTCAATGGCCTGGCTGATTTCGTTGTGATCGACGAGGATGAGGTCGATGTTCGGTTCGTCAAACAGATCGCTTTCGGAAATGAGTCCGGCGACGCGCTCTTCTTCGTCCAGAACCGGCAGCGTTTTTCCCGGCGCGGTCGCCAGCATGGGGCTGATTTTTTTCAGCGGGTCGCTTTTGTGCACCGGCTGGACTTCTTTGTTGGAAACGCAGGACACGGGCATGGAATAAATCAGCAGCAATACCGTGGAGGCGGTATCATACGGGCTGATGAGGACCGTTACGCCGTTTTTTTCCGCCAGCGTGCGCAAATCCTTGTCCAGTACGTTGCCGCTGGTAATAATCATGATGCGGGATTTCGCTTCGATGATGTGCCGCTGGATATCCGCACGGTCCCCGACAATGACAACCGTGTTTGCGGGAATGTGTTCTTCCAGCAGCCTGCGGAAACTTTCCGCCTCGGCGGCGGCCACAATAACCGGGCTTTTGCGGATTTCTTTTTCGTTGTGCATAACGAGCGGCTGTGCGTGCAGTACCTTGGCCAGCAGTTCCCCGCTGGTACGGATAACCGTTTTTTGCCGCGGCGTCATCATTTTCAGAACTTCCTGGGCAAACGCGCCGTAATGCAGCAGCGAGTGGTAGCGGCCTTTTTTATCGGTGACCGGCAGCACCCGTCCGCCGGTTTTTTCCAGAAGCGACATGGCTTCGCTGAGCGAAGTATCTTCCGGAACGGTCTCTGCGCCGGAGCGGCAATAGTGCTCGGCTTTGGGAATCAGGTCCGGTACAAATTCCGGCAGCGGGACGCCGAAACGCTCAAAAATGTATTCCGTCTGCGGCGTGGGTTTTCCGGCGCGGATGGCGCGGCAGTTTGTTATGCCGCATTCCTGCTTAAACGCGGCATAGGCTGCGGCAGAAACCATGGAATCCGTATCCGGATTTTTGTGGCCGACGATAAAGATTTTTTTTCCGTCCATAATGGCGGAGTATACACTATTTTTCTGAAATCCGGTAGACTTTCCCTATGGTTTCGCAGGTTTCGCAGGTTTCGCAGACGGATCGGATTTCCCTGGTGGTGTTTCTCGGCAATTACGGGAAGGAGTATGAAAAAACCCGGCACAATGCGGCATGGCTGTTTGCCGCGTCGCTGGATTTTTTCCCCCGGCTTTCCTGGCAGCGTAAATTCCGGGGACAATGGGCTTCTTTGCCGTGGCGTTCCGGACAGGAAGAACGGCAGGTGTATTTTTTGATGCCGGAAACCTACATGAATCTTTCCGGGGAAAGCGCCGCCGGACTGGCTTCTTTCTATAAAATCCCGCCGCAGGAAATCCTCGCCGTGCATGATGAAATCGAGCTGGATTTCGGTACCGTATCGCTCAAACGCGGCGGCGGGCTTGGCGGTCATAACGGTCTGCGTTCGCTGAAATCCTGCCTGGGAACGCCTGATTTTTGGCGGATCCGGCTGGGCGTAGGGAAGCCGCCGCATCCGGACGTCGCTTCGTACGTACTTTCGCCATTCAGCCGCAAAGAAGAAAAGGACCTGCCGTTTGTTTTTCAGGCTGCGGAAGAGATTTTGTGTTCGGTGCTGACCCGTGCGCCGTCTTCTGTTCCGGAGGAATGGCGGAAAAAAAAGACGCTGGAACCCTGACAGCGGATTCCGGCGGATTTTGGCGTAAATGGAAAATTGGAGGAAAGCAATGGAATACACTGCGGAAACAGAACAAAAAGAGCGGGAAGCCGCGGAGGCTTTTGCCGCACTGTACCGGATTGTGGCGCGCCTGCGCGCACCGGACGGATGTCCCTGGGACAGGGAACAGACGCCGCTTTCCCTGCGGGAAACGATGGTTGAAGAAACGTATGAAGCGGTGGAAGCCGTCACGGAAGGCGATCCGGCGCATGTGCGGGAAGAATTGGGCGACGTGCTGCTGAATGCGGTGATGGCCGCGTATATGTATGAGGAACAGGGGGAATTCCGGGTAGCCGATACGCTTACGGAGCTTGCAGCGAAACTCGTGCGGCGGCATCCCCATGTGTTCGGCGGGGAAGGCTATCCGGGGCCGCAGGACGCTGCGCGGGCGGCAACGGCCGACGCTGTCCTGAGCCAATGGGACGCCATCAAGCGCGATGTGGAGGGAAGGAAAACAAAGGGGTTGCTGGACGGAATTTCCGCCGCCCTTCCTCCGCTGACCCGCGCGCAGAAAATACAAAAAAAAGCGGCCAAAGCCGGGTTTGATTTTCCTTCCATGCAGGAAGTCTGGGACAAAGTTGCGGAAGAAGAGCAGGAACTGCGGGCAAATCTGGATCCGCTTTCTGCGGCGGAAAATCCGTCTGCCGCCCCGGCCGGGAAAGACCGGATAGAAGAAGAAATCGGGGATTTGCTGTTTTCTGTGGTCAATCTTTCCCGCCGGCTGGGGGTAAATGCCGGCGTGGCGCTGGCCCGTACCAATGAAAAATTCCTGCGCCGCTTTTCTTACGTGGAGAAGGCGCTGGCGGAAAAAGGCTTGACGCCGGGCGCGGCGGTTTTGCCGGACATGGACGCGCTCTGGAACGAGGCGAAGCGCAAAGGGCTCTGAACGGAATCTGTATGCGTGCGGCACCCGGATCCGTCAGCGGCGCCGGGTATGCCGTTTAAGGGCCGGAACGCCCGCGCCCGGCTGTTTGAACTCGCAGTGCGGGGGCGTTTTGCTTTCCGGTGCGTACAGCGTCAAAATGGCGAAACTGGGCCGGGAGTCTCCGCGCGGCAGGCATATGCTGCCCGGATTGACGGCAAAAATGGACTGGTAACGGTTTTCAGCCGGGATGTGGGTGTGTCCGTAAACCACGACGGAACAGCCGTTGTGGCGGGCCGCATTGACAACCGGTTCGGTAGAAAAATTGATGGAATGCAGGTGCCCGTGCGTGATAAGCACCTTTTGCCTGCATATATCTGCGGTCTGGATCGGCGGAATCCGGAAAAATACGCATTCAGACGGATCTTTTTCTGATGTTACCCGGTAAGCCGGTAAATCCCCGTTCCCCGCTACCAGAAAAATAACCGGCGGCAGAAAGGCGCATGCCTGTCCGTCCGCGATGGCTTCTTCCCGGTATTCGACAAAATCGGCAAGACCGTCCCCGGCAAATATAAGCGCATCGCAGCGCGGCCCGTAGTCCCGGAGAATCCCCCGCAAAACCGGAAGCCGTTCATGGGTATCCGCTACAAGAAGCAGGCGGGCGCTTTTTGCCTGTGCGAGGGCAGCCCGCGCGTCTTCGCTTCCCCAGATACCATGCCTGCATTCTTCCAGCGTATTCATTTTTGCGCCGCCTCTTCTGTTTTCCGTATGAGAACGTGCTTCATGGATTTGAGCCCGGTTTCCGGATCCGCTGCCGGAAGGAACTCCCAGTCCGGGACAGGATAAATGAGTCCGCCTTCCTTCGCCACGGTACCGGCAAGCTGCATCCCGCTGGCCAGTATTTCACTGCCGGTTGCGGAAAGATCCCCGCTTTCCATGGCAAAAGCGGCGCCCAGCAGCAAAACTGCCGCTTCCCGTCCGCTGAAATCCGCTGCCGCTTCTTCTTCCGGCATCAGCGCCGGATCCCCGTCCGGGGAAAGAACGGCGGCGGGTACTTCCTGGTCAATCATCAGGTCGGAAACTGCTTCCACCGGAAGCGGATCATCGGCCGGGAAAATGCTGACAATGCGGATATCCGGAAATTCTTCCCGGACGGTGCGCAGTTCCCGCAGGGTGCCTTCGGGCGCGCCCAGCGTAATCAGAATATCCGGCTGTTCCTCCCGCACGGTTTCACGTACAAGGCGTAAAGAGGAATCCGTCCGCCGGAATGTTTCCGGCCAGTACAGGACGCGCACCCGGCCTTTTTCTTCCGCCAAACCGTATTCCCAGGCGAGAAAATCCGCCGCCCCGCTTTCACGCGGAAAAGCGGCGCCGCTCAGGAGCAACAGGCGCGCACGTTCAGTGTGCTGCACCGCAGCTGCGGAATCTGCCCTGTGATCTGTACCGGTCCGGGTACAAGAGATAAAAACAACAAGCGCCGCAGCTGCCAAAACTGCCGCGCGTGCCGCCTGAAAATATCGCATACCGGGCTCATTGTAGCGTATTTCTTGCGGAAAACCAAGCAGAAAAAAAGGAAGGCGGAGAAAGCCTGCGGAAAAAAGGCTGTTTTTCCTCCGTTTTTCTTGCGTTCCGCCGCGGATTGTGGGATGATTGCAGGCATAATTGGTACAGAAAACAGACGGGAAGGAGTCCGGCATGAAAAAAACGGTGGTGGCGGTAACGATGGGCGACCCCTGCGGCATCGGCCCTGAGATTGTCGTGCAGGCGCTGGCGGCGCAGGAAACGCAGCGGCAGGCGCTTTGTCTGGTTTGCGGGGACCGCGGCGTCTTGCAGCTGGCAATGCAGGCAACCGGCGTTTCACTGCGGATCCATGAAATCCGCAGCGTGCAGGAAGCGGCGGATGAGCCGGGAACGCTCAATCTGGTTTCCCTGCCGGATACAGAACCGGTGGATCCTGCCTGCTTTGAATGGGGAAAGGTCAGCGCCATGGGCGGACGGGCGGCTTACGCATACATTGCGGCGGCGGTCCGGCTGGCGCTGGAAGGCAGTGCGGACGCCGTGTGTACGGCGCCGGTCAACAAAGAGTCGCTGCGGGCCGCTTCCGTGCCCTATATCGGACACACCGAAATTTTCGGCGCGCTGACCGGCTCCCCTGCGCCGCTGACGATGTTTGAAACCTGCGGTATGCGGATTTTTTTCCTGACGCGGCATCTTTCGCTGCGGAAAATGCTGGATGAAATCACGCAGGACAACATCGTGCGCTGCGTAAAGGAATGCCAGGCGGCGCTGCAGCGGCTGGGCGCAGGCGGACAGCGGATGGCCGTTGCCGGGCTGAATCCGCACAGCGGGGAACACGGGCTTTTCGGCGACGAAGAAGTCCGGGAAATCGCGCCCGCTGTGGAACGCCTGCGGCAGGAAGGGCTCGATGTGGAAGGCCCGGTAAGCGCGGATTCCGTTTTTCATTTATGCGCCGCCGGAAAATACGGCAGCGTGCTTTCGCTGTACCACGATCAGGGGCATATTGCGGCCAAAACGCTGGATTTTGCGCGTACAATTTCCATTACCAACGGGCTTCCTTTCCTCAGGACTTCGGTGGATCACGGAACGGCGTTTGACATTGCGGGGACGGGTAAGGCGTCCGCAGTCAGCATGATGGAAGCAATCCGGCTTGCGGCGAAATACGCGCCGGCGTTCTGCCGCGGGGCAGGGCAAGCCGCGATTTGAGCTCCGGCA
>JADIMS010000058.1 GCA_017694555.1 Candidatus Avitreponema avistercoris
ACGGCGCTTGCTTCCGGGGCGCTGGAGGTGTCGCTGGAAATCCGGGGCGCCGGCAGCGGGGAATCCGCGTGCCCGCCGGCGGATATCCGGCTTGCATTCTTGACGCAGGAAGATTTCCTTCCTGCGGGAAAAAACGGAAAACAAAAGCTGAAGCGGCGGATTTCGGAATACCGGGAGCAAAGCCGGGAAGATGATTTTTCTGCGGCCGCGCATCCGTTTTTCGGTACTTCTGCCGTGTTGTCCGGCGGAAGCGGCCGGATTACAGTCCGGCTGGCTGTTCCTGCGGACGGCGCGCCTGCCGCGGGTTTTGTGCTGGCTGTTTCTGCGCCGGATGAAACGGAAACCTGTGTGCTGGATGCGTCCGTGCAGCAGGTCTCCAGCGGATGGCTTTCGGATACCGGGCCGGGGAAGATTGTCTGGGCGGGTTTCGGGGAAGACGGCGGTTGCCGTGTGCTTTCGTTTGACCCCGGGGATCCGCCTCCGGTTTCTGTTCCGGACGGACATGCGCTTTCGGTTTTATTTTTTCCTGCGCCGGTGGAAACAACCGGGGTTTCCGCCGGGCAGCTTCCGGCGGTGCAGCACCGGACGGTTTTTACGGACGGCGTCCGGGAATTCGGTTTCCGGCTTTCTCCTTCCGGCGGACTTTCCGTCTTCCAGCCTTTGCTGCTGAAGGATTTTTCCGGTACGGTCCGTCCGGTTTCCGGCGGCGGATATGTGCGCGGAATATTCACGTCGCCGGCCTTTCCGGAAAAGGCGCCGGCGTTCCCGGATTCCGCATTGCCGGGGTCTTCGTTATTGGATCCGGTGACGGCAGATCCGCACGCGATGATCGAATGGCCGCAGTCTGCCTGGCGCCGTCCGGACCGTGAAATTTTCCGCTGGGACCGCTTTCCTTCTGTTCTGGTGTTTGATACCGCAGACTACGGTGTGCAGAACCGGTATTTCCGGCGTCTGGCTTTTTTTGTGGAAAAACAGGGATACCGCGGGAGGCTGCTCAGCGACCGGGAACTTGCCGGTATGCACGCCTACAATGCGCACGATTACCGGGCGGAGAGTCTTGCTGAATTCTTTTCTGCCGCAGCAGCGTCCGGTTTTCCCCTGCTGGATGAGGAACTGGAGCTGCGGGGAATTTTACTCCGCAGCGGAATTTTACGCGCATCTGCGGACGGCGGATTTTTGCCGGGAGAAGGCGCGGTGATTTCGATGTCCCGGTCGTCTCCTCTGTATCTCCGCTACAGTTTTATGGCGCACGAAGGTTTTCATGCCGTGTATTTTACGGATGCCGGATTCCGGGAAACCGTCCGCCGGGTTTATGCCGCCGCGGATCCCCGCGCGGTCGGATTTTTACAGGACTATTTTTACCGTTTGGATACGCTGGGATATGACATTACGGACAGCTATCTCATGGAAAATGAATTCATGGGCTATCTGATGCAGAACCGGATTGAAAACACGGCGGACTATTTTGCAGAAAATCTGACAGACCGTTATCTCCGTTACGGCGGAAACCGGGAATTGGCCGCTTATGTGAAACAAACGTCTGCGGCGGATTTTACCGCTGCTGCGGAAGCGCTTTCCCGCTATACATTCGGACGCTGGGGGATTCTCGCCGGCCGGGTCGGGCTGCAGTTCTGGGACGACTGATTTCCGGTTTCCGGCATACCGGTCTCCGTTTACTGGAGCAGGATGTCCGTATTGTAGCGGAGTTCTGCCCCGATGGTGGACGGCGGGCCGTGGCCGGGCATCAGGATGATTTTTTCATTTTGGTTGAGCAATTTCGCGTTAAGGTTTGTAATCAGGCTTTTCAGGCCGTAACGGTTTGCCGCGTGTCCGAGCCGTCCGGCGAAAATGGAATCCCCGGTAAAAACTACATTTCCGATTTTGAACAGCAGGGAATCGGGGGAGTGGCCGGGAATGGACATATAAGAAATATTAAACCCCGCTTCCTGGAATGATCCGTCTCCGGTGACGTTCTTTGTCTCCGTCCCTGAAATTTCCGTTTCGGCAGCATATACCCTGGGGTTGTATATCTTCAAAATAGTCGGCAGCGCCTGCGAATGGCTTTTGTGTCCGTGTGTAATCAGGACTGCTTCCATCGAAAATTTATTTTTTTCAATGTGATCCAGCAGATTGGCGTCAATGACGCTGGGATCCACCAGTACCGCCTGACCGGTAATCTCGTTGCCGACAAGATAGCAGTTGGCAAAATTGTCAGATGAATAATGGAAGTAGATTTTCATTCCGGCTCGTCCCCTTCCGAAAAAACAGCTTCCCGCGTGTTGGAATATTTGAAGCTGGAATCCGAGTTGAAAATCCGGAAGAACAGCACTTTTTTCAGGTTGCAGTTTTCAAATGTCGTTTTGGTGAGGGTGGAAAGAACAAACCGGGAATTGTATAAATCGGAATCGTTGAATGTGCTGTTTTCGCAGACAATACCGTTGAAGTTGTCGTGCAGCAATTCTGAATTGCGGAAGTCGCAGCCGGAAATTTTTGCACCTGCAAAACAGGAAAACTGAATGTCCGTATTGGTCATTCTGCATCCGTTGAATACCGCTTCATCGAAAAAACACATCCGGAATCTGGAGCCGGAAAAATCCGCCTCTGTAAATTTTGCGCCGGCAAAGCAGCATCCGGTGAACCGTTTCCCGGAAAACGACTGTTCAGGGAATTCCATTCCCGAAAAATCCAGACTTTGAATTTCGTTCTGTGTTTCCAGAATTGCGCGCAGTTCCGGTTCCGGAATATTTTGATCCGTATTGAACATATTTCCACTTTATGGCATTGCGTGATTTTGGTCAAATGGTTTATTATAATATTCCGATGTGTTGGAAA
>JADIMS010000059.1 GCA_017694555.1 Candidatus Avitreponema avistercoris
GCCGTTCCCCTGGATAATTTCGGCTCCGGTTTGTCCGGCGGTCCGGCGCAGGCTTCCGGTTTCCGCCCGCTGTTTCCCGATGCGCTGACGTGGGACGGCTTTCTGTCTTCCGTCCGCGGCGCTTCCCCGCAGATTTACGCGGTCCCGACCAAAGAAGAGGCAGACCGCCTGCGCAGCCCGGCAGACGCGCGGCTCCAGTCATTTCTGCTGAATAACGACGTATTCGCGCTGTACGGCAAACCGGGCGCATATACGATGGGCATTCTGGGCCGTTATCCGCTGGATGAAATCGAAGAAGTGATGGATGACTTTGTGGCGCGCTACGACGCCGCCAACGGACAGCGCGGCATCATTCCGGCTTTCTATATCATCTTCGGTACGTGCTGGCCGGAAGGCGAAATCGGGATCCTGAACTCCTCCGTGGTGCAGGAATACATCGAATTTGCGGCGGAACGCGGCTGGCTGGTGTTTTTGGATCATCAAATCGGCCGTTATTCCGTGGAAAGCGCGGTGGAAAAACTTCTGCCCTGGCTGCGCTACGACAATGTACACCTTGCGCTTGATCCGGAGTGGCGCACGGAAAAACCGATGCAGGAAATCGGATCGGTAACCGCGGAAGAAATCAACCGCGCCCAGCAAATGATTCAGGATTATATGAAGGAACATAATCTGCCCGACCGCCGGATGCTCGTTATCCACCAGTTTAAGCCGAAGATGATTCAGGACCGGGAAGAAGTCCGCAGCGATTTTGAGCTGGTCAAGCTGATTCACTGCGCCGACGGGTTCGGTTCCCCGCAGCTGAAACGGAATACGTATGCGTTCAATGCGGCGGCTAAAAATATCCCGCTGAAATCGTTCAAGCTGTTTCTGGAGCCGACGGTGGAAGGCGCCGGTTATGACCAGCCGCTGATGAGCCCGGAAGAAGTGTTTGCACTGAATCCGCGGCCCTATTTGATTATGTACCAGTAAACCGCTATATTCTGTGTATGCAGAAAAGCGAAAACCCGCTGATTGTGCAGGGCGACCGGAGTATCCTGCTGGACGTACATGCGCCCGGCGCTCCGGAAGCCCGGAATGCCCTCCTCCCGTTCGCTGAACTGGAAAAATCTCCCGAGCATTTGCATACTTACCGTTTGACGCCGCTTTCCCTGTGGAATGCCGCGGGCGCCGGGTTTTCCCCGCAGGAAGTGCTTGCCGTTCTGGAACGTTTTTCCCGCTATCCGGTTCCGCCGCATCTTTCTGCCTGGGTTTCCGAAACAATGTCCCGGTTCGGGAAAATTACACTGGAAGAAAATCCGGAAAACCGGCCGGATGGCGGCGGGCAGGGGGATTTCCTGTTCCTGCGGACGGCGGAAGAACGGGTATTCCGGGAGATTGCCGCTGCAAAATCCGCCGCGAAATATCTTTTTCCGCTTCCGGACAGCAGCGGTTTCCGTCTTGCGCGGCTGCAGCGGGGGACGGTCAAGCAGGAACTTTTGCGCCTGGGGTGGCCGGTGCGGGATTTGGTTCCGCTGCGTGAGGGTGCGCCGCTGGAAACCGCTTTGCGGAAACAGACGCTTTCCGGGGCGCCGCTGGTGGTCCGGGATTACCAGGAGGAAGCTGCACAGTGTTTTGTGGGCGGAAAAGGGCCCGGTACTGGATTCGGCGTGATTGTCCTTCCCTGCGGCGCCGGAAAAACCATTACAGCCCTGCGGGTAATGGAAATGCTGCAAACGGAAACGCTGGTTCTGACAGCCAATACCGTTGCCGTCCGCCAGTGGATAGCGGAAATACAGGACAAAACCACGCTGCCTGCCGGCAGTACCGGCGAATACACCGGCGCACGGAAAGAAATAAAGCCGGTTACCGTTGCGACGTATCAAATCCTGACATGGCGTGCCGGACCTGATGAAGATTTTCCGCATTTTAATCTGTTCCGCGCCAGAAACTGGGGTCTGATCATTTACGACGAAGTGCACTTGCTGCCCGCGCCGGTGTTCCGCATCACGGCTGAGTTACAGGCTGTCCGGCGGCTGGGGCTTACGGCAACGCTTGTGCGGGAAGACGGGCTGGAAAAAGATGTGTTTTCCCTTGTCGGCCCCAAACGCTTTGACGTCCCCTGGAAAGAACTGGAGGCAAAAGGGTGGATTGCTTCCGTGCGCTGCGTCGAGATCCGCGTCCCGCTGTCCGGCGGACTGGAGTATGACTACGCTTCCGCCCCGCTCCGGGGAAAACACCGGATTGCAGGGGAAAACCCGCGGAAAACCGGAATCGTTGCGGAACTTGTACAGCGTCATGCCGGCAGGCAAATTCTGATTATCGGCCAATATCTGGATCAGCTGGCGAAAATCGCAGCCAGGCTGCACGTTCCGCAGATTACCGGCAAAACGCCGGAAGCCGGACGCGAAAGCCTTTATGCGGACTTCCGCAGCGGGAAAGAGAAAATCCTCGTGGTGTCGAAAGTCGCCAATTTTGCCGTTGATTTGCCGGATGCTTCCGTCGCCATCCAGGTTTCCGGGTCGTTCGGCAGCCGCCAGGAAGAAGCGCAGCGGCTGGGCCGGATTCTGCGTCCGAAAGACCGGGAAGCTGTATTTTACACGCTGGTTTCGGACCGGACTGTGGAAGAAGATTTTGCTGCAAACCGCCAGAAATTCCTTGCAGAGCAGGGATATGCTTATTCGATTGTCCGGGAAGGGGAGTTTTTGTCATGAAAGAACTTCCGTCCGCTGCGGCGGTTGCCCGCTGGAAAGAGGCTGTGCTCGGTTTGTCCGACAAACGCTTTTTTGATTTGATGCGGCTGTACCTCGGCCCGGTTAAAACGCCATTCAATAAACAGCGGCTGACGGATGCGCTGGCTGCGTTCCTGCGGCGGCCGGCAGTCCGGGAAAATATCCTGGCAGGCCTGGATACGCTGGACCTGCGGCTGATCAGCGCCGTCCGCTTTCTGCATGAACCGGACCGTACCCGGCTGACGGATGTTTTTTCCGGGGAAATTCCCTATCCGGAGCTTTACGGGCGCATTCTCAATCTGGAAGAGCGTCTGCTGATTTTCCGCGCGAAAGAAGACCATGCGGCCGGGTACCGCCTGAATCCGCTACTGGAAGCCGACCTGCGCGACCGTGCGGATTTTTCGTTTCTGGTTTCGCCCGGCGTTCCGGCGGCGGGATTCCGTCCGTCTCCGGTTTTACTGCCTGCCGCCGGATTAACGCTGGCGGGGATTTTTGCGTTTTTCCATTGCCGGAAAATTCCGGAAACGCGGGATGCTTCCCTGCGGAAAAAAGACGCGCAGGCCTTTGCGGAAATTTTTCCGGACGTCCCTGCTTCCCCGGAAATTCTGATTCCGGTTCTGAAACGGCTCGGGCTTTTAACCGTTGCGGAAGAAAATACGCTTGTCCCGGATTTTGCCGTCTGGCAGGAATTCTCCCGGCTTTCCGTTGCTGTGCGTACCGCCTGGCTTTGCGCGGCCGCCGTTCCGCTTTCTGCCTCTTTCCGCACGCTTTCCGGAGCCGCTTCCGTTTTTTTGACCTGTACAGGAATCTTGCTGCCGGGCGCCGTTTACCGTGCCGGGGACGTCGCACGCCTGTTTGCCGTACTTGCGGAAAATCCGGAAAACGCGCTTCCTTCCCGTCCGCTTTTGTGCAGCAGTCCGGCGCAGGGAAAAAGCCGCTTTGCCGCCCTTCTTGCAGCGGCGCAGTCCCCGGAAAAAAACAGCCGGGTTTCTATGACGGATGCCGCGCTTGCATTCGGGCTTCTGGTCCGTGACGGGGATTTTTTTGCGCTCAACCATGAATTGGCCGGTTACGCGGAAAATACGGGAAGTGAATTTCCCGCGGGACAAAAAGTGCCGGAAAAACGGAAAGAGGACGGCGGCGTCCGCAATGTTTTTGCCGACCCTTCCTGCCGGGTGACCGTGCTGCCGGGAACGCCGCTTGCGGATTTTCTGCCTGCCGTCCGTTTCCTTGCGCCGGAAAATATCCACCAGGCGGCAATATTCTGCATTACGCGGGAATCCTGTGCGGCGGCTTTTGCGGACGGGGAAACCCCGGATTCATTCCGGCAGGTATTTTCGCTGCTTGGTGCGGATCTGCCGGAAAACGTGGGCTTCCTTCTGGACGACTGGTATGACCGTTTTTCTTCGCTGCGGCTGTACGAAGGAATTGTGCTGAAAGCCGCCCCGGAATTGCAGCCGCTTTTTGCACCGGGCGGAAATCTCTTTTCTTTTGTGCGCGGAACGCTGGCTCCCGGCGTTTACCTTTTGGGCGGCGGGAACCGGGAGTCCCTGGCCGCAGCTTTCCGGCAGGCGGGATTGGATGTCCCTTTGCCGGAATCCGCTTCCCGGGAACCCGTTCCCGGCGGGGAACTGCGCCCGGTATTCGCCGTACCGTTACAGCGCGCGGATTTTGCCGCAGCCGGAACCCGGAGGGAAGCCCCTCCGCCGGCGGAGGATGCCGGAGACGCCGGACGGATACAGGAAAGTTTGCTCGCTGAATTGGACGCAAAACCGATGGAGGATTCCGTGCGCGCCGTTTTTGTCCGGCGCATCCGGGAAAAAACCGTCGTCTGTAAAACCCAGCTGGATCCGGCTGCCGTCCGCGCGGAGAAAACCGAAGCGGGGACGCTTGATTTCAGCGGAAAAGTCCGGCTGGCGGAACAGGCGCTGCGGGAAGGCGCGCTGCTGGAAATCTGGCCGGATGAAAGCCGGAAAACCGGGGGCGGCGCCGCCGTGCTGCGTCCGCTGCGTGTGGAAAAATCCGGTATGGTACACGGCACGCTGGAGCCTGCGGGGACGGCATGCAGCTTTTCATTGGGCAAAGCTGCACGGGTACGGATTCTTCCTTCCCCTCTTTTCTCCTGAAATTCCGGGATTCCTGCATTGATTAAAAAATATTAAGAATTTACCTAAATAATACTTGAAATAATAAAAAAATAGTCTATAATTTACTTTAACAGCGTTTGGCGGAATAGAAACGGTTGACCCGCTGTTTTCCCGGAACCCGGTATACAGAACCCTTGCGGCAGGGATATACTGGAACGCGCCGTTTTGCTTGCGGCTGATTTTCCTTATTCTAAGGAGCTTTTATGCGCGTTGTAATCAAAGAAGACTATTCTGCCTGCGCTGTATGGACTGCGAACCTGATTGTCCGCAGGATTCAGGAATTTGCGCCGTCGGCGGAGCGCCCCTTCGTATTGGGGCTGCCGACCGGTTCCACGCCGCTGGGTGTTTACCGGGAGCTGATCAATCTGTGCAAGGCGGGCCGGGTTTCTTTCCGGAACGTGGTCACCTTCAATATGGACGAATATCTGTCGCTCGATCCCGAACACCCCCAGAGCTACCACCGGTTTATGTACGATAATTTCTTTTCGCACATCGATATCCGTCCGGAAAACATCAACATCCTGGACGGGATGACGGCAGATCCCGAAGGCGAATGCCGCCGTTACGAAGAGAAAATCGCTTCGTACGGAAAAATCAACCTGTTCCTCGGCGGCGTCGGGGCGGACGGTCATATCGCGTTCAATGAGCCCGGTTCTTCGCTGTCTTCCCGGACGCGGGTCAAGACGCTTACCCGCGATACCATTATCCAGAATTCGCGCTTTTTCGGCGGCGATACGTCCCGGGTGCCGGCGCAGGCGCTGACGGTGGGCGTCGGGACGGTTACCGACGCGGAAGAAGTGGTGATTCTTGCTACCGGCCACGGAAAAGCCCGTGCAGTCCGGCACGCCATCGAAGGCAGCGTCAACCAAATGTGGACCGTCAGTGTGCTGCAGCTTCATCCGCGCGCGGTTTTGGTCTGCGACGAAGATTCCATTGAGGAATTGCGCGTGGGCACCGTCCGCTACTTTAAAGATATTGAGGAGCGCGCAGAGTAGCCCCGCGGAAAACGGCGGCTGTTTTCATCTGTAATTTGTCTGTTCAGTCAGAAATAAATTTGAAGGAGCAAGCATGAAATTCGGCCATTTTGACGACAGCTGCCGTGAGTATGTGATTGAGACGCCCCGGACTCCGTATCCGTGGATCAATTACCTGGGGAATGAGAAATTTTTCTCGCTGATTTCCAATACGGCGGGCGGGTATGCGTTTTACACGGACGCCCGTCTGCGCCGGCTGACCCGCTACCGGTACAACGATGTACCGCTGGACGGAAACGGACGCTATTTTTATATCGAAGACGGCGGAACCGTATGGAATCCGGGATGGAAGCCGGTGTGCACGGAGCTGGACAAATACGAATGCCGCCACGGTTTCGGCTACACGAAATTCGCTTCGGAGAAAAACGGGCTGCAGGCGGACGTCCTGTACATGGTACCGAACGGCGAAGACGCAGAAGTACAGCGGATTACGCTGACCAACGCCTCTCCGGCGGAAAAAAAGGTTTCCCTGGTTTCGTTTGTGGAATGGTGTCTGTATAATGCTCAGGACGATTCTTCCAACTTCCAGCGGAATTTTTCCACCGGCGAAGTGGAAATCTGCGGCGGCGCCATTTACCACAAAACCGAATACCGCGAACGGCGGAACCACTTTGCGTTTTATTCCGTCAACGCGCAGCCGGACGGTTTTGACACGGACAGGGAAACGTTTTTGGGCAGCCTGTACAACGGCTACGCCAACCCGGCTGCGGTTTTTTCCGGCAAAAGCGGCAATTCCGTGGCGGACGGCTGGTCTCCGGTTGCCAGCCACCGCCTGAATTTTAACCTGAAACCCGGGGAAAGCCGGACGTTTATTTTTGTGCTCGGCTACATCGAAAACAGCCCGGAGTGCAAATGGGCTGCCGCGCCGGAAGAAGGTCTTTTGCAGACCAATGCGGCCATGCGCGTCATCAATAAAGAAAAAGCCGTTGCGCTGCAAAAACGCTTTGATACGCCGGAAAAAGTGGACGCCGCATTTTCCGCGCTGAAAGAATTCTGGGACGGGCTGTTGTCCAATTTTACGCTGAAAACCGGCGATGAAAAACTGGACCGCATGGCGTTGTGGAACCAGTATCAGTGCGTCGTTACCTATAACTTTGCGCGTTCGGCTTCGTATTTTGAAAGCGGCATCGGGCGCGGGATCGGGTTCCGTGACACAAGCCAGGATATGCTCGGCGTTGTGCACCAGCTTCCGCGCCGCCGCCTGCGGGAGCGCCTGTATGATGTGGCCGCGACGCAGTTTGCCGACGGCAGCGCGTACCATCAGTTCCAGCCGCTGACCAAACGGGGCAATGCCGATATCGGTTCGAATTTCAACGACGATCCGCTGTGGCTGATTCTGGGGACGGCAGGCTACATCAAGGAAACAGGCGACGCGGATTTTCTGCATGAGATGGTTCCGTTTGACAACGATGAAAATAACCGCGCGCCGATGTTTGAACATTTGCGCCGTTCCTTCCATTATATTACGGAACACAAAGGGCCGCACGGACTGCCGCTGATCGGACGGGCCGACTGGAACGACTGCCTCAACCTGAATTGTTTCAGCACGGATCCCAACGATTCGTTCCAGACCTGTACGAACAAAGACGGAAACCGCGCCGAATCCGTCCTGATTGCCGAAATGTTTGTGTATGTGGCGCCGGACTATGCCGCCATGTGCCGGCTGGCCGGGGACGAAGCCGAAGCCCGGTTTGCCGAAACGGAAGCGGCAAAAATGGCGGAGAAAATCTGCGAAACCGGCTGGGACGGCGAATGGTATCTGCGCGCCTACGACGATGCAGGAAACAAAATCGGCTCCTCGGTATGCGGAGACGGAAAGATTTACATCGAAACACAGGGGTTCGGCGCGATGGCGCGCATCGGCGCGGAAAAAGGCTATCCGCTGCGGGCGCTGGACAGCGTGGAAAAGTATTTGGACAGCAAGTATGGGATTGTGATTCTCGACCCGCCGTATAAAGATTATCATGTGGAGCTGGGCGAAGTTTCGTCCTATCCGCCGGGATATAAAGAAAACGCCGGGATTTTCTGCCACAACAATCCGTGGGTGATGATCGGGGAAGTGCTTTGCGGCCGCTGTGATAAAGCGTGGGAGCATTACCGGAAAATCGCGCCGGCTTTTCTGGAAGAAATCAGCGAAATCCACCGGCTGGAGCCCTACGTCTACGCGCAGATGATTGCCGGAAAAGCCGCCCGGCGGCACGGCGAGGCCAAAAACAGCTGGCTGACGGGGACTGCGGCCTGGAATTTTGTGGCGCTGTCGCAGTATTTGTGCGGCGTGCGTCCGGAATTTGACGGTCTGCGCGTGGAACCGCGTCTTCCGGCGCATATCAGGCAGGCGGAAATCGTGCGCGTGTGGAAAGGCGTGCGTTATGTGATTGCGGTGGAAAACCTCGATCCCAAGGGTATTGTGACGCTTTCTGCGGATAATCCGGATGTCCGGACGGAAGGCACGCTTGTGCGTTTGCTGCCGGGCGCAAAGGCGGCTGAAGTGCGTCTGACCGCCCGTATCGGCGGGTAGGCCGCAAAACCGGAGCATAACGGCGGCGCGCAGACGCCGGATAAACAGCCGTCCGGGGCGGGAGGTTTCCTGCTCTTGGCGGCTGCTTTTTTTTTACGCTATACTTTCCCGGATTGATTTTTATTCATTCTAACTAACGGCAGCTTTTGCCGGTATATGCCAGGAGGACAACATGAACGGAACGGTTCCGGAAACGGTTCTTGCCAAAACAAAAGAACTGATTGCTGCGTCTACTTGCTGCGCAGCCGCCAAAAAAGCCGCAGAGGACTGGCTTGCAGCTCTGGGAACGGAAAAAGAAGCGGCCGCCGCCCGCGCTTATGTGGAAGAATTGGAGCGGGACATCATGCCGCTGGAAAACCTGATTGCCTTTGCAAAATCCCCGGACGGCGCGCGTGTGTTCGGCGGACGCGCAGGCGAAGTTGCCGCCCATGCCGGGGAACTGCTGGCAGGCGGAAAAAAATACTGCGACTGCCCTGCCTGCGCTGCGGCGGAAGCCATACTGGCGGAAAAAGCGGCAATCCTCCGGTAAACGGAAGCAGAAACGCGCCGGTGTGCGGAAAATTTTCCGCGCGCCGGGCTTATCCTTTTGTTTTCCCGCTGTATCTGCGTGTAATCTGTGCGCCGTTTTCCCGGTTGCCCGGCGGGGAAAAATGCGTTAAACTGGCAGCATGAGCCAGCGAATCCCGATACAGGCCGTTTCGATTGTAGCGCTTCTTGCCCTGATGATTTTTTTGATGGGCGAGATTTTCCTGCCGTATGCCAGCGTCCTTCTGTGGTCGGCCGTATTTTACATCCTGCTCCGTCCGCTGTACAAAAAAATCCTGCTGCGGATGAATCCCAAAAAAAAGCTGTATTCCCTGCAACGGCGTTTACTGGCCGGTGTGTTTTCGCTGGGTACTGTGGTTGCCGTCTTCTTTCTGTTCAGCTTTCTGGTGGTGAATCTGGCCGGGCAGATTACGGTTTTTGTGAACGAACTGATTTCGTTTATGAATTCCAATCTCGAATTTTTTAATGAGTCGGAAACCGGCCGTAAGATTTCGGATACGGTTAAGAACTTGTCGATGGGTGTTCTCGATCTTTCCGCAATGGACATCAAGGCGCAGATTGTTTCCCTGCTGCGTCAGTATTCGGATACCATTCTGGGACTTTCCCGCAGCCTTGCGTCAAATATCGGCCGCTTTATCCTGTCGCTGTGTTTCATGTGCTTTTCGCTGTATTTTTTCTATGTAGACGGTTCGTATCTGGTGAATCTTCTGATCAGCGCCGTTCCCATTGACAAACGCCAAACCCGGCTGCTGATGAAAAAATTCCGCGACGTTCTGGGTAATTTGGTGCAGGGGCTCTTTCTGGTGGCTTTTTACCAGGCAACGGCTGCATTCCTGATTTTCTCCCTGTTCCGGATAACCGGCTCGCTGCTTTTTGCGGTGCTGGTATTTTTCTGCTCATTCATCCCGATGTTCGGATGCGCCATCGTGTGGTTCCCGCTGGGTGTGATGCTGATACCTGTACGGGGTATATTCCCGGCTCTGCTGTTCATGGCGGCCTGCGCTGTTTTTATCAGCTTCCTGGATAATTTTATCCGCCCGCTGCTGCTGAAAGACCGTATCAAAATCCATCCGCTGCTGATTTTCTTTTCGATTCTGGGCGGCGTGAAATTTTTCGGGCTGAACGGCATTATCCTCGGCCCGATGACGGTTATTTTGTTTTTCACGATTGTCGATATGGTGACGGCTGATTCTCCCGGCAAGCGTTCCGTGAGGCGGATGCAGAACCGTCCGCCGCTGGCGGATGAGCCGGACGCCGGAACGGCCGGGGAACCGGAGGCGGAAAATGCCGGAGATGAAGATGACGGATGCAGGGAAACTTGACGCATTGTGCAGCGCGCTGACGCATGCTTCCCATTGTGTGGCTTTTACCGGGGCGGGGGTCAGTACGCTGTCCGGTATCCGGGATTTCCGCGGTAAGAACGGCCTGTATACGACCGGCGGCCCGGACGCGGAACGGATGTTTGATCTGGATGTGTTTTTTCAGGATCCGTCGGTGTACTATACCTGTGCGCGGGATTTTATTTACGGACTGGAAGACAAGCAGCCTTCTGTGGTGCATGAAGTGCTGGCCCGTCTGGAAGCGCGCGGTATTGTGCGTGCGGTCATTACGCAGAATGTAGACTTGCTGCACCAAAAAGCCGGTTCCGGACAGGTGATTGAGGTTCACGGTTCGCCTTCGGTACACCGCTGCCCGGCGTGCGGCTGGGAGACGGATTTTGCTTTTGCGGCTGCGGAGGTGCGGGCGGGACGGCTTCCGCGGTGCGCACGCTGTTCCGCCGTGCTGAAACCGGCCATTACGTTTTTCGGGGAAAGTTTGCCTGCGGCGGCGCTGGCCCGGGCGGAACGGGAGGCTGCTGCGGCCGATTTGCTTTTGGTTCTCGGTTCTTCGCTGACGGTGTATCCTGCCGCCGCGCTGCCGGATTTGACGCTCCGCGGCGGAGGCCGCGTTGTGGTGGTGAACGACCAGCCGACGCGCGCGGACGCTTCTGCTTTCCTCCGCTTTTCGGATTTACAAACGGTGTTTGACGGACTGTCGCACCGTTTTCCGTAACGTTTTCGCCGGCTCCGCGGATGAAAAAGACGGATGCGTTCGGCATTTGCGCCGCATTGTTTGTACTTGCCTTTGGATTGCCGCTGCTTCCGCTCCCTTTGCCGGCCGGCGGACTGCTCTTTTCTTCGCTGTATGTGTGCTGTATCGGCCTGCTTCCGTTTGTGTATGCTGCGGCAAGGCGCATCCCGTGGCGGACGTTTTTTCGTGCGGGGAATTTTTCCCTGCGGCTTCTGGCCGGCGCGCTGTTGTGCATGGCCGGCGGCGCGGCTTTTTCCGCAGTGGCGTGGACGGCGTCTGCCGCTGTTTTCCGGGAAAGCCATGCGGCGCACGAAGCCATGCTGGAAGGATTTTTTACCGGCTATCCTGCGCCGCTGGTGTTTTTTGCCCTGACGGTTTTGCCCGCGTTTTGCGAAGAAGTGTTCTTCCGCGGTTTTGTCCTGCGCAGCCTGCGCCGCTTTCCGGACCTGCCTGCGCGCCGTTTCCGGGATGAAGCGCCTGCGGTTGTGGCCTGCGCGCTGCTGTTTGCCCTGGCGCACATGGATCTTTCCCGGTTTCTGCCGGCCTTTATATCCGGACTTGTCCTTTCGTATACCGCCTGCCTGACCAATTCACTGGTTCTGCCTGCCGCGATGCATTTTTTCTACAATGCCGGCGTACTTTTTTTATCCTGGTTTCCGCTTTCGCCGGACGATTTGGCTGTATCCGGGCTGCTGATGGAATTTCCCCGTGAGTTTTTGCTGGCAGTGGCGCAGGCGGCCCTCCCCGCGGCTTGTGCCGGCGGCGGGCTGCTGTATTTTTGCGGTCTGCGTCTGATCCGGCGCGGGATGGCCGGACGGCGGCACAGGACTTCTGCTTGAAAATTTCCTGTTTCCCTTTATAATCTGCCTTTGCGCGGCTGTTCCGGGATTCCCGGCATATATCCGCGCGGAGAGTAAATATGGCAGAACCGCATACGCAGTCCAACGAACTCGCTTTTTTTACATCGGCTAAACCCGTGCGCCTGTTTTTCCGCATGGCGCTTCCCGGCGCGGTCAGTATGGTTGCGTCCGTGCTCTACCAGTTTCTGGACGGAATTTTCGTCGGACGGATTCTGGGCGCCGAAGCGTTTGCCGCGCTGAACCTTGCTTTTCCGTTTGTCATCATCAACTTTGCGATTGCCGATTTGGTGGGCGTGGGATCCGCCGTCCCTATTTCGATTTGTCTCGGGCGTCAGGAAAATGCGGAAGCCGACAATATTTTTTCCTGCGCCTGTATCCTGATTGTGGCTTCCGGCGCAGTACTGGGCGCGGCGTTGTATGCGGGCGCCCCGCTGTTTATGCGTCTTTTGGGTGCGGAAGGGGGATTCGCCGCGCGCGCAGCGGAGTACCTGCGGGTGTACGCGCTGTGTTCCCCGGTGACCACGATTGTCTTTGCGATGGACAATTACCTGAAAATCTGCGGGCGCGTCAAAACCAGTATGGCGCTCAATATCGTGATGTCGTTCCTCGGCGCAGGACTGGAATTCCTGTTTCTGTTTGTATTCGGGACCGGCATTTGGGGCGCGGCGGCGGCAACCTGTCTTTCCATGATGGTTTGCGCCGTTCTGGCCGTGATTCCGTTTGCGCGCAGGAAGATGCAGCTGCGGTTCCGTCTGCCGCATTTTTCGCGGCGGATTGTGGCGCGCATCCTGTCCTGCGGTACGCCGACATTTCTTTCCAATATTTCCGGCCGCATCACATCCATCCTGATGAATCTGCTTTTGGTGCGCCTGGGCGGCGCCCCGGCGGTTTCCATTTACGGTATGCTGATGTACGCAGACGGATTTGTGATTTCCCTGCTGTACGGCTCCATCGACTCGGTGCAGCCCGCCGTCGGGTACAATTACGGCGCCGGGCGGCGGGACCGTGTACGCGCCATCGAAGCCTGCTGTTTCACGGCGGCCGGCGTGCTTTCGGTGGTTCTGGCTGCCGTGCTGTTTTTGTTCCCGGAAGCCATCACCGCGCTTTTTCTGGAAGACGCAGCCGGCGCTTTCCGGGCAGAAGCGGCGGCGGCCATGCGGATTTTCAGCCTGACGTACCTGAGCCGCTGGTTTTCATTCACTACGCAAAGTTATATGCTGGCAATCGGCAAATCCGCGCCGGCTTCGGGTATTTCCGTCGCTACCGCTTTTGTGTTTCCGGTGATCCTGCTGGCGGCGTTTTATCCCGCCGGGCTTACCGGAATCTGGCTGAACTTTCCGTCCACGGCGTTCCTGGCGGCGCTGCTTTCGGCAGCCGTTCTTATCCGGGAGCGGCGGCGCGGCTGAGTTCCCGCTTCCGGGATGCATTTCCTCAAGTTCCGGCGTGCGGTGCGGTTGACGGCGGGCGGCGGATTTTATTACTTTTCAATATGTACGTAGAAAAAATGTAGAAAAATAACGGAGGTCTACATGGCAACCTATCAGTTTCAGACGGAAGTGAATCAGCTTTTGACGCTGATTATCCACTCCCTGTATTCCAACCGGGAAATCTTTTTGCGGGAGATTGTCTCCAACGCTTCCGACGCCCTGGACAAACTGAAATATCTGACCCTTTCGGACGATGCGTACAAGAGCGTGCCTTTTGCGCCGCGCATCGATATTGCATTTGATGAAAACGCAAAGACGCTGACCGTCCGCGACACCGGAGTCGGCATGAATGACCAGGACATTATCGCCAACCTCGGCACCATCGCGCGTTCGGGAACAAAAGCCTTTTTGGAAAAACTTTCCGCCGGAGACAAGAAAGACTCCAACTTGATCGGCCAGTTCGGCGTGGGTTTTTACTCCGCGTTTATGGTCTCTTCCAAAATCGAGGTGGTTTCCAAGAAAGCCGGCGAATCCAAAGTGTGGAAGTGGGTGTCCGACGGCAAAGGCTCCTATGATCTGGAAGAAGCCGGAGACAGTGCGTTCCCGCTCTTGGACGGCGTGCCCGAAGGATCCAACGGCACGGCGGTGGTGATGTACCTGAATGACGATGACAAGGAATTCGCTTCCCGCTGGAAAATCGAAGACATCATCAAACGGTATTCCGACCACATTGCGTTCCCGATTTACCTGCACTACACGAAAAACGAATACGACGACAAAGGCAAGGTGAAAAAAAGCGAACCGGCTTCGGAGCAGATTAACGACGCAAGCGCGCTGTGGCAGAAACCCAAGTCTGAACTGAAAGAAGAGGATTACGTTTCTTTCTATAAGTCTTTGTCGCACGATTCCGAAGATCCGCTGCTGTATGTGCACACCAAGGCGGAAGGAACGCAGGAATACACGACGTTGTTTTATGTTCCGGCGCGCGCGCCGTTCGACATGTACCATGCGGATTACAAACCCGGCGTCAAGCTGTTCGTAAAGCGGGTATTCATCACCGACGACGACAAAGAGCTTCTGCCGGTGTACCTCCGTTTTGTGCGCGGCATCATTGACAGCGAGGATTTGCCGCTTAACGTGAGCCGGGAAATCCTGCAGCAGAACCGCGTGCTTTCCGCCATTCAGGGCGCTTCGGTGAAAAAACTGCTCGGCGAATTCAAAAAGCTGGCGGAAGGCGATCCGGAGAAATATAACCGTTTTGTGGCGGAATACAACCGGCCGCTGAAAGAAGGCCTGTACAGCGATTACGCGCACCGCGACGATCTGGCTGAACTTGTACGGTTTAAAACCACGGCCGAACTGCCCAAGCTGCAAAAGAAAGTAACGGTGAAAGATGCGGAATCCGGCGACGGCGCTTCCGCGGAAAAAATCGAGGAAGCGGAAAACCCGTGGACCGGACTTGCCGGCTACGTTTCCCGGATGAAAGAAGGGCAGAAAGCCATTTATTACATCACCGGCGGCGATGAAAAAACGCTGCGGCAGTCCCCGCTTCTGGAAGCGTACAAGGCCAAGGGCTTTGAAGTGCTCATCATGGATGATGAGATTGACGACATCGTGATTCCTGCCCTCGGCAAGTATAAGGACTGGGAACTGAAAGCGGTAAACCGCGCCGGAAGCGACGACGAGCTTGCGGACGGCGACACGGACAAAAAAGCGGAAAAGAACAAAGAGAAAGAACTGAAGGATGTGGTGGAAGCCGTGAAGAAGTCGCTGGGCGACCGGGTGAAGGATGTGCGCCTTTCCCGCCGGCTTTCCGATTCCCCCTGCTGTATTGTTGTGGACGAGAACGATCCCAGTCTGCAAATGGAACGGATGATGAAAGCGATGGGACAAAAAGGGTTTGCGGAAGTCAAGCCGATTTTGGAACTGAACGGGGATCATCCGCTGGTGCTGCGGCTGAAGGGGCTTTCGGATCAGGAGCAGGTGGACGATATTTCTTCCGTGCTGCTTGACCAGGCGCTGCTGGTGGACGGCGGCGAACTGAAGGATCCGGCAGATTTTGTGAAGCGCATGAACCGTCTGCTTGCGCCCGGCGCCTGAAGCCGGTTCCGGATTACAGCGGCAACCCCATGTGCAGCGGATTTACGCCGGACAGATGGCTTTCCGCCTGTTCGCTTTGTCCCCGCGCGTGCGGCGCTTCCCGTGCGGAAGCCGTCGCTTCCGCGTTTTGCGGGGAAGCGGCAGACCTGCGGCTGGCGTGGGCCGGCCTGCATTTCGGGGAAGAGCCGCCGGTAACGGGCGCAGGCGGTTCCGGTACGGTATTTGTAACCGGCTGCAATTTGCGCTGTTCGTTCTGCCAGAACCGGCAGATTTCGCAGGAAGGTATGGGCGCGCCGGTTTCCCGCGGCGCCTTTGCCGGGATCTGCCTTGCGCTGGAAAAAGCCGGCGCTGAAAATATCAACATTGTGACCGGAAGCCACGCGGTTCCTGCGCTGGCGGACGGATTGCGGGAAGCCCGGGAGAGGGGGCTTTCCGTTCCCGTTTTATGGAATTCATCCGCCTATGAATCCGTAACTACACTGCGCCGGCTGGAAGGGCTGGTTTCCGTGTGGCTGCCGGATTTTAAATCGATGGATGCGGATTTTTCCGCCGCCGTTTTCCGCGCGCGGGATTATCCGCAGCGTGCGGCTGAAGCGCTGCTGTACATGGCGGAAACTTCCCCGCTGTCTTTCGGCCCGGCGCGCTCCGGCAGTACGGAAGTGCTGCGTTCCGGCGTGATTGTGCGCCATCTTGCGCTCCCCGGCAGGCTTGCGGATACGGAAAGCGTGCTGCGCTGGTATAAGGAAAACCTGGACGGCCGGGCGCTGCTTTCGCTGATGACGCAGTACACCCCGATTCCCGGCAGTCCTGCCGTACCGTTCCCGGACCGCTTTACGGAACAGGAAGAATACGGCAGCCTGCTTGCCTTTTTGGAGCAGCTGGATATCGGGGACGGTTTTTTGCAGGAGCTGAACCCGGATGACGAATGGCTCCCGGATTTTTCGCGGGAGCAGCCGTTTTCTTCGGATTTGGCCCGGCCGGTCTGGCACTGGAAAACCGGCTTTCTCCCGGCTGTACGCTGAACCGCCTGTACGCGGAAACGGCTGCGCCGCCGTTTCCGCGGCCGCCGTTCTGTGCTATCCGGCGGTGTAAACCGTTTTTCCGTCCTTAATTGTATGCAGCACGCGCAGGCTGCGCAGTTCCTCTCCGCTTACCGTGAGCGGATTTCCGTCCAGTACCGTAAGATCCGCGCGTTTACCCGGCTCAAGTGTCCCCTTGGAATCCTCTTCCCAGATTTCCCATGCGCCGTGCACGGTAACGGCTTTCAGCGCATCGTACACGGAAACTTTTTCGTCTTCGGCAAACTGTACGCCGTTTTTGGTAATCCGCGCGGCGGCACACCAGATGGTTTCCAGCATATCCGGCGGAATGACCGGCGTGTCCTGATGGAACGTGTAGGGCAGTCCGGCTTTCCGCGCGCTGTTCACCGCGCTGATGTGCGAAGCGCGCTCCATTCCCAGATTTTCGATGTGGACGTCGCCCCAGTGCCAGATGTGCGCCGGGAACATCGAAGGCAGGATGCCGGTTTCCGCCATTTCCCGGAACTGCTCCGGACGGATGACCTGCGTATGAATCATGACCGGGCGGGTTTCTGCGCGCGCCGGTTTTCCCCCGTTCTGTTCTGCAAGGGCCTGCCGGAAAGCGCGGATGTATTGCGCGGCTGCGGCATCCCCGTTGCAATGCGCATGGAGGCTGATGCCTTCTGCAAGGCTGCGCGCCGCAAATGCCTGCACTTCTTCATCTTTATAGACCGGATACCCGCAATAATCCGGGGCGGAACCGTTTTGCGGCAGGTACGGCTCGGAAAGCCATGCGGTTCTTCCCTGCGGGGAGCCGTCCAGGAAAATCTTATATCCGCCCAGCTTGAAATGGCTGCGGTAGACGTTGTGCATATCCGCGTGTTCCGCCAGCAGATGTGAAGCGTCTTTCATGTCTGCATACCCGACAACGTCGATTTGCAGCACGCCGCTTTCCGCAGCTTCCTGCAGGATGGCGAATTCCTTTTCAAAAATCCGCGCGTCCTGCGTGGTGGTGATGCCGTAGCGGAAGTACGCGTTCTGTGCCCGTGCGATCAGGTCGTTCATGCTGACCTGCGGCATCTGCGTTTTGCCGGCGCATTCCATAAAGGCTTTTTCTTCCACATAGCCGTCCGGTTCGGAAGAGCCGGGTTCGCGTCCGATCCGTCCGCCCTGTGGGTCCGGCGTGGCGGCCGTGATGCCGCATACTTCCAGGGCTTTGGAATTGAGTACGCCCATGTGTCCGGATGCGTGGGTGATGGAAACCGGAATTTCCGCGGAAATCCGGTCCAGCACTTCTTTTGTGGGATGGCGGCGGCCGGGCAGGTTGTTGTTGTCATAGCCGAATCCGACGAGCCAGTCGCCTTCCTGCATTTTATCCGCATTATCTTTGAGGAAAGCCTGCATGACCGCCACGATTTCATCGTCCGTCGTGACGTCCCCCAGCTGCGCGATGGCGAGCGTCTGCGCATAGGAGGTGATATGGCTGTGCCCGTCGATAAAGCCGGGCAGCAGGGTTTTTCCTTCCAGATCGATCCGGCGCGCGGAGGACGACGCCTGCGCTCCGGTTTCCGCAAGCGTTCCCACGGCGGCGATTTTCCCGTCCCGGATGAGCAGCGCTTCCGCCGTTACGGGCGATCCGTCCGGGTTACCGGTCATGGTGAGGATATTGCCGCCGGACAGAAGTACTTCCCCCTGCCCGGTAAGCGCGGAGAGATCCTGCACGGTGTTTCCGGATTCCTGCGTGCCGCCTGCCTGCCGGCAGGCAGTTGCAGCCAGAAGGCAAAGCGTGCAGAGCAGCGCGGCCGTTGTTGCATAGGGATTTTTCATGTATTCCTCCTTCTTTGCTTTGATTCTTCTATAGTATAGTTGCTTCAATTCTTTCATTGTACAGCCTGTTCAGCGCACATCCGGCGCCTGTATATTGCGCCTTTTCCCCGGGACATACAAGAGGGCTGCCTCTATCCGCGCCGGAGGCATGATTTGCTTAGCGGTAAGGGTGGAAAACCGTCGGCGCCATTGTATGTTCCGGGGAGACGCACTGTTAAGCGCCGGCGTCCGCGGGCGGGCATTGCTTCGCTGAATCTAAGACTGCACCATAAGACGAATCACCCTTATAGCGTCTTTCCGGCGTGTGCCTGGCCCGCCCATATGCGCCGTCCTCTTGCACGGCCGCGGATCGTGTGCTAAAATGTCCTTATCATACGCGGTTTTTCCGCGCGGAACCGGTCAGCTGTTCCGGCAGCGGCTGGATTCGGGCTGTATTTCTTTTATTTTCCGCTTCCTGCGGAAATGTCCTGCCGTGCCCGCATGGCTGTACAGACGCAAAAAAACGCCCGCCCTGTCCGGCAGTCCGTCTGCCTTCCGGGTCCGCCGTCCCGTCCCGCCCGGGTTTCCCCGGTTTTACCTGAAACGGTTTTCATTGCCACGCCGCCGTGCGCTGCCCGCGGTATTGTTTCCATAAAGCATATATTCCATACCGTAATAGCTGTTTGTTATTGCAGCGTGCAGCATAAGCCTGTCCGGAGAATGCTGTAAGCCTTGCAGGAGAATATTCTAAGGCTTACAGGAAAATGTTCTAAGCTTATCAGCAAAATATTCCAAGCTTATCCGGAGAATGTTCCAAGCTTATCCGGAGGCGCGGCCGGGCTGTTTCGCGGTGAGGCGGAAAGCCGGACGGCGTGATTGGCAGGATAAAATAAGAATGATGACATTCAATGAATTAAAACGGAGGGCGAAAGCAGATCTTTCCGCGCTTCCGGCTGTTTCCTTTGCGGTTACTGGCGATAACGCTACGCAACTTCTTTGCACGGCAATCCGCGGGACGGCGGCGGAACGGGGGTTGCGGGCGGAGATTTTAGAAAGCGGCTTTGACCAGATAGAAGGCCAGCTTTTGAATCCGGAAAGCGAAATCCTGCGTTCCGGCGCGGAATTTATCGTACTGTTTCAGTCTTCACATAAACTGTTGGAAAAGCATGCCTGTATGTGTCCGGAAGACCGTCCGGGTTTGGCGGAAGAACGGCTTTCCTTTATCCGCGGCGTTTTGGCGCAACCGGGAGTGTCCGGGCGGAAACTGATTGTATTCAATTATCCGGAAATTGACGACGGCGTGTTCGGCAGTTATGCCAACAAGGTTCCGGAATGCTTTGTCCGGCAGGTACGCAGGCTCAATGCAGGGCTGATGGATCTGGCTGAAGAGAACGCCAACCTTTTCATCTGCGATCTTTCGTCGATTCAGAACAAATACGGGCGGGATTTTCTGTTTGCGTCCAACATTTACGCAACCACGGAAAATGTTCTGTCGCTGGATGCGCTGCCTGCCGTTGCGTCCAGGCTTTTGGATATTGTCTGCGCCGTCCGGGGAATGCTGAAAAAATGCCTGATTCTGGATTTGGACAATACGCTGTGGGGCGGCATTGTCGGCGATGACGGCGTAGAAGGAATCGAAATCGGGCATGGACTGGGAACCGGTCAGATTTTCCGCGAGATACAGCTGTGGGCAAAAAAGCTGAAAGACCGCGGGATCCTTTTATGTGTTGTTTCAAAAAATGACGAAGCGAACGCAAAAGCTCCGTTTT
Organism: Candidatus Avitreponema avistercoris; assembly: GCA_017694555.1. Classification (GTDB taxonomy): domain Bacteria; phylum Spirochaetota; class Spirochaetia; order Treponematales; family Treponemataceae; genus Avitreponema; species Avitreponema avistercoris. The sequence goes on from JADIMS010000059.1 coordinate 20,005, forward strand.
TGCAGCATCCGGATATGGTTCTTCGTCTTGAGGATTTTGCCGTATTCATTGCCAACTGGGAAAACAAAGCGGACAATATCCGCAGGCTGCAGGCGGTTTTGAATATTTCTTTCGATTCCATGGTGTTCTTGGACGACACCCCGTTTGAGCGGGCAATGGTGCGGGAACATCTTCCCGCCGTTACGGTTCCGGAATTGCCGGAAGATCCGGCGGACTGGCTGGAATTCCTGTACGGGCTGAATTTGTTTGAAACGGCTTCTTTCGCTTCCGAAGACCGGAACCGCACCGGCCAGTACCGTGCGGAAGCCGGGCGTGTGTCTGCGCGCGCTTCGTTTGCCAATGAAGATGATTTTCTGCGGTCGTTGGATATGACGGCGGAAGTACGTAACTTTGATTCCTATAACATCCCGCGGGTTGCGCAGCTGTCCCAGAGAAGCAACCAGTTCAATCTACGCACGGTACGGTATACGGAAGACCAGATTGCAGCTCTTGCCGCGGAGCCGGATGCCTGGTGTCTGGCGGTTATGCTGCGCGACCGGTTCGGAGACAACGGGCTCGTTGCCGCCGTCATCCTAAAGCGGCTGGACGCTGAAACCTGTTTTATCGATACCTGGATTATGAGCTGCCGGGTGCTTCGCCGGGGAGTGGAGGATTTTACGCTGAATGCGGTTGTCCGCACAGCGCGGGAAGCCGGATTTACCCGGATCATGGGCGAATACCTCCCGACGGCAAAAAATAAACTGGTGGAAAACCTGTTTTCGTCCTTGGGTTTTTCGCGGATTCCGGATTCGGATTCTGCGCGGTATGAACTTTTTATACAGGGTTTTCAGGAACGGAAAAATCATATCCGCCTTGCGGGGAAAAACGGGGAAAAGAAAAATGACGGTTTCTGAGCTTGCAGAAAAAAAGACTGAATACAGGCAGGTGTACCGGATAACGGACGGCGTATACGCCGCCTTCCAGTTTTGCTCGCGGGACTATAACCCGCTGCATACGGATCCGGCGTTTGCCGCTTCCCACGGCTTCGGGGAATGCGTGATGTACGGGAATATCCTGAATGCGTTTGTCTCGCATTTTGTCGGGATGGCGCTTCCTGTCCGTGATGTGATGATCCAGAAGCAGGAGCTGGCTTTTCACAAGCCTTGTTTTCTTGGAGATGAATTGACACTGTGTGCGCACGTGGACTTTGTTTCAGAAGCAGTCAATGTCCTTGCGTTTAAGTTGCGGTTTACACGAAACCGTGACGGAAAACCGGAAACAGTTGCCAAAGGTTCCGTGCAGATCGGCTTGCTGCGCGGCGCAGAGACAGAAGGGGGGGGGTAATTGAACATTCTGGTAACAGGCGGCTCCTCCGGTCTTGGAGAAGCCATTGTCCGCAAATTGGCATCCGCGGGCGGGCACCGGATTTTGTTTACATACAACAGCGGGAAAGAAAACGCGGAAAAACTTTGCGGAATGTTTCCGAATGTTTCCTGCGCGCAGGTTGATTTTTGCGATGCGGCAAGCGTAGATGCTTTTGCCGCATCTGTTTCTTCTCTTGATATAGATGTGCTTGTGAATAATGCCTGGGCCGGTTCCCCGGACGGAACATATTTTCATAAAACACCGGCAGAAGATTTTCTGCATGCGTTTACGTGCAATGTCATGCCGTTAATCAAAATTACGCAGGCATGCATTTCCGTGATGCGGAAGAAAAAGTCAGGAAAAATCATCAATATTATTACTTCATCCCTGATTTCTTTACCGCCGATGGGATATTCCGTTTATTCGGCAACAAAAGCTTATATCTGGCAGCTTTCCAAATGCTGGTGCAGAGAGAATTTGAAATTCAATATTACCTCAAACTGCATTCTGCCGGATTTTATGGATACCGGATTCAGTACGCCGGATCCGCGTATTGCAGAACAGATGACTGCGGAGCACCCGTTAAAGAAATTGCTTTCAGCAGAAGAAACCGCCGGTGCTGTGCAGTTTTTTGTTGAAGCATCCCCGCAGGTCAACGGCGTATCCCTGCCGCTTACTGCGGGGCAGAGGGTTTTCTGAATCCGGGGGACGGATAAGAGTAGTAAAATTAAAGGAGCGTATGATGGACAATGCGGAAATTCTGCAAAAGCTGGAAGCCATTTTCCGGGATGTTCTGGATAATGAAGAAATCTGCCTGACAGAGGATACAACAGCGGACGATATTGAAGAATGGGATTCGCTTTCGCATATCCAGCTGATTGTGGCAATCGAAAAAGGATTCGGTATTAAGCTTTCTGCGAGGGAAGTGCGGGAACTTGCCGACGTTGGGGAGATGGTACTTTGCATCGCGGATAAATTGCAATAATCCCGGTTTCTCCATCCGGATAATTTTACGTATGATTGACATAAAAGACAAAAGAGACTGCTGCGGCTGCAATGCCTGCGGAGACATTTGTCCGAAAGAAGCGGTCAGTTTTGAGACGGATATTGAGGGGTTCTGGTATCCGGTTGTTGACCGTGCAAAATGTGTGGACTGCGGGCTGTGTGAAAAAGTTTGCCCGGTGCTTCATGCGGATGCTTGCAGGGTAAGCAATGAAGAGTTGCCCGTTTGTTATGTTGCGGAAAATAAAAACGTTTCCATTGTCTTTGCCAGTACGTCCGGCGGTGTGTTTTCCGTGTTCGCGGATGCCGCTTACCGGGAAAAGGGTTATGTCGGCGGCGCGGTATTTAATGATGATTTTTCCGTAAGGCATATTTTGTCTGCAAAGCGGGAAGATATTGCCCGGATCAGGGGATCCAAATATATTCAGAGTTCTTTTTCCGGATTTTATACGGCGGTAAAAAAAGCTCTGAATGAAGGGGATTTTGTTGTGGTGTGCGGCGGTCCCTGCCAGATGGCCGCATTGCGTACTTTTTTGGGGAAGGATTACGACAATCTGATTCTCATTGATTACATTTGCCGGGGAATCGGGTCTCCAAAAGCCTTTCAGAATTATTTACGCTCGTTTGAAAAACGGTACGGCTCCCCGGTTGTACACGCCAGGGCAAAGGCAAAGGATCTCGGCTGGCGGAATCTTACACAGCAGGTGGATTTGGCGGACGGGCGCAGGATTTTTGAAACAAGCGCCGAAAGCGCTTGGACAAGTCATTTTAACCGGGACGGATTGTTCCACCGCCCGTCCTGTCATGCCTGCCGGTTCCGGGGGTTTCCGCGGGTTTCGGATATTACCATTGCGGACTTCTGGGGCGTGGAAAAAATAAAACTGGAGAATATCAAGGACAAAAATTTGGGCTTGTCTTTGATTATGGTGAATTCAAAAAAAGGATCGTCTTTTTTTGAGACGGTGAAAAAGAAATTCAACTTTCAGCAGGTTCCGTTTGAGATGGCTGTCCGCGGTAATGCGCATCTTTACCGGAACGTCCAACAGGAGCCGGTTGACCGGGAAGAATTTTACCGTGCGCTTGACCGTATGTCTTTGCAGGAAGCGCTTAGTGTGTTTTATCAAAACTACAATCGCATTCCGCTTCTGCGCCGTATGCGCCGGACTGTAAAAAACATTCTGCGTTTTGGTTATGCGTTTATCCGATATACCCGTCTGCATCCGCGGCCGGTTTTGCAGTTTTTCCGCTGGAACAGTGTCCCGGAAATCCTCCGCGGGAATATGCTCCTTCCGACGCCGCATTGTGTGATTCAGAATCACGGAAAGATAAAGGTAAAGGGCGTTGTGGTTCTTGGCGGAAAGCGCGTGCTGAAATCAAAAGCCGAAACGCGGCTTTTGATTGACAAGGGCGGTGTGTTTGAAACGGCCGGAGCCTGCACGATCGGATACGGAAGCGACATTCAGGTATTCCATTCCGGGCATCTTGTTTTTGAAGGCGGGAATATCATCAACTCGGACGCGGTTATTATTTGTGCGGAGGATATCCGGATCGGAAAAAATACCGCGATCGGGCGCGGCGTTGTGATACGGGACAACCACGGGGAACATTGGATGAATATTCCCGGATACCGGCCTTCCCGCCCCGTGCAGATCGGGGAGCATGTGTGGTTCGGCGAGCGCGCTGTTGTCATGCCCGGCGTGAAAATCGGTTCCGGTTCCGTGATTTCTGCCTGTTCCGTGGTGACTGGCAATCTTCCCGCGCGATGTCTTTGTGCCGGTCATCCGGCGCAGGTTATCCAGACGGAAATTGCATTTAAACTGTAAAATTTTACGGAAGAATTCTTGGAATATTTAGAAGACGGAAAAGGAGTAGAGTGTGGATAGTTTTTGCTTAGAGACTGTCTCCGGTTCGCAAGTACCTGCCGTTGGAATGGGAACCTATCTTCCTCCACAGTTGCTGCCGTCTATGGTTTGCGCCGCATTCCTTATGGGATTTCTCCGCAATACGGTTATCACTGGACTCTTGCTGCCAGAATACTGAATAACAAGCCAATCATAAGGTGGAACGGCGGCATCAACCGCTGCAACATGATGCGCGTGGAAGATTTCGCTGTAGGGGCAGTCGGACTGATCGGTAATCCGTCCGCTTATAATGAGGCATTCAACATTTGCGGCGACGAGACACCTTCTTTTAACGATGTGCTGGACTGCCTTTCGGAACTAACGGGAAAAATCGTAAAGACCGTAGACATTGACAGCGCTTTTTATGCAAAGGAAGTGCCGAAAAGGGCAGGGGAAATCCTCGGCGGACGTTCCATCGACTCGATCAACAGTAATGAAAAAATAAAAGCAGCTGTTCCTTCGTATGTCATAGCGGACGGTAATCCGGCAGTACCTACCATGTATAACGTCTATTGGAAAGTCTAACCAACGAAGGTTGTTACTACAATTCTGCTTAAAACATGTTAGATAGCAAGCGCATAGCAAAGAATACGATATTCTTGTACTTCAGAATGATTCTGGTAATGGCGGTTGCATTATATACATCGAGAGTTGTTCTGGGCATATTGGGAGCTTCTGATTATGGTCTTTATAACGTAGTAGGCGGAGTCGTCACCATGTTCGCATTTGTTAATGGTGTCCTCAGCTCGGGAACATCAAGGTTTATTACTTACGAACTAGGCATGGGAGATGATGAGAAGCTAAGAGATATTTTTAATGTGGCGCTTGTTTCACATATTGGGTTAGCGTTTATTGTTTTTATTCTGGCGGAAAGTGCGGGGGTGTGGTTTATCAATACACAACTTGTGTTTCCTCCCGAGCGTACACTGGCAGTCAATGTGGTTTATCAGCTATCTGTCCTCACTTTGATGTTGCAGTTTACCCAATTGCCATATACCGCTACGATTATCGCCCACGAGAAAATGAATGTTTATGCTTATGTAGGGCTCCTTGACGTAGGTTTGAAACTGCTGATGATACTCTTGCTGAATCTCAATCGTTCGTTAGATAATCTTATTTTATACGCTATATTGATTTTCTGTGTTCAGGTTATCACGCTGGTTATATATCGAATTTATTGTTTGCGCCATTATCAGGAATCACATTGGCGATTAAGTAAAGATAAGCAAAAATATAAAGACATTTTCTCCTATGCGGGGTGGGATGTCATAGGATCTCTATGTGTTATTACTCAGGGACAAGGTGTTAACATTCTGCTTAATATTTATTTTGGGCCCGTTGTCAATGCGGCTCGTGCTATATGCTATCAGGTGGAGGGAGCCTTTAATCAATTGACAGGTAACTTTATGACGGCATTAACCCCTCAGATAGTCAAAAGTTATGCCAAAAATGAGATAGATGACATGTTGGAACTTATCAAGGATGGCTCCAAATATGGTTTCTTCCTTTTGGCGGTTTTTTTGATACCTGTAATGTACAAGATAGACTATGTTTTGAATCTGTGGTTGATAGATGTTCCGGCACAAACAGCTCTATTTGTTCTTATAATTCTAACTAATACTATGATTAGAGTGATAGCAAGGCCTGTGATAAGCGGCGTGCATGCTACAGGTCGCATTAAACGACTTGATATATATGCAGGAGGCATAGGATTGATGCCGCTTCCGCTGATTTGGGTGCTTTTTGAGAAGGGTTTTGCCGCTCATTATGCTTTTTGGGTGATTTTGCTTTGGGGAGTTTTTGCTAATATAGCAGAGATCATTATCTTTAAGGTTGAATTGCCAGAATTTCAAGTGATAGATTATTGTATTTCAGTTTATGGCAGATGTTTTATAGTAGCGGCAGGCGTGTTGTTTATAGACAATATATTGCTGGACTTTTTCGCGAATCAATTCCTGTCTGTTTGTTTGTATTTTGCTTTGACTTTTGCTTTAAATGCCTCGATAGTCTTCATGTTAGGATTTAATCGAAGACAGAGAGGAAAGATTTTAAATGTACTGTATGGTAGATTAAAACAATTATTATGAGAATTTCTGGAATCGATTTCCCATCTATAATGATGGGTACGTCTGTTTGTGATTATAAAGGCAACAGAAGAAGTTTGCTTAAAAAGGTTGAGGAGAGTATTCTCTTTTCGATTAAATCTGGTAAACTGGGCTACGATACTGCTCGTGATTATGGGAATGAGTCTATCTTAGGGAAGATTTTTTCTTCATTGATAAAGAAAGGAGAAATATCTCGAGAAGATTTATTTATAACTACCAAGGTGGGCAATAACCAACAAAGATTGGGTGATATACGCCATGAATTAGAGCTTTCACTAAAGGCTCTGCGATTAGACTACTTAGATTTATGGCTTCTCCACTGGCCTCTCCCCGGGCACTATCTTGATAATTGGAAACAAATGTGTGAGATCTATCAATCGGGTATGGTCAAAGCTATAGGAATCGCTAATTGTCGTGAGCGGCATATATTGGAAATGGAGAAGGCTAATGTAGTTCTGCCACATGTCATACAGATAGAATATCATCCATTCCGAACTGTGCCTCGAATGGTACAGATGTGTAAGGAGAGAAATATTCAATTGGAGGCCTACTCCGCAAATTGTCTCATGCTCCCATTCGTTCGCCATAATGATATCCTTACTTCACTGGCGAAGAAGTATTCTAGAACAGTTGGTCAGATTATAATGCGATGGCATGTGCAGCAAGGAGTAATACCCATCTTTAGTTCATTTAATAAGGCTCACATTGCTGAGAATATCAATATTTTCGACTTTGAGTTAGAAGAATCTGATATGCAGAAAATTTTTAACTTGAATATAGACTATAAGTTCCATCCTGAATCATTAAATTGCTTTAGTTATTAAAATATGAGAAAGAAATTATATTTACTTGCCGCCATCGATTTGTTATTTATCATGGTAACGTTCTTTACTTGTTGGAAAATATCGTTGGCTCTAATCATTCTCTCTCTGCTAACAGGAATCTGTGGCCTATCTTTTCTCGTTCTCAACAAATTATTTAAGAAGACCAATTATTGGAAGAACCTGTTCGACTTTCAGAAGCGTTTTGTCTCCAATGAGGGGTATCGTGATAATATCAGTCGTAATTACGATATCATAAACCTAGGTAGCAATCCCGCCATGTTCGCCTTCTTCTATGAGCAAGTGAGAGGGCAGAATTGGTCTACGGGATCGCAGGGGCTGTCAATGGATTTTGAGATACTGAAATATTTCCATAGTTACCTGAGAGATGGCGGCATAGTACTTATCCCTATCATGCCTTTTACGGCTATTTCTCAGTATCTAAAGAATAAACCGGAGTATTGGTCCGATAATTATTATATGAAGTTTGCCAGCATCTTGGATGGCTATCAAGCTAATCACCTGAATGGAGCTAAAAATTATCTTCTCATGTTGAAGTGTCCGCTGCTCTATAATATAAAGGGCATAAAATACCTGTTTCATGACGTAGAAAGAGATCATCGGTTGGAGATAGCCGAGCAACCGATGCAGGCTCTTGATATGGAACAGGATGCAAGATTGTGCATACAGAGTTGGATGAAAGAGTTTGATGTCACTGACATGGAGGCTTTCTATAGCGATAAGTTTGCTGAATATTATGAAGAAGGGACGCAGATACTGCGTGATATGATAAACTATTGTTTGGAGCGTAACTATAAACCCGTCATCATAACCATCCCTATGACTTCATATCTTGGAGAAATGTTTAACGAGGAGTTCCGCCAAAAAATGGTGAAGGATTTTGTCTCTAAAGCTAATGAGAAAGATGTCCTGTTCTTGGATTACTGGAACCAAAGAGTATTCACAGATAGTTCACTCTATTTTAATTCCTTCTACTTTAACCTGCGAGGAAGGAAATTATTCACGGCTCAAGTACTGAAAGAATTGGGGCTAATGAGCTGAGAGAATTCATAACTATCTATAGATGTGTAATGGCTCCCTTGTCATATTTTGACATTATATAGCATCTGGTTTGTTTTTATTCGATTTTAAAATGAAAAACTCAATGCTGGACATTACGGAAACAAATTGCTTGGTTGTTTCGCCGCTATGCAGATTGACGGGGTCGTGCATTTGGCAGCTTTTCAAGCTTTTTCTCCGGAAGAAGGAGAAATAAAAGATTTGGTGCTTTCTAATATTTGGCTTGGAACTGCGCTTCTTGAGGCTTGTAAAAAAGCTGACGTTAAATGGTTTTTAAATACAGGAACTATATGGCAAAATTACCAGTCTCCGGATTTTTTAGATGTATATAATCCGGTAAATCTTTATGCAGCGTCTAAGCAGGCTTTCCTTTCCATGGCCAAATATTATACTGAGACCTCTTCAATTCGATTTTGTACTTTAAAACTTTGTGATACATATGGTCCTGGGGATACAAGAAAGAAAATTTTATCACTATTTGATGAAGCCCGTCAGACCGGATGTAGGCTTGATTTGACCCCCGGTAAACAACAAATCGATCTGCTCCACATTAATGATGTTGTTTCCGGGTTTGTCCGTTTGACTGCAATTCTTGCGGATCAAGAATTTCCGGTTTGTCCAGAATATGTTTTGTCTTCGGGAAAAAGAATTTCTTTAAGAAATCTGGCTGTTCTTTATGAGAAGAAATATCATACAAAATTGAATATCTGTTGGGGTGCTATCCCTTACCGGGAACGTACTGTTATGATTCCGTATAAGGGTAATATTCTGCCCGGATGGTCGCCGATTATAACAGAGGAGGATTTGTACGGAGATGAAATCCCGTCTTGAATATTACGACTTTCTGCGCGGTGTCGCGGTGATCATGGTTGTTGCGATACACACGTTTGGCGTTGTGTACATAGATGAAACGCTGACGCTTGCCGGCATATTTGTGCGCGAACTTCTGAACTGCGCGGTGCCGCTGTTCTGTGTGTCGAGCGCGTTTTTTCTCATCAATAAGAATACAGGAAATTACAAGATGTATCTTGTGCCGCATATACTGCGCGTGTGGATACCGCTTTTGGTGTATTCGTTTCCGTGGTTCGCGTATGACGTCTGGAAAAACGGCGCTGGCCTTACGGGTGTGCTGAAGCTGATTGGGGGGGGGTATAGCGTCTATTACTTTGCCGCGGTAATCCTTCAGTTTTATGTTCTGCTGCCGCTGTTCCAGAAATATAAAATCTTTCGGAATGTGCCTGTGATGTGTTTGATCTCGCTGCTGTGGGTAGCGGGATATATTTACATTGTCTATCCAGAGTATTCGCAGCTTCCGCTTTTGGCATATGGCGGCGTGATCTTGTGTTGGCTTGTGTATTTTGCGCTGGGAGCTGCCTTTATGAAAGACGGAATAAAAAGCCGTGTTTCTGTCCGCCTGTGTCTTGCAGGCAGTATCGCGGCGCTTGCATTGAGCTTTGCCGAATGTATCTTCTTGCGCGAAAAACCTGGCGCGTTGCCATTTGATGGAATCGGACTAAAGCCCTCTGCGGTTCTGTTTGCCGTTTGCGTATGTGCCTTGCTGTATTCTGACCGGTGTGCGCAGCTATACCGGCGCGACGCTGTCCGGCGGTTTATTGCCTGCCTGGGGCGATTCAGTTATGGTATGTATCTTGCTCATATGTATGTGCTGTGGGCAGGCGGAAAAATTCTTGCATTCACAGGATTCGGGTTCCCGGGGATAAAGCTGTTGTGGTGGGCGGCGTATACCGCAGTTGTCGCGTGCATAACGTTCGCTCTCCTTTCCCTTGTAAAGAGAATCAGTCCGGAAATTTCCAAAGTGTTTTTTGGTGTATAGAAAATGAAAATCGGTATTCTTACCTTCTGGTGGTCCGCTGACAATTACGGGCAGCTTTTGCAGGCGTACGCGCTGCAAGCCTACTTGCGCGGGCAGGGGCACGACGCGTACCTAATCCGCTACAAATGGGAAAAGGACTTTACGCCGTCGCCGCTTGCGCTTCGCCTCCTGAAGGCGTGCAATCCCGTTTTGCTGTTCCGCTTTTTCAGCGCGCGGCGCAGAATTCGCGCGGCGAAACAAGAGCAAGCCGCGTTTGACCGCGGATTCGACGCGTTCCGCGACCGGTACATCGCGCAAAGCCCGCGCGTTTACAACTCTTGGACGGAACTTCGCGAAGACCCGCCGCAAGCCGATTGCTACATTGTTGGCAGCGACCAAGTTTGGAATTTCGGCGCCATTCCGCTCGCGCGCTGCCGATCTGCCGTGCACGCGTACTTTTTGGATTTCGGCAAACCTGAAACCGTGCGCCTTTCGTACGCGGCAAGCTGGGGACGCGTAACGCTCCCGGATGAATACGCGCGGGAAATCGCGCCGCTTCTTTCGCGCTTCCGGTACGTTTCCGTGCGGGAAGAAAGCGGCGTTTCGCTTTGCGTGCAATGCGGCTTTCCCGGTGCGCGCTGGGTGCGAGACCCGACGCTGTTGTTGGACGCTGAGGCGTGGCGCGCGCTCTATAAAGAAAACGAATTGCGCGAGCCAACCGGGCGCTATCTTTTTCTTTACATGCTCGGAAATGAATGCGAATTTGATATTGAAACTGTCTATCGTTTCGCGCGCGAGCGGAATCTTCAAGTTGTCTACGTGACGGGCAACAGCGTTGTTGACCGCAGAGAGAAATGGTTCGCCACGATTCCGGAGTGGCTCGCTCTTGTCGATCACGCGGAGTATGTCGTGACGAACAGCTTTCACTGCTGCGTGTTCAGCGTCTTGTTTGAAAAGCGCTTCGCCGTGATCCCGCTGAAAGGCGCGGCCGGCGGAATGAACGCGCGCATGGATTCGCTCTTTGAATTATTCCGGATGAAGCCGCGTTGGCTGCGCGGGGACTTTTCTGTGCTGGAGAGCGAGGCGGATGCCCGCGTGCCGGACACGTTCCGGTTTGATTTACAAGAAGCGCTCGGCGAAACGAGCGAAGGGACGCGCGAAAGCCGTTAAACAAATTGCGCGGGAATCGCCGCCGCGTTCACTCCGTTGTGGGAGAGCGAGACGACATTGTTCGTGCTGCAGATCACGACGGCGTCCGCGATTTGCACGTTCTTGATCCTGGATAGGATATGAAAGTTTTTTGCGTCATCGCCGGTTGGCGTGGCGGTCTTTTTGATTTCGACGGGGTATAGGATTCCGTCCTGCTCAATCAGGAGATCGATTTCGGTTTTATCTTTGTCGCGGTAAAAGAAAAGCGGCGGGGTGATTCCTTTGTTGGCGAACGACTTGACGATTTCCGCGACGACGTAGGTTTCAAAAAAAGCGCCCGCGCTCGCGCCGCTGCAAAGTACTTCGGGGTTCGTCCAGCGCGTCAGATACGCGGCAAGGCCTGTGTCCATAAAATACAGCTTGGGCGTTTTTACGACGCGCTTTTCGACATTCGCCGAATAGGGCGGCAGCAAATAAATCACGCCGGAGCTGAGCAAAAGCGAGATCCATTTTTTGACGGTGACTTCGCTTACGGAACATTCGCGCGCGATGTCGGCGTAATTCAAAAGCTGCGCCGTGCGCGCCGCCGCAATCGAGATGAATTGCAAAAATTGCATTTCACTGGCGACGTGCGCCAGTTTTCGGATGTCACGTTCGATATAGGTTTTCAGATAGTTCGCGTAAAAATCCCGCGGCGCGTTGTTCGCCGCGGCAACTTCCGGATAAAAACCGCGCTGAATCGAAGTCCACAGTTTTTTTTGCGGAACGGCGAAGGAGGCAATTTCTTTGTTCCGCGCAAGCAGATATTGTTTTGAGGGGATGAACGGCGCGTCAAAGCTCTCTCCTCGGAGTTCCCGCTCAGAAAGCGGGTAAAGCTGCAGAACGGCGATTCTCCCGGATAAGCTTTCCGCGGTCGCTTCCATCAGGTTGAACTGCTGGCTTCCCGTGAGGAAATACATTCCGTTTTTGCGGTCTGAGTCAATTTGCATTTTGAGATAGCGGAATAAATGGGGAACGTATTGAACTTCGTCAAAAACGCGGGGCGCGGGATGAAACTCGATGAAAGACTTCGCGTCGTTTTTGGCGGAGGCTTCTTCCATCGGATCGTCAAAAGTGGTGTAGGGAATGTTCCGCGCGTCCGTGATTTTTTTTAAGAGCGTTGTTTTACCTGTCTGTCTCGCGCCCGTTACCAGAACGGCCGGATATTCTTTGGCAAGGCGGGAAACCGTTTGTTCCGCGTGGCGTAAGACTTGCTTTTTCATGGCTGGCTGTTTCTCCTTCTGAAAGCGGTAAGTGAAAGCCGCAGACCGGCATGGGATAATCTTTAATATGACTTTAGATTATCCCATTGCTTGAAAAATTGCAAGATTTAAAAACACGGCGTGCGTAAGCCTCGCATGAATATCTGTAATAGATATAGATAAAATAGGAGTTTTTATGTCTGAAACGCCGAAAATCAGCGTGATCGTGCCGGTGTACAATACCGCGCGCTATCTTGCCCGCTGCCTCGATTCGATTGCGGCGCAGACGTTCACTGACTGGGAATGCGTCTGCGTAGACGACGGCTCTCCTGACGAAAGCGGCGCCGGTTTAATTTGAAAAATCTGAAAAGAAACGGAGGTGTGCCGGAAAGAGAATTGATTTTTTGGAAAGGGCATGGTAAATTTATGCGGGAATTTTGAATTTTACGGAGGACTTTATGACTGTGGACATAACAATTACGAACGCAGACAATGCGCTTGTTTCGGCGCTCAAAAGTGTATGCAGGCTGAATCCTGCGGTAAAAGTTTCCGTCAAAATGCAGGATTCCCCCGCGGACGAGTTGCGGACAGATCGGATGCACAGTGATGCAGCTGGGCAAAACGGAAAATCAAAATTCCTTGAACTTGCCGGCAAAATCGACATCGATTCAACTGCGGTTGACGGACTGCGCGAAAGGAGTTCGATTTGAAACTTCTCGCCGATTCCAACGTTCTGATTGAAATCCTGAAATCTCCGGCAAAAGATCTTGCAGATGTGTTCGTTTCGAACGAAATAGTAATTTGCGGCGTTATAAAGGCGGAAGTCCTTCACGGCGCGAAGAACGACACGGATTTTGCCGCCATAAGAGATGCATTGAGCGGGTTGGAAGAAATTGATATTGAATTTACTGACTGGATTGAAATCGGCCGCCTGCTTTACATGCTCCGTAAAAAAGGCGTTTCCGTTCCGTTTCAAGACGCAGTGATTGCCTTTGCCGCAAAGAAACACAATGCCGTGCTTTGGACACGTGACAAGCATTTTGCTTTGATAAAAGAAAACGCTCTGCCGGATCTCTCGATTTTGTAATGCATACTTGTACGCACAGTGTTATTCTTTCCCAAAATCAAAAAACAGCAGTTAGGATTTGTTGACGGACGGTGTCAGAGTCTGTTTGTTAATTCCGCATAATGCAGTATGCATTGCCCGTAATTGCTGAGTGATTCTCTTCCGGCCAAAACTGAATGGCTGAAACAGGACAAAAAGCTTTACCGAAAATCAGCATTATCGTGCCGGTATACAATACCGCGCGTTACCTTGCCCGCTGCCTTGACAGCATCGCGGCGCAGACGTTCACTGACTGGGAGTGCATCTGCGTGGACGACGGATCGCCGGACGCGAGCGGCGCAATCCTTGACGAGTACGCGGCAAAAGACAGCCGCTTTGTCGTGCTGCATCAGGAGAACGGCGGCGTAAGCCGCGCACGGAACGCCGGCCTTGACGTGGCGCGGGGAGAGTGGATCGCGTTTGTGGACAGCGATGACTGGGTGGAGCCTGAAACGTTCGCGCTTGCCCATGAGGCCGCCGCCGCGCACAACGCGGATTTGGTGCAGTGGGATTATGTGTTTGAGGACAACGGGAAACGGATCGTCGGGCTTTCCTTGGCGGAAGGGCCGTTTTCTGTTTCGAAGAATGCCACATACTTTTGTCCAAGTATGTGTCATAAATTAGTTTTAAGAAAACTAATTTATGACAATCATTTGTTATTTCCGGAAAACATCCGCCTTTCGGAAGACCGCCTGTTTTCGTTTCAGTGCAGCTTGATCGCGCGCCGCGCCTTCCATTTGAATCGCGCGCTTTATCACTATACGGCGAACGCGTCTTCTGCGAGCCACAATATGACGCGCGAAATGATTTTGGAAGAAGTGGAGGTTGTGAAAGAGATGGAGCGGTTCTCTCTCGATTTTGAACGCAACGCCGTCCTGAGCGGGGGGGGGGTATGACGGCGCCCCGCTTCTTTTCGCGCAGAAGCTTGAGCCGAAGCTGCATGCGCTGCTCGGTTTGCTGGAACCGGACGCGAATCTTTGCCGCGCGGTGTTCCCGGAAACAAACCGTAAGCTCTTCGGCAATTTCCTGCGCAAGAAGACGCGGTCTGCTTTCCTGCTGCTGCTTGCCGCCCTGCGCATGGATTTCCTTGTGCGTCTCGCGGTTCAAGTCCGCAAGGTGTTCATGGCGTAACGCCGCAGAGAATGCCCGCGCCCGAACGACGCGCTTTGATTTTGAAGCGGGGCGCGCGGCATGAAAAACACAAAACCAAAAATCGCGTTTTTTATGCCGGGACCGGATGGAAGGCCTACCGGCGGCTACAAGATGGTTTATGAA
>JADIMS010000060.1 GCA_017694555.1 Candidatus Avitreponema avistercoris
CGTCCTCGTCCGCCGGAAAAACGGACGCTTTCTGGTAAAAATCAACGAAGAGGAAATTCCCGTAGCCGGCATTTCCCCGTTTTTTGCCGGACTCGGCAGCGACCGCACGCAGGACAGCAGTACGCGCAAATTCGTCAGAACTTCACTGAAAGACGCGGAATGGTTCCTTTCGTCCTTAAAACGGCGGAACCGCACCATTTTGAACGTCACGCGGGCCATCGTCCTGCGGCAGCGTGATTTTTTTATGCGCGGCCCGAAATTCCTGCACCCGATGCGCCTGCAGGAAATCGCCGGAGACACAGACCTGCACGAAGCCACGGTTTCGCGCGCAGCGGCCGGGAAATACCTGCAATGCGAATGGGGTATTTTTCCGCTGAAATACTTTTTCAGCGGAAAAGCGGGAGCCGGAAAAACCCGGCCGGAAAACGGAGGCGGTTCCAAAGAGAGCGTCAAGGAAATTCTCCGCGGGATGCTTGCCGGAACGGAAAAAAAGACATCCGACCGGGAACTGGCGGAAAAACTGGCCGCGCAGGGGATCCGCATTGCCAGACGCACCGTCGCCAAATACCGGGCTGAACTGGAAAGCGGGTTCCGGCGGTGAAATACACGCGCTTTACAGAAACGTTTTGCTTTTCCGGCGGTTTCATAGTATCATGAGGGCAGGAGGCGTTATGAATATCAGTGTGAACGCGGTGAAATTCACCATGGACGACGGGCAGCGGGATTTTGTGGACAAAAAGCTCCAGAGAATCAAGTACGCGGAGGATCTGATCACGGATATCCTCGTTTCCATCAAGTTAGACAAAAAATTCCTGGGCGAGTCAACCGTCAATTTCCGCTGGGGAGGCACGGCGCACGTTTCGGCGGAGGACTACGATTTTTCCGCCTGCATAAACAAAATGATGGACGTGCTGGATCAAAAAGTCAAAAAGGAAAAGGACAAAATCCAGGAGAAAAAATAACGGACCGCCCGGCTTTACAAAACGCCTTTCCGCGGGTTATAGTCAAGTATGGTGTCAAAGCGCTTTTCCGTTCTGGATTTGCTCAGTCTGGAACTGAAAGGAAACGATTCGCTGGACTTGCGCTGTATTTGCGGAAGGCGCGGACTGGTCCGCCAGATTTCCATCCCGGACCTTAACCGGCCGGGACTGGCTCTTTCGGGTTTTTTTGACTCGTTTGCGTATCAGCGGGTGCAGCTGTTCGGGCGGGGCGAAGTTGCCTATCTGAACAGCATTTTGCAGAACGGGCAGACGGACAGCGTAAAATCCCTGTTTGCGTATCCGCTTCCCTGCTGCGTGTTTACGCACGGTCTGCAGCCGCCGCAGGTTTTCATTGACATGGCGGAAGATGCGGACTGCCCGGTTTTGTCCACGGGGCTGGAATCCAGCGATTTTTCCACCCGGCTGATGCGCGTCCTCTCCAACATTTTCGCCCCGCGCCTGACCATGCACGGCGTATTAATCGAAGTGTACGGTTTGGGCATCCTGATTCTCGGCGATTCCGGAGTCGGAAAAAGCGAAAATGCGCTCGCACTCATTGAACGCGGACACCGTCTTGTGGCCGACGACATCGTCGAAATTGCCTGCCTGAACGGAAACAGCCTGATCGGACAGGGCGCAAACAAGTACATCGGCCATCACATGGAAATCCGCGGACTGGGCATCATCAACATCACCCAGCTTTTCGGTGTGGGCGCTATCCGCGAACGCAAAGAAGTGCAGATTATCGTGAAGCTGGAGGAATGGGACGCGGGCAAGAGTTACGACCGGCTCGGTACGGATCAGAAAACCATGGACATTCTGGGAGTCCAGGTTCCCCTGCTGGAAATCCCGGTGCGCCCCGGACGCAATATTCCGATTATCATAGAAACCGCCGCGATGAATGAACGGCTCAAAAGTATGGGCGTGTTCTCCGCCAAGGAGTTCAATAAAAACGTCCTGCGCTGGCTGGAAACGGATGCGGTGCAGTCCCCGTATTACGATGCGGACGATTCCTACTGAAAAACGAGGCAAGGTGCAGACATGGTACGAAAAACACTGAAAATAAAAAACCGGGCCGGCATTCATGCACGCCCTGCATCCCTGATTGTGCAGACCGCAAATAAATTCGCCAGCGAGCTGACCATGGAAAAAGGCGCGCTGCATGTAAACGCAAAGTCCATTATGGGTATCATCATGATGGCAGCCAGCTACAATACGGAAGTCGTGCTTTGTGCAAACGGTCCGGACGAAGAAGAAGCCGCAGCCGCCATCGAACAGCTGTTTGAAAGCAAGTTTGAAGAAGAATAAATAAGGAAACCCCGAACGGTGCGCGAGCCTGCGGTAAGAAAATTTCCCGCCATATTCTCCCTCCCCTTTTTGTTTTTTCTTTTTCTTCTGTCTGCCGTTCTGAGCTTTGTACTCCTGCGGGAAAGCCTGCACGGGCTGTTTACGCCCGGCTTTTTCCAGACTCCGGCCAGCTTTGTCCTGCTGTTTGCCGTGCCGTTCGGTCTGATCGTCCTGGCAGGCATGATGCTCTATCTGTTGATTTCCGAAACCATGAAAACCGGACCGCTGCATCCGGCGGCGTTACGCATTTTCCGGACTGCCTGCCTGCTGGCCGCATTGTTTTCCGCCGTTGTCTGCATATTTTCCAACGCCTTTATCCGCAATCTTTTTGCCGTCTATCATGACGGCAATATCCGCGATTCCGTACACGCTTCCTTTGAAACGGCGGAGACGTATACCGGAACCCGTGAAAAACAGGCGGAAACCGTAGCGGATAAATTCCTGACCGGACTCAACACCGGAAATTTGCTGCGGATACCCCGGCCCTGGATTCCGGATATCCGCGAATATGACCCGTATGCGCTGGCGGTCCAGGTGTACGAAGTTTCCGGCGGGGAATTCATTCCGGTAAAGGAAGAAGGGGACTCTTCGGTGTTCGCCGCACCGGGAAAGATTGCCCGGCAGGAAAACGGGATTTTCCACGAACATGACGGAACGCAGGATTTGCTGCGGCTGCGCAAAACCCTCCGCTACGCCGGCAAAACATACGTTGCGCTGTATACCACGGCTTTCCCGGAAGTAGTTGTGCAGACGGCGCAGAAAGCGGAACAAGCCGTCCGCAGCCTGTCGGTGCTGGAGCAATCCATGCCGCTGTTTCCTGTTTTCGGATTCTGGCTGTTTTTCAGTTTCCTTTTGCCGCCGCTGCTGATGCTGCTGCCGGCTGTGTTTGTCCTTTGCGTCCGCTTCTCGGATCCGCTGGCGGCGCTGGAAAACACGTGCGCCGCGCTTGCACGGGGCGATACGGAACGGTGCCTCATTTCCCATCCGCAGGACGGATTGCAGGCAGCCGCCGCCCTTGTCAATGCGCGGAGCGAGCAAATCCGCCGGAAAAAACGCTCCCCGGTACAAGAAACGGAAAGCTGCGGGACCGTACAGGCGCCGCCGGAACAAATTGCAGCAGCTGCGGAACAGCCGGCAGCCGGAGGGCAAACCGGAACGGATGGGCAGCCGGACGCTGCGGCGGAAAAAACGCCGGCAGACAGCGGGGAGGCGCCGGATGCCTGAATCCCGGAAAAAAGCCGCCGCAGGCAATGCGCCGGTCTGGCTGTTCACCGGCCCGGAAAACGGGGAAAAGAACGCAGAGATGGAAACGCTCCGCCGCAGCGCAGGGCAAAAAACAGGCGGATTGGAAGAATACCGCTTTCATGCGGGGGATATTAAGGCCGGGGATCTCGTTTCCCTGCTGCAAAACGGTTCCCTGTTTTCCGCCGGGAAATTCGTCGTCGTGCGGGATGCGGAAGCGTTCCGGCTGAAAGAAGAAATCACGCTGCTTACGGACTGGATTGCGTCGGTGGACGGCGGCGGAAACGGCGTGTATCTCGTGCTCCTTTCCGACGAAATCTCCGTGGACAAGCGCCTCGAAAATGCGGTTCCAAAAGCGCACCGTAAAATTTTCTGGGAAATGTTTGAAGACCGGAAGGAACAGTGGCTCGTTTCGTTCTTCCGCAAGGAAGGGCTTTCCATCGACGGGGATGCGGTCCGTTTCATTCTGGAACAAGTGGAAAACAACACCGAAGCGCTGCGGGCCGCCTGTATGCCGTTTGCGCTCTTTTACGGAAAAGGAACGCATATCACCGAAGCGGAAGCGGAGCACATACTTTCCCACAACCGCAGCGAGTCGCCGTTTACGCTGTTCGATGCGCTGGCGAAAGGGGATTTGGAAAACGCCGTACAAATCCAGCGGAAGCTTTCCCTTTCCAGGGAATCTGCGCCGCCGCAAACCATTGCCGGACTGGCATATTGTTTCCGGCGGCTGGCGGACTGGCACAAAACGGCGGAACAAGCCGGAGGACGCGCAGACAGCGGAATGCTGAAGCGCGCCGGATTTACCAGCACGAAAGCCCAAAACCAATACCGCATGGCGGCCGCGCGCTGGGATGCGGAAACCGTCCGGCAAATTCTCGCTATGCTTGCCGCTGCGGACGAAGAAGCGCGGAGTACCGGCGACCGGCTGCAAAATACGGCTTTTGAGTTCCTGCTGTACAAAATCGCAAAAGCAGGGGAAAAAGGAAGCAGCGCTGCACAAACGGAAAAATCTGCACGCAGCCGGATTACCAATGCCAGAGAACGCCGGTTTTGACGATTGTCTCCCAGGCATTTTCCCCTGCCCGGTGTCCGGTATCCTGCACCCAGCGTAAATCCAGGGAAGCAGCCGCTTCAAAATGTCCGGCAAACGGCCAGACGGCTTCCAGCAGGAAACAATGGCTTTTTTTGTCCGGCCGGTTCAGTGCGGCGGCCAGGGCTCCTGTACTGTCATATTCCGCATAGTCATAATACAGCGGGTCGCCGTTCAGAATTTCGTTCAAGTATACAGGGCCTTTGCGGATATACTTGTAGCCAAACTCTATGCGGCCGCCCGCCTCCGTCACCGCGCCAAAGGAAATTCCGGCCGTATCCACATCCCCGCCTTCCGAGTGCCCCAGCGGCGTGTCGAGCCCGGAATGCCCGCCGCTGGCAATCTGCCGCTGGTACATGGTCAGATACGGCTGCCAGCGCGTATACGTCCACTGCCCGGCATGCGTATATTCGCCGGAAATAAAAAACAGCCAGCCGGGAACATCCAGCGGCAGGGTGTACAGTGCGCCCAGTTCCCAGGCAAGGCAATTCGGCTTGGATGCGCCGGATTCCACAAAAGACTGCACGTCGTCAAGCAAAAACTCGCCGTACACCAGAAGGCCGTCCACGGGCAGCGCCCAGAGATCCACCTGGAACATCACGTTTGTCACCGCTGCGCTGTACGCGTTGTGCCAGACCGACATCGGAAGCAGATTGAACAAATCGGGCGCCTTTCCGCCGATCAGCTGCATTTCCGTTATCCCCAGCCCGAACCGGCGGAAGGGTTTCCATTCAAAGCGGTGGTAGGTGAACAGTTTCAGCGGGATGGTCACGCCTTCACTGCCGTCCGCACCGGTCGCGGCATCGTGATTGTTGATGTTGTCCCAATCTTTCTTCTGCACCTCCCATTCCGCTGTCGAAAGCTGGGACGAACTGGAACCGAGCATCGTGAAAAATTTGAACTTTTCGCTCCACCACGAAAGCTGGACATTGTCGTACCAGAATGCGCTGCCGTTGAGAATCAGGTTTTCTTCACCCATCCCGATGCCCGTCGGGAAACGCCCGGCGGCAACCGAAAGATGGCTGCCGGCCCACGAAATATATCCTTCACGGGGGAATGTCATCCATTTGCCGTATTCCAGCGGCTGCCAAAAACCCAAAGACCCGGATGAACCGGCTTTGCGGACCAGTTCGTCCGCCGTAAGATCAAACTGAATATGACCGAAAAAGGACGCCGAGCCGAACGAAATACCCGCGGCAAGAATTTCTTCATCCAGCGCCAGCCGCCTGCGCAGGGCAAAATCCTTTGAGCCGCGCGCCGTATCCAGACCGTTCCAGGCCGTAAAAAACGGCTGGACGCGCAGCTCCGGCAAAAGGAAAACTTTCCGGCCTTCCAAATCCGGCGTTTCCGGCGTAAATCCGTAAAACGCGGCTTCCGCAGCGGAAACCGTCTGTACCGCCGTGGGAGGGTTTTCCCCGTTTTGGATACGGCGGAGCCATTGCCATTCCATCCCCTGCGTGCGGAGACCGAGCATCTGCGCACGCGGGAATCCGGAAGAAGCCCCGTCCTGCGCAGACAGAAAAGACGGGGAAAACCCGGCCGAAGCGGCGGCCAAACACAAAAAAAGCATCCGCCGGGCGGCATCCGGAAAGAAGCGTAAGGAAAACATATCTTACTATAACAAAGCGTCGGACGGTGGACAAGCAGCGGAAAGGCCGTGTAGTTCATTCCTCTTATTCTTGACGCATCTCGGCAAGATAAAACTGGAATCCCGCAATGGAGACGCGCCGGCCATGAAAAGTCTGTGAAACCGCGGAACGCCCTATCCGCAAAGATCAGCACGCGAATGACGATAAGTGTGACACGCATATGGCCGTATGTGTGACACGCATATGACCGTATGTGTGTCTCGCTAATGGACGTTAGAGAGACACGCTAATGATACAAAGTGCCTCTCTGTGGTCAGGAAGGACGGCGCGCTTGCGGCAATCGGTGGCTTCGCTGCACCCAAGGTTACACCATGAGACAAAGCAGGCATTCCGCGCATTTTCCGGCGCTTTGCAGACCCGCACCCGCCCGCCCGTATACGCCGGCTGTACGGGGAAAAGCGCGCTTAACAGCGCCGGCGGTGGACAAGCAGCGGACAAGCCGTTTTGCCGCAGCCTCTTTCCGTGGTATAATGCGCCATGCACAAAATATCCCGGATACCGGCTTTGCCCTTCCCTATGCGGAATATCCTGCTTCTGCTTTTGGCAGCGCTGCTTTGTTCCTGCGGCGGGCAAAACGGGAAACCCAAGACAAAAGAAGCCGAAACCAGCCTTCTGGCCATGGGAACTTACATCACGATGCGGGCAGCGGGAACAGAGGCGGAAGGCGCTTTGCAGCAGGCCGCAGCCGAAATCCGGCGGCTGGAAAAACTCTGGTCCGTAACGGATCCTGACAGCGAAATTTCCGCACTCAACCGCGCACAGGGCCGGACAATACAGGTTTCACCGGAAACCGCCGGGCTGCTCGCCTTCGCCCTCCGGATGGCAGAAAAAACCGGCGGCGCCTTTGATCCTTCAATATACCCGCTGACCGCCGCATGGGGGTTTCCGGCACAGGAATACCGGGTTCCGCCGGAAAGCGAAATTGCCGCCTGCCTTGCGCACGTCGGCTGGGCGCGCATTTCCCTGGATAAAACGGCACGGACGGTAACCGTACCGGACGGCGCAGGGCTTGATTTCGGCGGAATCGCAAAAGGGCGCGCAGGGGACGCGGCGGCAGAATGCCTGCGCCGGGCAGGCGTCCGGTCGGCCCTTCTGAATCTGGGCGGAAACATCCAGCTTGTCGGGCAGCGGCCGGACGGTACGCCCTGGAATATCGGCATCCGCGATCCTTCCGGCAGGGAAATTCTCGGCGCCGTGCAGGCTGAATCCTGCGCCGTAGTCACGTCCGGCAGTTATGAGCGCAATTTCACCGGCACAGACGGCCAGGTTTACGGACATATCCTGAATCCGCACACCGGACGGCCGGCAGAAAGCGGCCTGACATCCGTCACAACCGTCACCGGAAGCGGAACGCTGGCGGACGCGCTCTCCACGGCTTTATTTGTAATGGGTGCAGAGAAAGCGGCCCGCTTCTGGAGGCAGGCGGCCGGAACGCCGGAAGCGTTTGAAATGGTGCTGGTCACCCGGACAGGAGACATCCTCGTTTCGGAAGGACTGGCGCACCGGTTTTCACCGGCAGGAGAAGAACGCGCCGCACACACGCACATTCTCCGCCTTGCGGAAACCGGGGAATAAAGCACGGGTTTCCGCGTCCGGTGCAGGCGTTACCAACACAGCCGGACAGACGTCCCGCACGGGGAAAACGAAACAGAAACGCTTCCGGTTTTGTTTTCCCCGCAGTTTTTGCGCATAACCGTATGCGAAAACGGTACTAAGAATCCCGCCGCAGAGCCGATCAGCGCGCCGGCAAGGACATCCGTCGGAAAATGGTTTGCGCTGGCTATCCGTAATCCGGCCGTTGCTGCCGCAAACGCAAAACTTCCGGCAACCACCGGCCAGCGCCACGGGGATTCCGGAAAGTATTCCGCAAACGTATAAGAGAAAAACGCAGCGGATGCAAACGCCATCGTAGTGTGCCCGGATGGAAACGAGCGCAGGAAATCACCGCTTTCTACATCCCGGCGCGGCGGATTGTCCGCATACATAAACGGGCGGGGACGCCGGACGGCGTTTTTCAGCGTCTCTTTGATTCCGTTTGCCAAAAGAAGCGTTTCTGCATACATCACGGAAACCGGCAGCCATTCTTCCGGCGCAAAAGCCAGCAGCGAAAGCGGCGCTGCCATCGAAATGCCCAAAAGGACATCGCCGGCGGCATCCAGCCCGAACGAATAAGCGTGGGCGAACGGACGGTCAAACGCCGGTAAACTGCCGGGATCATATTGCACGCCGTCCCATTCCGCCCCTGAGTCCGAAAAAAACAAAGCGGAAACAGTCAGCCCGGCTCCGGCGGCAAAAAGGGGAATATCCAGCGGAAGACGCAGCGGGAATGCCCCGGCGCGGGGCTCCGGCAGACCGGGAAATCCGGAAACAGTCCGCGGAACAAAAACAAGCAGGAGGAAAACTGTCTCTTATACACATCTCCG
>JADIMS010000061.1 GCA_017694555.1 Candidatus Avitreponema avistercoris
CGATGGTACCCTTGCGGATTGCCGCGTGGATCATTTCTTCCGTTTCGGTGCCTTCGAGGAAGGCTTCTGCCAGTTCGTCGGAGAACATCGACGCGGCGTCCAGCATTTCTTCGCGGTATTTCTGCGCATCGGCTTTCAGGTGTTCCGGAATTTCGGCAATGCGCATTTCCGTACCGTTGTCCCCTTCAAAATAAACGGCTTTCATCGATACCAGGTCGATAACGCCTTCCAGTTTGTCTTCCAGACCGATCGGCAGCTGCATCATGTATGCGTTCAGGCCGAGTTTTTCCCGCAGCTGCATCCGCACTTTGAGCGGATTGGCGCCGGTCCGGTCGCACTTGTTGACGAAAGCGATGCGCGGGACATGGTAGCGTTTGAGCTGGCGGTCTACGGTAATCGACTGGGACTGTACGCCGCCGACGGAACAGAGCACGAGGATAGCGCCGTCCAGAACGCGCAGCGAACGCTCAACTTCAATGGTAAAATCTACGTGTCCGGGCGTGTCGATAACGTTGATTGTATGGTCTTTCCATTGAACCTGGGTGGAGGCGGATGCGATGGTAATGCCCCGCTCCCGTTCCAGCTCCATGTTGTCCATCACAGCGCCGACACCGTCTTTTCCGCGGACTTCATGAATCGCATGAATCTTATTGCAGTAAAACAGAATGCGTTCGGAAAGGGTTGTCTTTCCGGAGTCAATATGGGCGCTGATACCGATATTCCGCATTTTGGAAATATCAATAGCCATATTCCTTCACCTCTCTTCATTAGCTTGCAAATATTGGAATCTGACGCATTATAACGAAAACTTTGCGCAATGACAAGCCTCCCGCCGGTTCTCCCCGCAGGAAGCCGTGCGCGTGCGCTTTCTGCTGCCGCAAAAAAAAGGAAGCCGCGGAAGGAATATCCCGCGGCTTCCGGTCTCCTCCTCTTCCGCAAGGCGGAAGCGATATACGGTTTAACCCTGCCGTCCGTCCGGCGTTCCGTTTTCCGGCGTCTGCGCGTCCGCCGGCTTGGCCGCGTCAGGTTTGGCTGTGTCAGGTTTGGCTGTCTCCGCAGCCTCCTCGGCAGAAGTCCGCGCGCCCACACCGAGGCTGTCGATGATGGTGATAACCAGCCCTTTGATGCTGTTTTCCGTGGTCCGGTAAGGGGCGATACGCAGCGTATAGAATTTACCGCTTGTGGCCACTACTTCGCGGTCAACAGGCGCCAGCGTTTTGAGCACGTTCTGGGCGTCGTCCACAATTTTCTCGTAGGGGAAACTGTGTGCAAAAATCTGGATAGAGCGCCCGACGTCCTGTTCCATCAGCTGGAATTCCCGCCCGATGTATTCCGTGAATTTCCGGATATTGAGATCGCTGTCGATAAACAGGATTCCGATCATCGTCGAAGAGAGGAAGTTGGACAGGTCGTTCGTCATCATCGTCAGCTCGTCCACCTTTTGCTGGTATTCGGTATTGACGGTGTACAGCTCTTCGTTGACCGACTGCAGCTCTTCATTGGAACTCTGCAGCTCCTCGTTGGCGGTAAGCAGCTCTTCGTTGGCGGCCTGCAGTTCCTCGTTGACGGTTTCCAGCTCGCCGATGGTTTTGCGCAGGTCGTTCTGGCTTTCCTGTAATTCCTGTTCCAGGTCGGTAATCCGGCGTGCGGACGTCGCGTCGATGTCGTATTTTTCAAAGATGCCTTCATCTTCGGTTTCCGGATCGGGTTTGTCTTCTTTTGTCCGGAAAATAACCGCTACCAGCTCGTTCACATCGTTTCCCGGCACATCAATCGGATACACGCTCAGATCGCACAGCTTCCGTCCGTCCCGGGTTTCAAACGGAATATCCGAGTACGTCACCGGAATGTTTTCCGCCCGGCACCGGCTGAGGGAAGTAGACGCGGCCAGGCTCATGTCGTTGTTGATGATGTTGAACAGGTTGAAAGATGCTTTTCCCGGCGCAATGGAAACATAATCCGCATAGTTGCCGAAAAAGTGGATGACGTTGTTGCTGCTGTCCACCACCAGCGTTGCCGGCATGAATTTTTCCAGTACATGCGTGTAAAGGGATTCCGTGTCGTAATAGTGGTTGTCCTTTTTCTGCATATCGAGGTTCCGGTTTTGAATCGGCTGGAAGCTCGGTACGCTGAATGTCGGAATCGGTGTGTTGTCGATTTTCCCGGCGCTGCGGTGCATATAGATTTTTTCCACGCTGCTGACCACTTTGAAGACGTCCGAATAATCGTTCGCCGTTTCGCTTTTCCCCAGGAAAAGGTAGCCGCCGTTTTTCAGCGCGGAATGGAAAATCGCAAACAGGCTCCGCTGCAAAACGGGCTGGAAGTAAATCATCACGTTGCGGCAGCTGATTAAATCCAGCCGGCCGAACGGCGGATCGGAGAGCATATTGTGCGGCGCAAAGATAATCATGCGGCGGATACTCTTGGAGATGACGTACTGGTCGTTCCGTTTGATGAAATATTTTGCCAGCCGTTCCGGCGTGACGTCTTCGATGATGTTTTCGGCAAATTCCCCTTTTCCGGCCTGCTCGATAGCCTGTACGTCGATATCCGTGGCAAATATTTTGATGTTCCGCTTGGTGTGCAGTTCCTCCATGATTTCCTGGAACAGAATGGCGATGGAGTATGCTTCTTCACCGGTCGAACAGCCTGCGCTCCATACGCGGATCGGTTCGTCTTCCTTTGCGTTCTGGACAATCGGGTAGAGGACTTTCTCTTTCAGTTTTTCAAAGAACGCCGGATCGCGGAAGAAGTTCGTCACGCCGATGAGGATTTCCTTCAGCAGCACGCCGACCTCTTCGGGATTGTCGTCGAGGATTTTGGCGTATTCTGCCAGCGTCATGGAGTGGGTGACGACCATGCGGCGTTCAATCCGGCGGAGGACCGTGGTGCGTTTATAGTTGGTGAAATCCACACCGCGCAGTTTTTTCAGCACGGCGTAAATATGCGTGAAGCTTTCTTCGTCGGTGAGCAGCAGGTTTTCCCCGTCCGGTTCGATAATCATTTGTACTGGGAGTAATGCAGCAGCTCGTCGGCGATGTTTTTCGGCGAAAGGATGTAGTCCGTCACGCCGGTGCTGATTGCGCTTTTCGGCATACCGTCGAATTTGGCTGTCAGCGGATCCTGCACGATGGTCAGACCGCCTTTTTCTTTGATGGCCTTGATGCCGTTCGTGCCGTCCGAACCGGTTCCGGAAAGAATGACGCCGATGGAGTGTTCGTGGATTTCTTCGGCGAGCGAATTCAGGAAAATGTCTATCGGGTGATTCAGAAGCCCGTGGATGTAGTCTTTCAGGAACAGCCGGCCGTTGTGGAACGTGATGTTCTTTTTCGGCGGAATCAGGTATACGGAATTCGGCTCCACCAGCATTCCGTTTTCCGCCTGTTTGACGGGCATCTGCGTATATTTGGACAGGATATCCGCCATCAGGCTTTTGTAATCCGGGGCAAGATGCTGGATTACGACAAAGCCGATTCCGCTGTTACTCGGCATAAACCGGAAAAACTGCTGGAGCGCTTCCAAGCCTCCGGCCGATGCGCCGATGCCTGCAATAAACATTTCGTCCTTTGCCTGCATTTCCGGCGTACTTTCGTTTTTCTGTGCCATAAATTCGCTCTCCTTATTTTTGGGTTTTACTTATACCCATGCCTGGAAGTAGTTTTTGAGGGCTTTCGCTTTCCCCCCCCCCATATTTTCCGGAAAAGTATTTTTGCTCAAACTCTGCAACGGATACCGGCCGGCTGTAATAGTAACCCTGCGCGCAGAAGCAGCCGTCTTCGATCAGGATATCAGCCTGGGTTTGTGTTTCCACGCCTTCTGCTACAAGGTGCATATTGCATTTTTCGCATACCCGTACAATATCCCGGATCATCATCCGGGATATTGGGTTTGTGGTAACGCTTTTCACCATACTGCGGTCCAGCTTGACCGAACGGAAATGCAAATCCGCAAGCATCGACATATTGGAATAGCTGGAACCGAAATCGTCCAGCGCAAACTCCAGGCCGTATTCCCCGAAGCGGCGGAACAGCTCCGACAGCGTATTGTTCTCCAGACTGCCGGCAGTTTCGGTGATTTCCAGCTCGATTTTATCCGGCGTAACGTCCGGATAGCGGCTGAGAATGGCGAGTACGCTGGCCAGCGCCGTAGGATTCAGCAGCGTTTTGCGCGAGAAGTTGCTGGAAATGGGTTTGATGTCGTAGCCTTTGTTTTTCCAGTCTTCCAGCGTGGACAACGCTTTATCAAATACAAAGAAATCCAGTTTCTGGATGGTCCCATTCTTTTCCATTTTTTCGATGATCGGGCCGTGCGGGATCAGCGCGCCGGTGTCGTCCATCACGCGGATCAAGGCTTCCGCGCCGACCAGCTCTTCGGTGCGCATGTCCACTTTCGGCTGCAGGAAAATCGTAAATTGCCGGCCGCGGTTTTCCTGTTCCGAAACCGGAACAACGCCCGGCAGGATGTTTTCCCATACCTGCTCCTGATTCACCGGCGCCACTTTATGGGGGAAAACCGGCGTACATTCCATGATGGACAGCGCCTTTCTCACCAGATCCGGTCCGGAGAATACGCCGTCCGACCATGTACAGCCCAGCCGGAACAGACTGGAGAACTTCCGGCCGATCAGCTGTTTGGCGCGGGCACACTGATTCAGGAAGACGCGGTACGTGACGTTCGTGCTGAGCACAATGAATTCGTTGATTTTGGTGTGGAACAGCATTTGCCCGTTAAAAACATCCTGCAATACTTCGGCAATGCGCTGGATAAAACGGTTCACGTAATCGTAGTCTTTTTTTGCATAAATATTGTTAAAATCGGGGATATCGATGGTCAGCACGCCGAGGGAACTGTATGTGTCGGAACTGATGGTATGAACGGTGGATTCATATTCCTGCTGGCTGCGCATGATGTGCTGTTTTTTCTGCGCGCCGGCTGCTGCGCCGGCATTCAGGAAGCGTTTCCGTTCTGCGGCTAAAAGCGGCAGCAGTTCGTACAGCAAAGCCGTCCGGTCCGTGTTTTTCTGCGGATTTTCGATGCAAAGCAGGCGTTCGGCGTCCGCTGTTTTGCCCATCGGGAAAATCGTATATTTCCAGATTCTGTCCGGATTCCCGCTGTCCCCGGCTCCCGGTGCGCTGTCTTCGTTTTTGGAGAGGACAAGCGGCCGCGGATCCTTGAGGTAGTTGGCAATGACCGGGAAGCGGCTGGTCGGCTTTCCGCTGATGCTGTGCTGGATACTGTGCCTGCCGTGCCCCACCCATTCGTTAAGCATATTGAGAATGCGGCCGTGTTCGGTCAGTGCCAGGATGTACACCCGGCTTGCCTGGTAATACGCCCCGAGCAGGGCCAAAACGGCATTTACTGACCGGTCCACGGTTTCCGCTTTCAGCATCCGTGTCAGGCAGGTAATCAGAATATTTTTCTCCTGTCCGGACAACTCCTGCCGGCCGTCCGGGGTTTCGACGGTCAGCCCGTCTGCTTCCAGATCGCTGATCCGTTCGTTTTCCCAGAAATGGCTCTGCTCGGAAAATATCACCGTATCCGCCGGCTCGCTGGCATGGATGTCGCAAAGATGCGCGGCAGCGCTTTTCATGTCCTTATAATTGAGGGAACCGGCATGGGAATACGCCGCGCCTGCGATAAAGCGCAGGGCGCGGACGGCGGGAATGTCGGACATAGAAAGCCGCGCAAAACAGAACGCATCTTCCAGCCGTTTGCGCAGCGCAGTTTTGGCGCCTGCATCCGGGAAAAAAGCCTGCAATGCACGGTTGTTTTTGCGCCAGATAATGCAGTCGGTATCCAGAAAGACATACAGGGCGGTTTCCAGATCCCAGATGACCGGACCGCTTCCCGGGTCTGCCAATGCGGCGTCTGCGCCTTCCGCCAGAATCTCCACGAAGGCGCAGTCTGTCTGTCCCGGAGTATTGAGGCAGTTGCGGACCATCAGTTCCGCCGTGCCCCGTGAATACAGTACGGATCTGTTTTCGCTGCCGTTGTTTTCAGCGCTGTGCTCCACCTCATTTTCCCATTTGCGCTGTTCGTTGCACAGGCTCAAATAGGCAAACAGAATCACGTCGCCCGATTCGGGATCCGGCGTCAGGTTGACGCCTATGTTCAGCCACTGGATGTTTCCTTCCGAATCGATAATCTGGCAGCGGTCGGAGAACCAGCGTCTTCCGGTATTGAATTTTTCCAGCAGGTGATCCCGGCTGAAACGCTGTTGGAATTGTTTGGCGGCTTCCAGTGAAAACAGGCGCAAATGGCTGTGTTCCAGAAGGCTGCTGTATGTCTGGTTGCGGGTGAGCTTGATGCGGTTGTGCCCTTCAATCAGAAGCTTCTCTATGCTGTCCGCGCTGAGGTTTGCCTGGCAATAGCAGTACAAATGCGGGTAAATTTCCGGCGGAACGGGACGGCGGTTAAGGGACGGTACGAACCGGAGCGAAGGGTAGGAAAGGTCTTCCTTGATGCCGATGGCTTTTTCCGGCCGGCCTTCTTTATCGTACAGCGTACGGTATGTCATGGACGCCCAGGTATAGCTGTTGGAAATCCGGCTCTGGATGATGAAGTTTCCGCTGCCTTCCGTTTTGCCGGAAAGGATTTCCTGGGCAAATATCCGGAAACGGGCTGTGGAATCTTTGTGGACTTTGCCGTTTTCAATCAGGGATTCGGGAAAATCCCCGTATACGCTCTCCCGTTCTGCAAAAGGCTGGGCAAAATACAGCAGCCGGAACGTCCGTGCCGGGATATTCAGCTCCCAAAGTTCGCAGTCGGTTTTTTTTGCCAAAAAGTCCAGCCATTCGTTGTCTTCGTCGTGCTGGTGTTTGAGCAGTTCCAGTGCGGAAACGTCGTGGGCAATTTCCATGACGATGGGATCCCCGTGCCGGTCTGCCAGCCGGAAGAGGTTTACGCGGCAATAGGTCCATGTGGTGCCGTCCCGCGAAATGCGGTAGCCGCTTTCTTTCTGACCGCCTTTGGCCGCGATTTCCCGCACGTCCGCCTCAAACGCCCCGGCATCGGCCGGATGGATTTTCATGACCCGGTTCTGCTCCCCGCCGTCCGGATCATAGTGTCCGAAATAGTTTGTGTATTCCGTGGTAATTTCATCCCGGACCTTGAAAATGCGGACCGATTCGTTGATGTAATTCAGCAGCGGCTGGTACGAAGGAACGTCCGCATCGGTGTTAAAACCCTGTCCGTCGCGGACGGTTGTATAAATGTAGAAATGCCGGTTGATGTTTTTCCGGGCCATTTCCAGCGCATATTCGGCTTTGCGGAAAATGGTTTCACAGGACTCCCCGTTGAAGCGGAAAAGATATACGCCGGTGTTGCTGTAAAAACTATCAGCCGGCGTTTCGCCCGCCGTAATCCACAATGCTTCGGCAAGCGTCCCCGCTTTTTCCCAGATGACGTTGTCCGGAATATTGCCCGTCAAAAAGGCAACGAACATATTGTTGCCCGCATAACCGACAATATCCGTGATACGGAAAAAGCGGGCGAGCAGGCTGGATATCCTTTCTGCCGTTTCATCCAGATTGAGCTCAGCATCCCCGCCGTCTTTTTTTTCCACAGACAGCAGAAAAAGCGCGCACATATCCGACGATCCAAGCGTCGAAATGCGCCCGCTGATTTTTTGCATCACATCATTTCCGGCAAGCACTTTTACCCCCCCCCCGTCCAAAATCCGGGATAGGTTGTCCGGGGCGGCGCTGTGTCCGTTCCCGGCATGTTCTTTCCTTTATAAAGAAGAAAACGCTGCACCGGATATACCGGTTTCAGGCATAATCATATGCGGGAAAGGGTGCCGGTTGGGGACGCTGGTTTTCCGCAAGTATGCAGAGGTTCCTCTTTCGCCAGTATTATACCACAGTCCGGAAAAAACGCAATCTGAAAGTGAAGGAAATCGTTCAAAAAAGTGCAGGACCGGCGCGCGGCGGCCCCTGGTTTTTTGCTTGTCAGGGCAGGGTGCGTGTGATAAACTGCCCGGACTGTACATCCGGCGTTTCCTGTGTTGACCGATTACCGGCGGTAGGGTAAAGTGCTTGCGAGGGGTTTTCTGTGTTTTTAAAAAGTCTCGAAATCTTCGGCTTCAAGTCTTTCGCGGACCGCACCCGCATTGAGTTTTCCGAAGGAATCACCGCCCTGCTTGGCCCGAACGGATGCGGCAAAAGCAATGTCGTGGACGCCGTCAAATGGGTGATCGGCGAACAGGGCGCCAAGGCCCTGCGTGCGGAAAAAATGGAAGACGTGATTTTTTCCGGCACCGAAAACCGGAAGCCCCTCAATGTGGCGGAAGTTACGCTGACGATTGCCAATGAAAACGGCCTGCTCAATCTGGATTTGACCGAGGTTGCCATCAAACGGCGGTTGTACCGTTCCGGCGAAGGCGAGTACTTTATCAACGGCCGCCCGGTCAAGCTGAAGGAAATCCGGGAACTGTTCTGGGACACCGGCGTGGGTAAGGTTGCGTATTCGGTGATGGAACAGGGGAAAATCGACCAGATTCTTTCCAGCAAGCCCGAAGAACGGCGTTACCTGTTTGAAGAAGCCGCCGGTATTACCCGCTTTAAGGCCCGCCGCGCGGCGGCAGAGCGGGATTTGGAACGCACCGAGAATTATATGCGCCAGAGCGAGGTGATTCTGGCCGAAGTGCGCCGGGAATACGACGCGCTGAAAAAACAGGCGGCAGAGACCGACCGCTTCCGGGCGCTTAAAAACAGTGAGTTTGAAACCGACCTGGACATCAACCTGCTGCGGCTGAAAAATTCCATACAGGAACGGGACCGGCGGCAGGCATTGCTGACCGAGGCCGAAGAGCGGCGCGATAAAATTAAAGCCGGAATCGACGAAATCAGCGCTTCCCTGGAACGCAATATGAGCCGGGTGAATGCCATGCAGGAGCAGATGAACGCTTTTATGCTGGAACTCACCGGCCTGCAGGTTTCCAAGAACGAAAAAACAAATTTGTCCCGCCATTTGCTGGACCGGAAAACCGAAATCAAGTCCAAGCTGGGGCAGCTGGAAGTCCGCCGCGACGGCATCCGCGAACGGGTGTCCGCGCTGGAAGAAGACGCCGCCGGGCAGGACGTGCTGGTCCGGGATTTGCAGAACCGGCTGGCGGAAACGGGAAAAAACATCGCGTCGTTTGAGGACGCCGTAACCGCCGCTTCGGTGCGCATGACCGGCAACGCGGAAGAATGCGTCCGGCTGGAAAATGCCATTGCAGCGCTGGATCAGGAGCGGGCGGTTTTTGAGACGGAATTGCAGTCGCTGGCGGAAAATATCGTTACCGAATTGGATAAACGCCTGAAGGAAGCCGGGTATTCCTCCGCCGCGCACACGCAGGCGGAAGAGGCTGTGGCAGACGTACTTGGCAGGATGCGCACGCTGGTCACCGCCCGGGGAAACCGCTTCTCGGATTCCGCCCGCACGGTATCGGCGGATCCGCAGGATCTGGAAAGGCTTGCGGCTGCCGCAGCGGAAGCCTTTGCGGAGATGGACGGTCTGCTGGGCAGGCTGGAAGAAGCGCTGGAAGCCTGGAAAAAAGCCACGCCCGGTTTTTTGGATGAGTTTCTTGCGCCGGAAGGCATCATCACCAAAAAACGCGCTGCGGATGTACAAATCCGGCAAAACCGGATGGAGTGCGGGGAGAAACGCCGGGCGATTGCGGCGCTCAAAGAAGAAAACACCGGACTGTCGCGGAAAATCGATGAGTCGCGCGCGACGCTGGAAAAACTCCGCCTGAGTCAGGTACAGATGAAAACCCAGGGCGAGGCGGCGGAAGAGCAGGCAAAACTCATCCGCCGGGAAATTGCTTCGCAGGAATCGCAGCTCAAATATCTGGAAAATGAAATTTTCGCCGGCGAAAAAAATCTGGATGAGGTGAACGAGGGAATCGCCGGCGTGGAAAGCGAACTGGCGGAGATTGAGCGCAAGGGGAGCAAACTGGCCGCCGACATGGAAGATCTGAATAACCGGATTCATTCCGGTACCAGCGACGTGTCCGGCCGCCAGGGTGAGCTGAAAGAGCTGAACGACAATTTGCTGCATGAACAGCGCCGGATGGAAAAGGCGCATATGGACCGGATGCTGTCTGAAACGGAAATCCGCAACGTGCAGGACAATTTCCGGGAAAAATACTCCCGGGAGCTGATGGAATTTGAAGAGCGGATGTTCACGGTGAATGTGCCTGCCGCCGAACTCCGGGAAAAACTGGCTGAAATCCGGCAGCAGCTGAAAACGCTGGGCAGCGTGAATTTGCAGGCTCCGGAACAGTTTGAAGATGCCAGGGAACGTTTTTCGTTTCTTTCCGGCCAGCTGGAGGATTTGCGGAAAGCCCGCGAAGACCTGCGCGTGGTTACCGAAGAAATCCGTGCGGAGTCCACGGAACTGTTTTTGGCAACGTACAACAAAATCAAGAAAAACTTTCATAATATGTTCCGGCGTCTGTTCGGCGGCGGCCGGGCGGAACTGCGGCTGGTGGATCCGGGGAATGTTTTGGAGTCGGGAATCGAGATTTTTGCCCAGCCGCCCGGGAAGAAGCTGGAAAACATCAACCTGCTTTCCGGCGGGGAAAAGTCGATGACGGCCGTCGCGCTGTTGTTCGCCACCTACATGGTCAAACCGTCGCCGTTCTGTCTGCTGGATGAGATTGACGCCGCATTGGACGAACAGAATGTCTCCCGTTTTATTCATACGCTGCGGGAATTTGCCAATGTCAGCCAGTATATTGTCATCACGCACAATAAAAAAACGGTAATGGGCGCCGGAACGATGCTCGGTGTGACCATGGAGGAATCCGGGGTCAGCAAGCTGATTGCCATCAAGCTGGAAAACGACGCGGATTATGCGCAGGACGCGCCGCTTCCGGATACAGAACCGTTTCAGGAAGAGGAAGTTCCGCCGGAGGAAGGCATTGTCGTGCCGCCGCGTCCGGAACGCCATGTCCGGCAAAATGCGGAACCGGCGCCGGCGCCCGGAACACCGGCTGAGGATAACGGATGATGGGCGTCAAAGAGCGGATTCTGGTTTTGGCCGCAGGTATTGCGGCGCTGGTTCTGGCTGCGGTATTGGTTTTTTCCGCCGTTGCAGAAAAAAAACGCAGCGACGGATTGCTGCGGGAAGCTGAATTGCGGAAATCCCGTGCCATACCGCCGGAAGCGTTTTTTCTTCCGGATGAGCCGCTCGGTTTGCCGGGCGTGCAGCTTTCCCGGACTACGCCGCCGTCCTGGACGGAGGAAGAGACCGGGCGTTGGTTTATTCCTCCGTCTGATGCGGATATGGAATCCCTCCGTCTGGCAGGTGAAGCGCCTGTGCACCGTCTCCTGGAGTCCGTCCCTTGACCGCATGGTTCCGGTTCCTGTATTTCCGGTCCGCCGCCCGGCGCACCGTGTTCCCGCTTTTGCTGGCGGTTTGCCTGGTTTCCTGTGCTTCTGCACCGGAAGCCGTACCGGAAACAGAAGCGGACAACGGACAGACTGTGCCTGCGCCTGCGGAATCCGCGCCGTCTGCGGAAGTTCCTGCCGGTATGCCGGAAACAGAAACAGAAACAGAAACAGAAACGGAAACAGAAACAGAAGCGGAAGCGGAAGCGTCGTCCGCTGA
>JADIMS010000062.1 GCA_017694555.1 Candidatus Avitreponema avistercoris
GACAGATCCGGAAATTCCTCCCGGAGTTCATTTTCGACATATTCCGTACCGAATCCCAGATACCGGATGTCCAGCGATCCGCAGGAAGGGCAGACTTGCGGAGGGGGAGTTTGCCATCCGCAATAGTGGCATTGCATACGGTTTTTGGCTTTATGCCAGGTCATGGGAACGGAACAGTTCCTGCATTTCAATTCGAAACCGCATGTCCTGCACTGGAAAATGTGGGAAAATCCCCGGCGGTTTAAAAAAAGAACCGTCTGTTTTCCCTGCTCTTTTGCCGCAGCGATTTCTTTTTTCAGCTCACCGGATAAAGCGTTCTGCCCGGGAGCCAGCTGTACAACCGAAACTGACGGCGGTTCTCCTCCCGAAAGCCGTCTGCTCAGGGTGAGCGCTTCGATATTCCCCTGCCGGATCTGGTACCAGGCTTCCAGCGACGGCGTGGCGCTTCCCATTACCAGCACACAGTTTTCCTGTGCGCAGCGGTGCATTGCGACTTGCCTGGCGTGGTAGCGCGGGGCATTTCCGGATTTATAGGAACCGTCCTGCTCTTCATCGATAACAATTAACCCGGGGTTTTGTACCGGGGCAAAAACCGCGCTGCGGGCGCCGACAACAATGCGCGCTTCCCCGCGCCGGATGCTTGTCCACTGGGCGAATTTCTGGGCCGGCGTCAGACCGGAATGTAATACAGCCGCAAGGTTTCCAAAGCGTGCGCGGACTTCTTCCACAACCTGATGCGTCAGGGAAATTTCCGGAACGAGGTAGATTACCGATTTTCCCTGCTTCAGAAGAATCTCCGCGGCACGCAGGAACACTTCTGTTTTTCCCGAACCCGTGATTCCTTTAAGGTAAAAAAGTTTTCCTCCCTTTCCGGCTGTAAAATTTTCCTTATCCGTCAGCCGGGCAACGGCTTCCTCCTGTTCTGCGGATAATGTACGCCGGGCTTGCGGGGCAAAAACCTGTTCTTCCGGAAAAAAACCGTCGGGCAGCGCTTTTTCCCGCCGTCCGGACGGAAGCATAGCCGACAGCGTTTCCCCGAATGTACATAAATAAAACGATGCCATCCAACGGGCGAGCGCAATTTCCTGCTGCCCGAACAACGGTTCGCGGTCGATGACACGCAAAACACTTTTTACTTCTTCCGGACGGACCGGCAGATCCGGCGGAAAGACATCTGCCGCAGAAAGAATGAAACCGTGTATTTTCCGGGAGCCGAACATCACTTCGGCGCGCCGTCCGGTCAGCGTATCTTTTTCTTCCTGCGGAAATTCTTCGGTTTTGTACCAAAATGAATTCCGTAAAGGAAGATTGAATGCCAGTTCCAGCCAGAGCGGGGAAAATTTTTCGCTGCTCATACCCCGGTTTCCCGGCGCGCCGCAAAAGCCGCCTCGTATCCGGGTTCCAATTCCCGCAGTTTTTCCCGGAACCGTTTCAGATCCTCCCATGCCGGGCGCTTGAGGTTTTCATCCCGCAGCAGGGCGCTGGGATGGTAGGTCGGCATCAGGGGAATTCCCCTGTAGTCAAAAAAGCGTCCCCGGAGACGTGTTATGCCTTCGTTTGTGGCAAGCAGGTTCCGGGACGCAATCCGGCCCAGCGCCAGAATCGCTTTCGGTTTGATGTATGCAATCTGGGCGGCCAGGTATCCGGCGCAGGCTTCGCTTTCTTCCGGCTGCGGATCCCGGTTTCCCGGCGGCCGGCATTTGACAATATTTGCGATGAAGACGTTTACTGTACGGGAAAGCGAAACCGCCGCCAGCATTTTATCCAGAAGCTGGCCGGACCGTCCGACAAACGGGCGTCCCTGCAAATCCTCTTCCGCACCCGGACCTTCCCCGATGACCATCACGAAAGCATCTGCAACGCCTTCCCCCGGGACAGCATGTTTTCTTCCGGCGGACAGACCGCACGCCTGACAGGACAGAACTGCGCCGGCAATATCCTGCAATCCGGTAAAATGTCCGTCCGGCTTCCGTATCCGTCCGGCTTCCGTATCCGTCCGGGTATCCGGAACGGAATTTGCCGGCAGTGCGCCGCCGGTAAATTCCGGCGGAACAGCCGGAGGGCTTCCTGTATCCGAAAAGAAACGGTTTGCCGTGTCAAAAAAAGAAAACAGGGCTTTTTTTGTATTTGCGTCCACAACAAAAGAATACCGGTTGCGCTGCAGATGTGCAAGAAGATTCAGACGGCGTTAATCCGTTCCACAAGCTTTTTTTCGTCCAGTTTTCCGGGATAGGATTCCAGAACTGCCTGGTAAAATGCTTCGGTTTTTTTTCCGTGTGTTTC
Source organism: Candidatus Avitreponema avistercoris (assembly GCA_017694555.1). Classification (GTDB taxonomy): domain Bacteria; phylum Spirochaetota; class Spirochaetia; order Treponematales; family Treponemataceae; genus Avitreponema; species Avitreponema avistercoris. Next base: position 2,284 of record JADIMS010000062.1, read on the forward strand.
CAGTGAAAATTTACGGGACATTTCCAGGGACTTTTTGCCGAATTTTCTGCGTTTCCCGCTGTCCTGAATCAGCTCCAGAATGCGCTCTTCCATTTCGGCGTCGCTCGCGGTCAGGAAACCGTTCTGTCCGTCCGAAATGGTGTCGTGGAAACTTACATCGTCCCGCACGACGATCGGCAGCGCGCTGATCATCGCTTCCAGAATCGTCATGGAATGCATTTCAGACAGCGATGCCGTGACGAATATATCGCTCATGGCGTAATAGGTGTGCAGATGGTCCCAGCTTAAAAAACCCGTGAAAATGATTTTTTCGGTCAGCTCCAGCCGCCGGACCGTGTGCTTCATCTCCGTGAGCGCCGGCCCGTTTCCGACAAACAGGACTTTTACGCGGCTGCCGGCGCGCCGGAGTACGTTGGCGCAAATGTCCAGCAGTTCAAAAACCCGCTTTTCTTCTCCGATTCTGCCGACAAACAGCAGCAGCGTATCGTCTTTCCCGATTCCCCATGTGCGCCGGGTTTCTTCCAGATCTGCCTTCGTGTCTTTTTTTGCCTCGAACGCTGCCGTATCCACCGCGTTTGGAATGATGGCAGAGGGTACGTTCGGCAGCATAAACGGCTGTTTGAAATACCGGTGCGCTTTTTCGGAAACATTAATCATGGCGTAAAATTTCCGGTAAATCCGCTTTGTCAGTTTGCGCACAATCCGTACCGGAATCAGTTTGCCCATGGGAATGTAATACGGATAAAAATCTTCCCACATGGTATGCGTGGTTACGATGGCCGGAATACGGAGCGTTTTTGCCAGGACTTTGGCCGCGTGGGCAATAACGAATTCCGTATGGCTGTGAATCAGTTCCACATGATGGGTTTTCAGGAATTCGAGGATTTTTGCTTTATGCGGGAAACCGATAAAATGATCGGTACCCAGACCGAGCGGAACGGACGGCGTGCGCAGAACGCAGGGATCATTGTCTTTGACGCCGTTTTCCAGCTTGGAAGTATCCACCGTGACCACGACTACGTGGTGCCCCATTTTACGCAGAATGGTCCGCAGCTGCATGACCACGGTAACCACGCCGTTTTTTGTTGGGGAATAGCAATCCGAAAACAAAGCGATATTCATGGGCGCAGTATACCGCATTTGCGGGATTTTGCCAAATTGAATTTATCCGGATACGGCTTGGAGCGTGCAGGGAATTCCCGTCCCCGCCGGATTGGCTCTTGGAAAAGCGCCTGCATTGTGGTATAGTCCGGCTATGAGAAAATTCTGGCGGCGGTTTTATTTTGCGCTTTTTTCGGCGTTGTTCGGTGTCTCTGTCCTTTCCGCACAGGTTTCTGCGGATCCCAATGATCCGTTTTACGGCGATTTGCCCGTGTGGGAAACCATGGGACTGGTCAATCATCTGCCGGCGGCGCGCCCGTATCCGATGAATGTGGTGGAAGAAATCCTGCAAACGGTAATCGACCGTGCGCCGGAACGGGAACGGCGGGTGGCGCTTGCGCATTATAAACGGCTGTTCGGGAAATCCTTCACGATAGGGGCGAAAGTATCCGCCGCTCTCAATACGGATTTGGACCGCCAGCTGGATATTTCGGTTGTTTCCGCGGATTTCAACCACTATTTGTTCCGGGATCTCCTCTCCATCAGCGGGTCATTCGATCTTTGGGCTACAAACCGGCTGCCGGATGAAGAAGTGCGGCCGGCATTCACCTCTTCCGCTAAGGATGTGGTGGCGGACAATTCCCATGTCGGGCCGTTCTGGGTCCTGCCTTCGTTCAATTCCTCCGTTTCTTTCGGTACCACGGATGTTTACCTGCTTGCCGGTCTGATGCGCGGTTCATACGGGCCTTTCCACACGGACGGCGTTGTTGCCGGATCCGGCGCCACGCATTCCGGGCAGCTTTCTTTTGCGTTCCGGCGGGAAAACTGGACGTTCAATTCCAGCCTGTACGGTCTGAGCGCCACGCGGGACGCGGATTACAATGCGGGCGTCAGCATGGATGATCTGGCGTATTATCCGGAAAAATTCCTGGCGGTGCATTCGCTGGATTTCCATCCGTTTGACTGGCTGTCGGTATCTTTCCTGGAATCGGTGATGTACGGCGGCCGCATCGAACCGATGTATATGCTTCCGCTGACAGTGTATTTCCTCAACCAGGGATTGACGGGATTTAACGATAACAGCTACATGGGCGCGATGTTCACGGTTAAACCGGCTGCCGGCTGGAAAATCGACGGCGTGATTTATGCAGATGATCTGAGCTTCAACGATATTGCCACATTCCACTGGGATACAAAATGGCGTCTTGCCGCGCAGCTTGGCGTTTCCTACGCGCCTTCCTGGGGAAATATTCTGTCCCTGATTTCTTTCAATTATACGATGGTCACGCCGTATACGTATGCCCATAAAGAAAGCGACGCGAGGGACTATTACGCGCCCAACTACCAGAATTATCTGCATGCCGGGGTTCCTTTCGGCGCGAATTTGGAACCGAACTCGGACCGTTTCACGCTGCTGGTCAAAACCCGTCCGCTGGAATGTCTGGATGTGGATTTTGTCGGTACGCTGATCCGTCACGGGAATGTCAACGAAAATATGGAATGGAAATTCATCCGGGAATACCTGACGTCCGGCGATACCTACATCACCGACGGGTCGATGGCAAATGCTTCTGCGACCGGCGCGGGGCACGCCCGTTTTTACGATACCCCGTTCCTTACGCAGGACACCATCCGCTACATATGGCAGTTCGGCTTTGACGCGAACTGCCGTCTTCCCGTATTGAAAAGCGGCGGCTATATGGTTTTCCGGCTGAGTTACCGCTTTGAAGCGGACCGGAACGCGGATGTCGGGACCGGGATTTTCACCAATACCATCCCCGGGGAAACCGACGAGGCTGTCATCCGGCAGGAGGCGGAGAACCAGCTTGCAGCCTGGCGGAACCGGGTATCCGGCACAACGGAATTCAACAATTATATCTCTGTCGGCTTCGAGTATTTTTACTGATTTTCGGACGGAAGGTCTTCCGGGCGGAGAATTTTACCGCCCCAGAGAATTTTGGGGTATACCGTGATGCCCAGCTGCTTTTCCAGTACCGCCAGCCGGCGCAGTTCGAATTCGTCTCCAAAAACCACGTGGATACCGGTTTTGCCTGCCCTGCCGGTACGCCCGGCCCGGTGGACAAAGACGTCTGCTTCGCTTCCGATGTCCATTTGGATAACGTGGGTAATGTCCGGAATGTCCATCCCCCTGCCGGCTACATCGCTGGTGATAAGGACCGGGATTTTCCCCGTCCGGAAGCGGTCGGTCACGCTTTTGCGGGCTATTTTGTCCATGCCGGAGACCAGACAGGCGCAGGGAATTCCGGCCAGCCGGAGTTTTTCCGCAGCCCGCTGCGCACGCTCGGTGCTGGAAAAAAACACTAGCGATTTTTCCGGTTTGGCTGCATGCAGGAATTTCCGGAGTTCTTCCGTCTTCTTGCGCTGCTCTGCGAAAAACGCCCAATGTGTCACCGACTTCTGCAAAATACCTTCGTCCGGCAGGATTTCCAGTTGAAGCCGTTGTGCGGCGTCCGGCGGCAAAAGCGACCGGATTTCCGCAAAACGTTTTTCGTTCACTGTGGCTGAGCAAATGGCAAACTGTACGCCCGCAGGCAAAACGGCAAGCAGTGCCTGCAATTCGTCCCGGTTTTCTTTTTTCAGCAGCCGGTCAATTTCGTCCAAAACGACAAAAAACAGCCCTCCTGTTTTCAGGTTCCCGCTGCGGATCCATTCTGTCAGACGGGCCGGCCCGCCTACAGCGGCCAAGGGCGGTTTTTTCAGCATTTCACGCTGTCTTTTCCAGGAAGCTCCGCCGATAAACAATGCCGCCTTTTCTTTGCGGGGAAAATTCTCCAGAAGGGCAGAAGTTTCGCGCTTGATTTGCGAAGCCAGTTCGTGTGTCGGCGCTGCAATCAATATCCGCACGCGCCCGCTTTGTGTTTCCGCAGCACAACGGCTCAGTGCCGGAAGCAAATACGCGAATGTTTTTCCGGTTCCGGTTTCTGACCGGAATACCACGCTTTTTCCTTCCATAAGCAGCGGAATGATTTTTTTTTGCACCGCCGTCGGTGTTTCTATCCCGCGTGCCGCCAGCGTTCCGCACAGTTCTTCGCTGACCCCTAAATCCGCAAAAAGATTCATACCGCGAGGATAGCATAAACCCCGGAAAAATGCTATCATCGGAATAATGAGCGGACAAGTAAAAATCGGCATCAACGCATTCGGCTGTGATCACGGGCGTTCCGGATTCGGTTCCTATCTGAAGTCCTTTGTACGGAATATCACGGATCCCGGCCGGGCTGTTCTGGAGATTTTCGGACCGGAAATCGACCGGTATACGTATATTCCGGATTCGGATTTCATCCAATATGCGGGCGTATCCGTCCCGGATTCTCCCGCTTCCGAGCGTTTATGGCATCTGATGTCCTACGCTTCCTTTGTCCGGAAACGCGCGTACGATGCCGTGATTTTTCCTGCCGGCGCCTCTTACCTTCCGCTGGGATTTGAAATTCCGGGCGTTGTGATTTTGCAGTCGGTTTTTGCCGGCGGAAAAGCGGTTGAAGACGCGCCGGCCATGTCCGTTGTAACCCGGCAGCAGCTCCGTAAAGCTGCGCGGATTATTGCATCCAGCCGCTTTGTCCGCGACAACCTGGTCAGCCTGCGCATTCCGGAACCGCTGATTTCCGTGGTGTATAACGGAATCGACAACACTTTGTTTTACCCCCGGATTCAGAGCGAAGTGGATTCGGTGCTGATCCATCCGTTTTCGATCCGCCGCCCGTACATCATTTACGCGTCCAAAATTTCCTGGCCGTCCAAGTGCCACGTGGAGCTGATCCAGGGTTTTACGCAATTTAAAGAACAGACGGGCGCTCCCCACCGGCTGGTGCTGGCCGGAACGGACGGGGAAAACGCCGACATGGTGCACCGGGAAGTGTTCCGCTCCCCCTATGCTTCCGATATTCTGCTGACCGGATATTTTCCGCAGGAAAGCCTGCCGGAGCTGTATTCGGCGGCGGATGCCTGCGTGTTTCCTGCCAAAAATGAAGGAGTGGGGTTCCCGGTACTGGAAGCAATGGCGTGCGGAATTCCGGTAGCCTGTGCTTCCTGCGGCGCGCTGCCGGAAGTTGCCGGGGACTGCGCGGTGTTTTTTGACCCGGAAAAACCGGAAGAAATCGCCGCAGCCATCGGGAAGGTTGTGCGCCTGCAGTCAGGTGTCAATGACCGCTTCCGGAAAACGGTAACCGGAAAAGCGCTGGAATGGGTTGCCGGTTACACGTGGGCCCGCTGTTCAGCCGAAACGCTGCAAATTGCGGTAGAAGCTGCGCTTGGTTCGCTGTAACAGCGGATTACGTACAGAAAATCAGGCAGTCTTTTGATCCAGCCGGAGGATCTCCGGTTTTTCCTGCTTTTCCACCACGTTTTTGGTAATGACGACTTTTTTCCGGCCTTCGATGGACGGGGATTCGTACATCAAATCCATCATCATTTTCTCGACGATGGTCCGCAGACCGCGCGCACCGGTATTCTGTTTAATGGCCAGATCGGCAATGGCGTCCAGCGCGTCGCTTTCAAACACCAGATCCACATCGTCCATACCGAGCGAAGCCTGGAACTGCCGGACAATCGAATTTTTCGGTTCGGCGAGAATCCGTTTCAGGTCTTCTTTGTCC
>JADIMS010000007.1 GCA_017694555.1 Candidatus Avitreponema avistercoris
TGCCTTTTTTTGCCTTTTCATCTTTTAGCCGGATACCTGCAGCAGCGGCTTTCAGTCCGCCGCCCCGTTTTACCGGCCCAGTTTTTTCCGCCGGAGCTGATGCTGCAGCAGACGGTTTCGCTTTCGCCGCTTTCTTTGCCGTTGTTGTCCTGACCGCTGCCGCAGCGGATGCAGAAGCCCGTGTTTTTCCGGCTGCCGCAGCGTTTTCTTTTTTCTCTGCGGCCGGTACGGAAGAATCCCCGGCTTCTCCCGCTGCAACAGCCACAGCCTTGCGGGAGGAAAGTTTTATCCCAAGGGTTTTCAGGCCTTTCTCCGGATAATCCTGCGCGCGGAATATCTCGCTGCATTTTTTGACGCGCGGCTTCGGTTCATACAGGACGGTAAAAGAAAACTTCGGTTTTGTGCTGACGCAGAGAATTTCAGCGGAATCAGGAACAATCAGGTAATCCCGGTTCAAAATATAACCTTCAATCCGGCAGCGCTTAATATACGGATACCCTGTATTGGTATCCCGGTATACCACAGTAAACAGAACTTTAGAAAGCACGTCTTTTTCGCTGAAACCGGCATACCACAACCCTTTATCTACAAAAAGCTTGTCCGGAACATCGGTAACCGTATACACGCCGTTCCGCCGCAGAATCAAAATACGGTCATACGGCGAAACACGCAGCAGCTCGCGTCCGCCGGTCACCGCTGTGCCCAGATAGCCGGAAGTTCCGTCGTAGCGGAGCGGAAGATCCCGCCCGGCCGCTTCCTTAACGTCAATCTTGGAAAATGAAGCGATGCGTGTTTTCCGCTCCGTCAGTTCCGGCGGCAGCAATTCCAGGATTCCGTCCAGCACCGAAACCGCGTAGGCTGTAAGATTCTTCAGCAGGCGGTTGATTTCCTTAATACGCGCCTTAATGTCTTCCACTTCCTGCCGGTTTTTATTGATGTCATACAGGGAAATCCGGCGGATCGGGATTTTCAGCAGGCGGTCCACATCTTCTTCCGTAACCGCCCGGACCAGTTCTGCGGCAAAAGGCACAAACCCTTTCAGTACTGCGCGGATAACGCCTTCAGCCGTTTTCATCGATTCAATGCTTTTATAAATCCGCTCTTCGATGAAAATACGCTCCAGCGTCCGCATATGCAGACGGTCCGCCAGCGTACGCTTTTCGTCTTCCAATTCATCTTTCAGAATTTTCAGCAGCCGCCGGGAATTATCCCGGATAACTTCTGAAACCGTCATCAGCGCAGGCAGATTGTCTTTGATAACCAGAAGATTGCAGGAAACCGACTGTTCGCACTCGGTAAAAGCATACAGCGCATCCACAACGTCCTGTGCGTAAACGCCCCGCTGCAGTTTGATTTCGATATTCGCTTTATCTTTGGTATAATCGTTGATCCCGCCGTCGGAAATTTTAATCCGCCCGGCTTTGGCGGCGTTCTCCACCGAAGCAAGCACGCTCTCGGACGTACAGCCAAAAGGAATTTCAGTAATTACTATCCGTTTGGGATCGCTTACATCCAGTTTGGCGCGCACGGTCACTTTCCCCATTCCGTCCCCGTAATCCGAAACGTCAATTTCGCCGCCGGTCGGAAAATCCGGATACAGCCGGAAAGGCTTTCCGGTCAGGCAGTTTTTTTCCGCTTCAATCACTTCCCGGATATTGTGCGGCAGAATTTTGGTTGACATTCCTACGGCGATACCTTCCGCTCCCAGAATCAAAACAAGGGGAAGCTTCGCACGGAACGTTACCGGCTCTTTTTTCCTGCCGTCATACGAAGGCACGTAATTTGTGATAGCCGGATTCAGCAGGATTTTTTTTGCAAACGGACGGATACGGCATTCAATATACCGGGATGCCGCCGCGCTGTCGCCGGTGAGCAGGTTCCCAAAGTTACCCTGCTTCTCAATAAAAATCTCTTTATTCGCCAAGACAACAAGAGCGCTCGCGATTGACTGGTCGCCGTGCGGATGGATTTTCATACACTCGCCCACCACGCTGGCAACCTTATGCATACGGCCGTCATCCATTTCAAACAGCGTATGCAGGATACGCCGCTGTACCGGTTTTAATCCGTCTTCAATATCCGGAATCGCCCGGTCCCGGATAACATAGCTTGCATACTCCAGAAAGTTGCGGTTGAACAGGCTTTCGATATAATCCATCAGGCATCAATCTCCGCAAGCAAATTTTTCATGATAAATTCACGTCTGGCCGGCGTATTCTTGCCCATGTAAAATTCCAGGATTCCGGGAATTTTTTTCAGGCTTTGTACCGAAACCGGCAAAAGCCGGATATCTTCACCAATGAACTGTCCGAATTCTTTTTGACTGATTTCACCCAACCCTTTAAACCGCGTTACCTCGCTCTGCGCGCCAAGCGACTGTACGGTTTCGTCCCGTTCGCTTTCAGAATAGCAATATACCGTTTCTTTTTTTGTCCGCACCCGGAACAGCGGCGTTTCCAAAATGAACACATGCCCGTTGACAACCAGTTCTTCAAAATAATTGAGGAAAAAAGTAAGCAGCAGATTGCGGATATGAAATCCGTCATTATCCGCATCGGTGGCAATCACGATTTTTTCATAGCGCAGGCCGCTTACGTCGTTTTCAATTCCGAGCGCCATCATCATATTGTACAGCTCGGCATTGCGGTAAATATCCGCCCGCTTCTTTCCGTACATATTTTCCGGTTTACCCCGCAGACTGAAAACAGCCTGCGTATTGACGTCGCGGCTGGGCTTAATGGATCCCGCAGCAGAATCCCCTTCCGTAAGGAAAATCATCGTGTTCGCGCCTTTTTCGCCGTCGTCCAAATGATAGCGGCATTCCGTCAGCTTTGGAATACGCAGGGCGACTTTTTTCGCCGCTTCCTTTGCTTCTTTCTTTACTGAATTCAATTCCGTGCGCAGGCGCTCGTTGGCCAGGATTTTTTCTTCCAGCTTTTTTGCCGCCTCGGCATTTTTATGCAGCCATGCAACAACAGCGGCCTTTGTTTCATTCACAATCCATGACCGGATTTCGGTATTCCCGAGTTTGTTTTTTGTCTGGCTTTCAAAAACGGGCGCCTGGATTTTAACGGCAACTGCGGCGGAAGTTCCTTCGCGCACATCTTCGCTCTTGTAGTTTTTCCGGAAATATTCATTCACGCCCTTCAGCAAACCTTCTTTAAATGAAGAAAGATGCGTTCCGCCGTCAGACGTGTATTGCCCGTTGACAAACGAAAAATACGTTTCGCCGTAATTGTTCGTGTGTGAAAATGCAAACTCCAGCTGCTTGCCTTTGTAATGGCATACCGGATACAACGGATTGCCGGTTTCTGCACCCAAAAGATCCAACAGCCCGTTGGCAGAAAAAAACTTTTCACCGTTAAACCGGATCTCAAGCCCGGAATTCAGGCAGGCATAATTCCAAAATCTCTTTTGTAAAAATTCCGTATGAAAGTGGTACCCGCGGAATAATTCCTCATCCGGAATAAATTCCACCAGCGTACCGTTTTTGATTCCCGGTTTTGCGTTTCCGGTTTTCTCACTTTGCAGCTTTCCCCGCGCAAACAGCGCTTCCGCGTATTTTCCGTCGCGGACCGACACAACCCGGAAATATGACGAAAGCGCGTTTACCGCTTTTGTTCCCACGCCATTCAAACCGACCGAAAACTGGAATACTTCGTCGTTGTATTTTGCACCGGTATTGATGACAGAAACGCATTCGACGACTTTCCCCAGCGGAATGCCCCTGCCGAAATCACGCACGGAAACTTTGTTGTCTTTGAGCACAATGTCAATCTGCTTTCCGTTTCCCATGATAAATTCATCAATGGAATTATCCACGACCTCTTTGACCAGAATGTAAATTCCGTCGTCGGGATTTGATCCGTCCCCCAGCCTGCCGATATACATGCCGGTACGGAGCCGGATGTGTTCCAGGGAACTGAGCGTTTTGATTTTTGATTCATCATATGCGGAAGTCTTTTTCGCCATGAAAAAAAGTATAACAAAATCCGGCAACCTTGGTCAATGATACGGAATTTCAGCAGAATGCATAATTCAATCAGAACCCGCAATTATTTTCCGCGGCAAACAACACGGTACTTCCGTTTAAAAATACGGTATGCTGCGTTCCGGCGCGCGCCGCTTATCCGGCGGCAAACGTTCCTTTCGGGAAAGCCAGATCCGCAACTTCCTGCATCGAAGCAACCGGATGAAAGCGTATCCCGTTTTTCACATAATCCGGAATCTCATCCAGATCCCGGACATTTGCCTGCGGAATCAAAATCTCGCGCACGCCGTTCCGTCTGGCCGCAATGGTTTTCTCTTTCAGGCCGCCGATGGGCAGAACATCGCCCGTAAGCGAAAGCTCCCCGGTCATAGCCAGACGCGGACGGAGCGTTTTCCCGGTAACCAGGGAGAGCAGCGCGGAAGCCATCGTGATACCTGCACTCGGGCCGTCTTTCGGCGTCGCGCCCTCCGGCACATGCAGGTGGACTGCGCGCGTCTCAAACCATTCGGGATCAACCAGCCGTTTTTCTGCGGCAAAATGCCGGACCCAAAACCAGGCGATGGATGCCGATTCTTTCATTACGTCGCCAAGCTGGCCGGTAAGGTCAAAGCGCTCCTTGCCCGGATTGGCGGACGCCTCAATCCGCAGCGTATCGCCGCCCATACTGGTCCAGGCCAGACCGATAGCCGTTCCCGGACAGGATGCCGTTTTCTTTTCGTCTTCGCGGAAAACCGGTTTGCCGAGGAATTTCTGGATCATCGCTTCGTCCACTACAATCCGCGCATCCGCGTCCCGTTCCCCGAGCACGATTTCCGTAGCAAGTTTCCGGTTAATCTTATCCAGACTTTTCTCAAAATTCCGCACCCCGGCTTCCCGGGCGTATCCGGTGGCAATAAACAGCAGCTCCCTGGAACGCATGGATACCTGCCGCTTTTTCAAGCCGTTGCGCGCGAGACTGCGCGGCATCAGATATTTCTTTGCAATTTCCAGTTTTTCCGCGTCGATATAGCCGGAAAGATGGATAATCTCCGCGCGGTCGCGCAGCGGGCCGGGAATGGTATCCAGCGTGTTGGCCGTCAGAATGAAGAAAATATCCGAAAGATCAAACGGCAAATCCAGATAATGGTCGCGGAACGCAACATTCTGCTCCGGATCCAAAACTTCCAGCAGCGCGCTGGACGGATCGCCCTGGTAGCTCGCGCCCATCTTATCCACTTCATCAATCATGAAAACGGGCGCGCGGGTTTTCACCACCTTCAGACCCTGCAGAATCTTGCCGGGCATAGCGCCGATGTATGTGCGCCGGTGGCCTTTGATTTCCGCCTCGTCGCGCATACCGCCGACCGAAAAGCGGAAAAACGGCTTATGCATGGCGCGGGCTATGGAACGGCCGACGCTTGTCTTCCCTACGCCGGGCGGACCGACAAGCAGCAGAATCGACCCTTTTGTGTCCTCCCGGAGTTTGCGCACCGCGAGGTATTCCACAATCCGCTTTTTGACGTCATCCAGACCGAAATGGTCTTCATCCAGAATTTCCCGCGCGCTCTGAATATCGTAGTCTTCTTTTTCCGGCTCGCCCCAGGGAAGGGACGCGATGGTTTCCAGATAATTCCGCGTCACAATGTATTCCCCGGAATTCGGTTCTATCAGCGAAAATTTTTCCAGCTCGCTGTCCACCGTTTCTTTGATTTCGCCGGTAAACCCGAATGCATCCAGTTTTTCCTTAAACTTCTGGTACTCCGACGAACGGGAATCCTGTGTTATGCCAAGCTCTTCCTGAATCGCCTTCATTTCTTCACGCAGGAAATATTCGCGCTGGCTTTTTTCGATATTCTGGTTAATTTCGTTCTGGATTTTTTTCTGCACGCGCAGAAGTTCCTGTTCCTTTTTGATGAACACCAGAACCTTCTCCATCCGCAGGCGCACGTTGAATGTTTCCAAAATGCGCTGCTGGTCGGTCTTATCGATATTCAGGATACTGGCGAGGAAGTCGGCGATTTTTCCGGGATGATCGATGTTCACCATGTTGAGGCGCATTTCTTCCGTGAACAGCGGATTATTTTCCGACAACTCTTTCATTTCGCTGAGCAGCGCGCGTGTCAGCGCCTTCAGCTCGAAGCCGTTGTCTTCTTCGTCCTCCATATAATCCACAATAGCCACCATCGGGAAACGTGCATTGACGGTTTTCCGGATTTTGAAGCGCTTCAGCGTCGAGACAAACACATTGACGCCGCCGTCCGGCAGATTAATCTTTTTGACAATCCGGGCCACCGTACCCACTTCATATAAATCGCCGATGGACGGGGAACCGTCGGTCTCATTTTTCACCAGGGAAATTCCGACAAAGCCGGAACCGGAATAGGCCTCTTCCACAGACCGCACATCGTCCGGATTGTTGACCATAACCGGCATAAATACGCCGGGAAAAATCGGCCGTCCGGAAAGCGGAAGGATAAATAATTTATTCGGCAGAAGCTGATCCACCGGCGCAATATTCGTTTCGCTCATACTTCCAATATGCGCAGAATACGGCCGAAAGTCAAACCGGAAACAAAAAAAACGGCGGCGCAGCGCGCCGCCGTCCTTTTCCCGCCGCCTTTTTATACGGTTCCGGCGGCATCCGGAACGGGTTTTTTCTCCCGTTCGCGGATAAAACCTTTGTCTTTGCGGAAGCGCCCCACAAAGTTGATGAAGGCGCTGGCTATGTAAATCGTGGAATACACGCCGCTCGCCAGGCCGACAATCAGCGCCAGCGCGAAATCGTGGATATCGCCGCTTGTGAAGAAATAGAGGGCGAACACCGCCAGCATCGTGGTAAGCGTCGTAATCATTGTGCGGCCGAGACAGTCGCTTTGCGAAAGATTCAGCACTTCCGTCAGCGTCATATCCGGATGCAGGCGCATGTTTTCCCGCATACGGTCAAAAATTACCACCGTATCGTTGATGGAATATCCGATAATCGTCAGGATAGCCGCCAGTGTTGTGGAAGTAAACTGCATCTGCGACCACACAATAAAGGTGATCATGATCATCGCATCGTGGATGATTGCCAGCACCGCGCCCAGGGCAAAATCCCAGCGGAAGCGGACCATGGCATACAGGAAAATCAGCAGCAGCGCGCCGGCCACCAGAACGGCTGCCTGGGTGGCAAGCGACTGCGAAAACCGGGCGGCGGAAAAGTCCGAAGAAATCACGGCCACCTCCGTTTCCCCGAAAGCATCCTTCAGCGCCTGCTCCAAAGAAGCCGAAAGGCTCACGCCGGAATTTCCGCTGCTTCCGTCATCGCTGATGCGGATTTGAAACGCCCGGTCAGCCGGATCCCCCACGGTCTGCACGGAAACTTCTGCGAAGGAAGCAAGCGCCGCGCGCACATCGTCGGCAGAAACCTCCTCCATGCTTGCAGAAACATAATGGAAGCCGAACGGCTCTTCCGAAAGCCGGGGAATCCGCGAGGAATCCACAAACAGGGAATCAGCCGGGACAGTGGCCGCAACCGGATCCAGCACGGCAACGTCCGGAACTTCGGCAACCGCTTCCAAAAAGCTGGCGGCCGTAGGATAATCCGCAAACGGATAGGAATACGTCCGGTTGCCGCCGCCCAATCCGGTCACCACCAGATCGATGCTGTTCTGCCCGACGGAAACCTGTACGGACTGCGGACCGTCATATGTCAGGGCAAAAGCCTGCGGGGCAATCCGGACCTGCTCAACCAGACCGGCCTGAAAATCGACGCCGAGATTCACCCCCCGCACAAACAGACCGACGATGCCGGACGCAATCACAACCGCGCTCAGAATCACCATCGGGAGAAATAATTTACTGAACTGAATGACACGCTTCATTTCGAAATCCTCCAGCTGATACTGACTTTCTCACGCTTCATCACGTCCGTACCGAAATCAAACATCAGCCGGGATACGAACAGAGCCGTGAAAACCGAAGACACCACGCCGATCGCCAGAGAAACCGCAAAGCCTTTGATGGGGCCGGTGCCGAGCTGCGACAGGAAAATTGCCGCGATAAATGTCGTAATGTTGGAGTCCATAATCGCCCAGAATGCATGGTCGAAGCCGGCCGCAACCGCCGCCCTGCGCGTTTTGCCCGCCCGCAGCTCTTCTTTAATCCGTTCAAAAATTACGACATTTGCATCCACGGCCATACCGATGGTCAGAATCATACCGGCAATGGAAGGCAGCGTCAGCGTCAGATTGAAAGCGGAAAGCACGCTGAACATAATGAACAGATTGAGGAACTGCGCCACAAAGGCATTCACGCCCGCGCCGCGGTAAAAGAACAGCAGGAACACCACCACCGCGCCAAGGCCGCCCAACAGCGCATTCAAACCCTGGCGGATGGCAAGCTCGCCCATACTGGCGCCAACCACCTGCTGGCTTTCCAGCTCCAGCGGTACATTGAGCCAGGCCGTGCGCAGGACGGTTTGCAGGTTTTCCGCCTCTTCCGCCGAAAACCCGGAAATCTGCACCGATCCGCCGGGAATCGGCTCCCGGATATTCGCCACAGACTTGATTTTCTCATCCGAAACAATCGCCAGCGACTGCCCCTGGTTTTCCGTCGTCACAATACGGAAAATCTCCGTACCTTCGGGATCCAGCCGGAAAACCACCGTGGGGCGGCCCATTTCATCCCGGCTGACCTGCGCGCTCTGGATATGCCGGCCTTCCAGCGCCACCGTCCGTTTAATTACCCGGAAACCGATGCGCTCGTCGATGCCGTAAACATCTTTTGTATACACGCCCATCACCTGGCAGTCTTCCGGGATAACCGACGGATCCAGCAGGTTGTAATCCGCGTCGAATGTCGTGGCCGGATGCGCCGCATAATACGACTGGAACGCGGCGGTCGCTTCCGCATCCACCAGATGGAATGCCAGCATCCCCCGGCCGGAAATAATGGAATTGATGCGGTCCGAATCTGCCGTACCGGGAATTTCAATATAAATGCGGTCTTCACCCTGCCGCCGGACAACCGGTTCCGAAAGGCCGAAACGGTCGATGCGGTCCGAAATGATTTCCATTGCCTGCATCATTGCTTCATCGCGGAACTGCACGGAATTGGTGACGTTTTCCCCGGCAGCAGCTTCAGCCGCCGCCAGATCCGCCTTGATGATGAAGCTCATCCCGCCGGAAAGATCCAGGCCCAGTTTCACGGCGCGTTCCTGCGTCCGCTTCAGGCTGAGGATTCCGTCGCGGTACAGCCCTTCGGCCGTGTCCACCGCGTCGCTTTCACTGCCGAACGCCGACAAAACCGCAGCGGCGGTCCAAACGGACGGGATTTCCTTTCCCATCTGCTTATAGTTGTGCCTGGCAGCCTGCACAAGGCCGTCAAAGCGTTCCGGCAGAGGCTCCGTACTGCCGGAACCGCTCCGGGCCAGCGTTAAAAGCTCCTGCACATCGCCGGCAGCCATATTGCGGGCATAATCCTTGATCCGCTCCCTGGATCCGAGGGCGAGCGTCTGATCCTCCCTCGGCGTCAAAAAGTACCATTTTGCGGTAGGCCACAAAAAGGCAAAACAAATGGCCAGCACCACAAGAATGAGTGCAAAACGGCTTCGTTTATTCATTATTCTGCTCCAAATACGTGTTCGTTTTGTGCCGGACTCCGGAAACGGTTTTATTTTGTTCCGGGATCGGAAGCATTCTCCGGATTCCCGTCAGCCGGGGCAGCCGCTTCTTCCGCGCCGGTTCCGTCTTCCCCGGCTTTGGCCGGTTCCGTTTTGGCAGCCGCTTCAGCCTTGGCGGATTTTTTGGCGGGTTTGGCCGGTTCTTCATCGTTGATGACGGAAGAAATGGCGGAGCGGCTGAATTCAATGCGCGAACCGTCTTCCACCTTGAGTACGAAGGTCTTTTCCCGGACGGCGGCAACTTCGCCGTGAATTCCGCCGATTGTAATCACCCGGTCGCCCTTGCGCAGCGCGTTGATCATCCTTTCGGTCTCTTTTTGCTTTTTGTTCTGCGGCCGGATAATGAAAAAATAGAAAATAACGAAAATAAGGACGAACATGATGATCGTCATGAAACCCCCGCCCTGGGGCTGGGCGGCGCCGGTCTGGGCCTGCAAAAGCGGAATAAAATTCATAATGGGTATACTTCCTTCTTTTGGAATAATTTTGATTGGGCAAGAGTACCACGGAGCGCAATTCCCGTCAAGATTGGCAAAAGACTGTCCGGCAGACTGTATCAATCGGAAAAAATATGCTATGCTGTCTTATAATACTCGATTCTTTTTTTTCGGAGGAAACGGATGATTAAGACGGTTAAAGACGTGGATTTGAAGGGCAAACGCATCATTATGCGCGTGGATTTCAATGTTCCGATGAAGGACGGAGCGGTGCAGGACGACACCCGCATCCGCGCCGCGCTTCCCACCATTGAATATATCCTGTCCCAGTCCCCCAGATCCCTCGTGCTGATGAGCCACCTCGGCGATCCCAAGAAAGACGTGAAAAAAGCGCAGGAAAAGGCGGAAAAAGCCGGCAAGCCGTTCACGGAAGCGGACAAGGAGAATTTCATCAACGGCAAAAACAAGATGAAACCGGTTGCGGAATACCTTTCCAAACTGCTGGGCAAACCGGTGGTATTTACCGGCGGATGCCTCGGCCAGAAAGCCGCGGTTGACGCGCTGCCGGACGGCGGTATCCTCATGCTGGAAAACACCCGCTTTGAAGAAGGCGAAACGGCCAAAGATCCCGCGGCGCAGGAACCGATGGCGAAAGAACTGGCCACGTACGGCGATATTTACGTGAATGATGCGTTCGGTACGGCGCACCGGGCCCATGCTTCCACTGCCACCATCGCCAAATTCATGCAGGTGAAAGTGGGCGGCTTCCTGATGGAAAAAGAAGTCAAGTACCTGGAACCGATGCTCAACAATCCGCCCAAACCGATGACAGCCATCATCGGCGGCGCGAAAGTTTCTTCCAAAATCGCGGTGCTGGAAAGCCTGCTGAAAAGCGCCTCTTCGCTCATCATCGGCGGCGGTATGGCTTATACGTTCCTGAAAGCCCAGGGCCACAGCATCGGCAAATCGCTGGTGGAGGACGATTTCCTGGACACCGCGAAAAACCTGTTTGCCAAAGCGGCGGAAAAAGGCGTGAAAATCCTGCTGCCGGTGGACCACCTCGGCGCGGAGGAATTCAGCGCGGACGCAAAAGCCGTGCCCGTGGACGGAATTGACATTCCGGACAACCTGATGGGTATGGACGTCGGCCCGAAAACGCTCGCCCTGTACAAAGACACGATTCTGGCTTCCAAGTCCATCGTCTGGAACGGTCCGGTCGGCGTGTTTGAATTCGACGCATTTGCCAAGGGCACGGAGCAGGTAGCGCGCCTGGTTGCGGAAGCCACGGAAAAAGGCGCGGTCAGCGTGGTCGGCGGCGGCGACTCGGTTGCGGCAGTCAATAAATTCAATCTGTCTGCCAAAATGAGCCACGTTTCCACCGGCGGCGGCGCTTCGCTGGAATTCCTGGAAGGCAAAACGCTGCCGGGAATCGCCGTGCTGGAAACCAAATAAGCGCGTCTCCGGCGCAAAATAAACAAAAGGCGGAGAACTTGCGGGTTTTCCGCCTTTTTTGTGCACAACCAGCCAAGGGAGGCAGACATGGACGCATCAGCAGAAATCACGTTCCACGCGGAAAGCCGGACGTTCCATCTTTCCAACGGAAAGCTCAGCTATATCCTGCATATTCTGGAAAACGGGCAGCCCGGACACCTGTATTTCGGGAAAGCCGTGCGCGACCGTCCGGATTTTACGCATTTGCAGGAAAAACGCCAGCGGGCCATGGCTGCCAACCCTTTTCCGGACGACGATACGTTTTCGCTGGAACATTTGCGGCAGGAATACCCTTCCTACGGAAGCTCCGATTTCCGGCAGCCGGCTGTGGAAATTTTACAGGCGGACGGCAGCCGGATCACGGAATTCCGTTACGAAAGCCACAAAATCCTGGACGGGAAGCCGCCGATTGACGGACTTCCGGCTACATACACCGAATCGGACGGCGAAGCCGCCACGCTGGAACTTACGCTGTCGGACGCCCGCACCGGCATACAGCTCACGCTGTTTTACACCGTATTTGCCCGCTATGCAGCCATTGCCCGGAGCGCATGCCTGCGGAACGGAGGACAGGAGGCGGCCCGCATCCTGACCGCCATGAGCCTTTCCCTCGACCTGCCGGATTCGGATTACAAATGGCTGCAGCTTTCCGGCGCATGGGGCCGGGAACGGTATTGCAAAACCCGACGGCTGGAGACAGGCATTACGGAAATCGGCAGTCTGCGCGGGCATTCTTCGCACGAACACAATCCGTTTGCCGCGCTGCTGCGACCGCATACCACCGAAAGCGCAGGCGAAGTCCTGGGACTCAGCCTGGTATACAGCGGAAACTTCCGCATACAGGCCGAAACCGACAACCAGAACGTCACCCGGCTTTCCGCAGGGATTCACCCGTCCGGGTTTGACTGGAAGCTGGAGCCGGGCGGCGTTTTCCGGACGCCGGAAGCCATCCTGGTATATTCCGGGGACGGACTGAACAGCATGAGCCGGGAATTCCACCGGCTGTACCGGGAACGGCTGGTGCGCGGATATTGGCGGGACCGGCCGCGGCCGGTTTTACTGAACTGCTGGGAAGCCGCGTATTTCGACTTTACGGAAGACCGGCTTCTGCGCATCGCGGAAAAAGCCAGGGAATGCGGGGCAGAACTGTTCGTGCTGGACGACGGCTGGTTCGGCAGCCGGACGAGCGACCGCGCCGGACTGGGAGACTGGCAGCCGAATCCGCAGAGGCTGCCGCACGGACTCGCCGGGCTGGCGGAAAAAATTGCGGCAATGGGGATGCGCTTCGGGCTGTGGATTGAGCCGGAAATGGTAAACCCGGATTCCGGCTTTTACCGCCGCCATCCGGACTGGGTGCTGGGTGCGCCGGGGCGGACCCTGTGTGAAAGCCGCCACCAGTTGGTGCTGGATTTTTCCCGTCCCGAAGTCGTGGACGCCGTACACAGTATGATCCGCGGAATCCTGCACAGTGCAGAAATCTCTTATATCAAGTGGGATATGAACCGCAGCATCACCGGCGCGTGGTCCGCTGCCCTTCCGGCGGACCGGCAGGGCGAAGTATTCCACCGCTACATTCTGGGCGTATACGGGCTGTACGAGCGCCTGATCCGGGAATTTCCGGAAATCCTGTTTGAATCCTGTTCCAGCGGCGGCGCACGCTTTGATCCCGGTATGCTGTATTATGCGCCGCAAACCTGGACCAGCGACGACACGGACTGCATCGAACGCCTCAAAATCCAGTACGGAACGTCGCTGTGCTATCCGCTCAGCGCAACCGGCAGTCATGTTTCCGCCGTCCCCAACCACCAGACGCACCGCACTGCGCCGCTGTCCACGCGGGCAAATGTTGCGTTTTTCGGTACATTCGGTTACGAACTGGATCCCGGCGCGCTCAGCGGCGCAGAAATCCGGCAAATTCAGGCGCAAACCGCTTTTATGAAGCGTTACCGGGCCATTTTCCAATTCGGGGATTTTTACCGGCTGAAAAGCCCGTTTTCCGGCGGCGAAGCCGCATGGATGTGCGTAAGCGGAGACCGGAAGACGGCAATTGTCGGCTGGTACCGGATCCTGTGCACCGTAAATCCGCCATTCAGCCGCCTGCGACTGCAGGGACTGGATCCCGGCGCATTGTACACCGATACCGGAACGGGCGCGCGCTATTTCGGCGACGAACTGATGTATGCCGGTCTGACCACGGCGGCTTTTGACGGCCGCAGCCCGGAAAACGGGGACGGCGGCGACTTTGCCTCCGCCCTGATTGTACTCACGGCAGAATAAAACCGGTTTCCGGGTCCATTCCGCGCCCGTCCGGCAGGGAAAGGAAAACGGTACCGCCGCTCTCCACCGCCAAATTGTACTCCGTACCCGGGGAAAAGGAACGGATTTTCAGCTGCTGCCGGGAAAAACAGGAAAACAAACCGGGAAATATCCGCTCCGCCTTAGCCAGGGCAAACGCCGTCCGGAGCGCACGGTCTTCTTCCGCCGAAAGGCCCGGCAGCCGGTAAATCAGCGGGAAACCCTCGGAGTCGTAGGAATCAAAAAGCCGGA
>JADIMS010000063.1 GCA_017694555.1 Candidatus Avitreponema avistercoris
TCCCGCTGTCTTTGGGATCCACAATCCGCACCGCTTCGGCTTCCCAATAATCGCCGGGCCGGACCGGTTCCTCCGGAAAGGCGGGGAAATTCCGCATACGGGGATAGCCGTGGTCTTCCTGGAAACGCAGGGTTCCGTCCGGGTTCACCGTAAAAGAAACGGGAACGGCAGCTTCCAGCGGAAGCGAGACGTTGCGCAGATCGCGGAGCGTTTCTTCGCTCACATAAAAAAAACCGGAAAACGCCGTCCCGCCGGGAACGGATCCCCGGCTGCCGACGTCCGCGCGGATTTCGCGGTGCGTCAGGCCGATGTATTTCCCGTCGGCGTATTGGGAAAGATTGATGCGCTCGGTGTAGGTATAGCGGCCGTCGTATCCGTATTCCAGCATCACCGGGCCGGAATCCGCTGCCGCCGTCTGTGCGGAAAGCGGGGAAAGCGCGGCTGCGGTGAAACTCAGTACGAGGGCGAGGCGCCGGAAATTCCGATTCATAAGCAAAAAAAGTATACCCGGCTTATGGGGGTTTTTCAACCGGAAAGCAGACACACGCCCGGGAATTTGTTATAATAACAATATACACGATACTGGGCACCGGTGTTCTGCAGTTTTGATTCAGGAGAAGAAAATGCATGCGTTTCGTTTGTCCGGGGAAGAGCTGACCCGCTCGCTGGAAGATATTCCGTTATTCGCCGGACTGAGTAAAGAAAGTGCTTCCGGGATTGTCCGTATGAGCAGTGTGTTTGTATATGACGAAGGGGAAACCGTCATCCAGGAAGGCTCCGATCCGGCTTCGTTTTTTATCTTGATTTCCGGGGAACTTCTGGTGGAAAAAGCCGGTCATTCCGGGGAGGCGGTTCCTGTGGGTTCGCTTTCTCCCGGCGCTTTTTTTGGCGAAGAATCCCTGTTTTTTGATTCCCCCGCCAATGCTTCCGTGCGTACCGGAAAAACGTCTACGGTTTTGGTGCTGCCGAAAAAGGATTTTTTAGCCTACATCAACCGGGAACCGAAAGACGGTCTGGTGATTATGACCTGTATCGTTCTGGATTTGGTGAAAAAACTGAACCGCTCCAACGAAAATGCATTGGAGAAAGAACGGCGGGAAAATTCGGATGATCTGGAGCATCTGCACAATCTGCTGCCGTTTACCATGTCGGACATTCTGCCCGGCGCGTCCTCAGCTGAATCGTCTTACGATATTTTTTGAGGCATTCCCAGCCCTTTAATTTTTCTTCCGGTTTGCCGAAAATCAGAGATATGGGAAAGCGATCCGTTTTTTTTGTTCTTCTTGCGCTGGCCGGCGGGCTTTCTGCGGCCGGGGCAGAGACGGTACACGTTTTGCAGAAAGGGGAAACGCTTTTTGCGCTGAGCCGGAAGTACGGCGTCCGGACGGAAGAAATTATGCGGGCAAACAATATCGAAGATCCCGACCGGCTCCGCGCGGGTGTTTCGCTGCGGATTCCTGACGCATCCGGTCCGGAATATGCGCAGGATGCGGACCGGCAGCCGTTTCCGTATGAAGTGGAGCGCGGGGACAGCCTGTACGGTCTTGCCCGCCGTTTCGGCGTTCCGGTTTCTGTGCTGGCGGAGCACAACGGTCTGGACCGTAATGCATCGCTGCGTATCGGGCAAACGCTGCAAATTCCGGGCAGCAGCGCCGGAAATCCTGCCGTGGCCTCCGCAGACGGGAAAAACAGCGGGGGAACGGATCCGGCGGGTACGGATTTGCCGGCGGCCGGGAACGGTTCCGCACCGATGACCGATCCGCGGTCTTATGAAACAAAGCCTGTAGACGCGGGTATTATCTGGCCGGTGGAAGCGGAAGAAGTGGCGTATTTGACCGGAAAGATTTACGGCGTTTCCATTACATCCGCACAGGGGGCCGAGGTGAAAAACATTGCTTCCGGCACTGTGCTTTCCATCGGGCCGTACCGGGGATTCGGGCAGGTGGTTTTTGTTCAGTCACCCGGCGGTTATATTTATGTGTACGGCGGCTTGGAAGATATCGGCGTGCGCAGCAGCGATTCGCTGTCTTTCGGCGACCAGCTGGGCAAACTGGGGACGGATCCGCTCTCCGGGAAGCCGCAGCTGTATTTTATGGTGTATAAACAGGATTTCCCGGTTGATCCCGCCACGGCGCCGCGGGGATGAATCCTTGTATATGGCGTATACAGCGGACGGCAAAACGCCCCGGACAGACGTTCCGGGGCGTTTTGCCGTCCTGCCGCACCGGTTCCCCGGATGACGGCAGGAACCGGCTGTTGTCAGCCTGCGTTCTCCAGAATGGCGTGGATTTCCTGCTCAATCCGTCCGCCGAGCGCAGCGGCCTGCTCCTCCGCAGTTTCCAGCGGAATTCCCGGTTCCGAAGCAATATTGATGTAGAATTTGATCTTCGGCTCCGTCCCGCTCGGGCGCGCGCTGACAACGGATCCGCCTTCCAGGAAAAACTGCAGCACATTGCTTTTGGGCAGCGCCAGCGGCTCTTTTTTCTCCGGATTTGCCGGATCAAAAAGTACGGAATTGCCCACATCGCGGATGCGGACAACTTTTTTGCCTGCGATGCTCCGCAGTCCTTCGGTCCGCAGTTTTTCCATGATTTTCCGCATGGTTTCGCCGCCGGAAATTCCGGGGAAGGATTTGGAAATCGCCCGGTCTTCAAAATATCCGTATTCCAAATATAAATCCTGCAGCCGTTCAAGCAGGCTTTTTCCCTGTGAACGCCAGTACAGTGTCATCTCTGCACACATGGCGGCGGCGGAAACGCCGTCTTTGTCGCGGACTTCGGTTTCCACATTGTAGCCGTAACTTTCTTCAAACCCGAAAATATAGGTATTCCCGCCTTTGGTTTCAAAGTCCCGCATACACGAGGCAATCCATTTGAAGCCGGTCAGGCATTCGGTGCAGGCAACGCCGTTCCGGGCTGCAATGCGGTCAACCATCGGGGATGTGACGATGGAACGCACAATGGCTGCGCCGGCCGGCATGGTTCCCAGCTCTTTGCGGGAAAGGATGATGTAATCCGCCAGCAAAACCCCCATCTGGTTGCCGGAAATCAGGACAAAGCGGCCGTCTTTATCCGGAACGGCGCCGCCGAAGCGGTCGGCGTCGGGATCGGTTGCCATGACCACGTCGGCTTTTTGTTTTTCTGCCAGCTCCACGGCCATTTTCAGCGCCGGCGCTTCTTCCGGATTGGGTTTTTCCACCGTGGGGAAGTCCCCGTCCGGTTCCCGCTGTTCCGGGACGGTCTGCACCGTCAGTCCCAGACTGCCGAGGACTTTTTCCACGTGCATGGCGCCGGTTCCGTGGAGCGGTGTGTAAACGATGGAAACTTCTTTCGCTTTTTCCTGAATGAGTGCAGGACGGAACAGCTTGGAGCGGATCATCGCCTGGTACGGCCCGTCTATGGTTTTATCAATCAATACAAGCCGTCCGGCGGCAAGCGCTTCTTCCTTCGTCATGGTTTTTACTTCGGTTACCGCCTGGACCTCGCGGATAATGCCGGCATCGTGCGGTTCCGTGACCTGCGCGCCGTCGTTCCAGTAGGCTTTGTAACCGTTGTACTGGGGCGGATTGTGGGAAGCGGTGACTACGACGCCGGTATCGCAGCCCAGCGTGCGGATGGCAAACGAGAGCTCCGGCGTGGGGCGCAAACCGGTAAACAGATATGCGGTGAAGCCGTTTGCAGCCAGAATCAGGGCGGTGGCTTCCGCAAACACATCGGAATAGTGCCGGGAATCAAAGGCAACTGCGGCCGAAAGCCTGCCTGCTGCGGCTTTTTCCGGGAAAGTTTTGCAAATGTAATTGGCCAGTCCCTGCGTGGCCCGGTTGATCATAAACGTATTCATGCGGTTTGTTCCGCCGCCAATGATGCCGCGCAAACCGCCCGTACCGAATTCCAGGGACTGGTAAAAGCGGTCCGTAAGTTCCGCGTCGTTTTGTGCGGCAATCAGGTCTTCGACTTCTTTTCGGAAGACGGGATTCTGCTCTTCTTTTACATATTCACCGGCGCGCCGGTAAATCATTTCCCTATCCATAAAGCCTCCCGGGGTTAAGATACCGCCAGTATAACAGTCCGGCGGGCAAAAAGCAATGTGCTTTCGTAACCCCGCAGGAATGGAGAAAAAGTTCTTGACGGTTAATTGATAAAAGGGGTAGATTTTCAGCGGAGCGACGTATGTGAATCTTCTTTGTTTGCTCTCCTTTGCTGTGCGCGCAGCGGCGCCGCTCTGCCTCCGGTTTTCGGAGGCTTTTTTCTTGCGGCTGCCTGCGCTTCCTTTCCGCTTTACTTTTTATCCGGATGCGGGGCGTTCCCGCGGATATCCAGAAGCCGGGCCGGAGCCACCACGCCTTTCCCCATTTTTTTGTTCAGTGCAAATACCGTTTTTTCCAGCGTGCGCCGCTTTTGCCTGCCGGTGTCGAACAGTTCGCCCTGTTCCGGCAGTTTGCCGTCGTACAGATTCAGCAGCCCGGCGCCCAAAAGCCGGACAGGTTTTCCCCGCTCGTATTTTTCCGACAGGAGGCGGCGCAGCCGGTCAAACAGGTCGCAGGAATCGTTGACCGGACTTTCCCCTGTGGACTGTGCGCTGACGGTGCGGAAGTCGTCATAGCGGATTTTGATGCTGACGGTACGGGAAGAAACCCCTTCGTCAAACATGCGGAAGACCAGTTCCTGGCTCAGGTCAAAAAGCATGGTTTCCAGGACGCCGTAGTCGCGGATATCGTATTCAAATGTCCGTTCGTTGCTGACGGAACGTTCGGCCGGGCGGTCGGAAAAAAATCCCGGATCCTGCCCGCGTACAGCAAGATACAGCGCGCGGCCGGCGGCTTCCCCGATAATGCTTTGCAGCAGGGCTTCCGAAACCGCGAGAATACGCGCCGTTGTGGCCAGTCCGGCGGTGCGCAGCCTTTCCTGCGTTTTTTTTCCTGCGCCCCAGACGTCTTTCAGCGGCAGCTCCGCCATGAAATGTTCCGCCTCCGCTTCCGGGACAATGGTCAGGCCGTCCGGCTTGCGGAAACCGGATGCGATTTTTGCCAGATATTTGTTTCCGGCCACGCCCACAGAAACCGTCAGCCCTGTGGTATCCCGGACTGCCTGTTTGAGTTTCCGGGCTGCCTGTTCCGGCGGACCGAATATCCGTTCCATGCCGCGCATATCCAGGAATGCTTCGTCCACGGACATTTGGCGCACGTCGGCAGAAAATTCCCGGAATATGCGCATAACTTCGCGGGATTTTTCGTGGTAGCGCGGCATATTGACCGGAAGGAAAATTCCGCCGGGACAGAGCCGTTCTGCCTGTGCGCGCGGCATGGCGGAATGGACGCCGAAAGCCCTTGCTTCGTACGAACAGGTGGAAACTACGGCGCGCCGTCCGCTTCCGGAAACAATGACCGGTTTTCCCCGGTATTCGGGGTGATCCAGCTGCTCTACGGAAGCAAAAAACGCATCCAAATCCACGTGAAAAAAACACGGCGGCACGCTCATTCCCGGCCCTCCGACAGGCGGACTGTTTTCCGCACAAAAAACAGTGTGTTGGTCACGATGCTGTCTTCTGCAATATGCAGCCCGAACGGGTTTACGACGCTCCAGCAGGAGATTTCCGCATCCAGCGCCCCGGCGTTGCCGGTAATAAAATTGACGCGCAGCGGGGTTTCCGGATTTTCACCGGAAGTAAAGCGGGCGGATGTTCCTCCCTCTTCAAAATAAAAGGGCTGCGGGGAAATATTGACGGCGATCCCTTCTTTGGAAAAGACGCGGA
>JADIMS010000064.1 GCA_017694555.1 Candidatus Avitreponema avistercoris
GCCTTGCTTGCCCTGCGCGCATCTTTGGATACGCTTTCTTTCTCCGATGCAGGCGGACTGCTGGCGGGTGTTTTGCCGCCGGTGTTCCGCCTGTTTTCGTGTTCCGCCGTTTCCCTTTTGTTCCGGGATTCCGGCAGCGGGATTTTTTCTGTTGCTGTACGCGGAAACCCGGACGGCAGCACCGGCGGTCCCTTTCCGGCTTCTCCGGAAGAAATGTCCGCCGCATGCCGTGCTGCGGAAAACGCTTTTTTTTCTGCGGAAGAAATGGCCGCGCCGCTGGTTTCTGAAGGAACGTGCTTTGCCGTTCTCCGGGTGGCCGGGAAAACGCCTCCGGATGTATTTTCAGAAGCGGATGCATTGGTATTCCGGCTGCTGGCTTCCCTGACCGCCGGTTTTGCTGTCCGCTGTCCGGAATCCGCCTGCTGTCCGGCAGGCTCCGGAAAAATCCGCCCGCCGGTTGCGGTTTGTGCAGGAATGAGGGAAATTCTGGCGCTGGTAAAACGCGTGGCGGATACCGGAATGCCGGTTTTGTTTTCAGGTGAACGGGGGACGGGCAAAAAGTATTTTGCGTTTTTGCTTCATACCTGGAGCCGCCGCGCGGCAAAGCCGTTTGTATGCATAAATTGTGCGGATGCAGGGGCTTCCTGCCCGGATCCGGAAACTGCAATTTTTGGCGCGCGCGGGATTGCCGGCGCGATTCAGGACGCAGGGGGAGGAACGCTGTTTCTGGAAAATCCGGAGGAGATTCCCTCCGCTTTACAGGAAAAATTGCTTCACGCATTGCAGCCTGCTGCGGATTCTGCGGAAAAAAACGCGCCGCAGCCGGAATACCGGCTGGTTGCGGCTTCGGGCTGCGATTTGGAACCGCTGGTTGCGGCGGGGAAATTCCGCGCCGGTTTATATTTTGCGCTGAATGTGCTTCCGCTGCATCTTCCGCCTTTGCGTGCCCGCCGGGAAGATCTTTCTGCGCTGGCGTTATCTTTTTTGACGGATATCCGCGCAAAACTTGGCAGGCCGTTTTCTGCTGTTGCAGAAGATGCCTGGGAAATGCTGCTCACCCATTCTTGGCCGGGAAATCTGGACGAACTGCGGAATGTACTTGAACGCGCTTGTATTCTTGGCAGTCCGCCGTGTATACAGAAGGAAAATCTTCTCTTGAATAATCCCGTATTTTCGGATAATAATAAGACTGCGGACAAAACGCTGAAAACAGTTTTGGCGGCTTTTAAAAAAGAGTATGTCACCCGGATTCTGGCGGAAAACAGTTGGAATCAGACTGCTGCCGCCAGGGTTCTGGCTATTCAGCGTACATATTTGTCCAGATTAATCAAAGAATTGGGAATCAGGGAGAAATAAATGGCTGTGCAATTTGTCAATCAGGATGCAGAAGAGAATATTCCGCTTTCCCTCCGTGTAGGGAATTTTTTTCTGGCGCACCGGAAAATTTTTCTGGCCGGTCTTTTGGTGGTTTTTGCCGTAGTGGCGGCTCTTGTTACAATGACCGTGGTTACGCGCGCCGGAATGGCTTCTGCCTATGACCGGATTCAGGATTTGCTGACGGAATGGCATGCGCTGGATCCGGAGTCTGCGGACTCGGCCGCGGCGGAAACGGGGATTTTGGACGGACTGCAGGAAGTTGCGGCGGAAAACCGGCGGAATTTTGCCGGTGTGCGCGCCAACCTTTCACTGGCGGAAATTTACTTTGCAAAAGAAGATTGGGCTTCCGCGCGGGAATTTTATGAAGCGGCTGCGGACGTCCCCGGCGGATTTTACACCGAAGGATTTGCGCTGTATAATGCCGGGATTTGTGCCGAACAGATGAATTTGCCGGAAGATGCGGCTTCCCTGTTCCTCCGGGCAGCAGAAACAGAGTCTTTTTCCCAGAAGCCCAGAAGCCTTTTTGCGGCGGCGCGCGTGCAGGAGCAGAACGGCAGCACGCAGGAGGCGTTGGAAACATACCGCCGGATCCTGGATTTGTATCCTTCTTCCTCCTGGACGGAATTGGCCCATTCCAGAATTATTGCCTTGGAGTTGCCCGCCGGACAGTAAACCGAACCGCGTTTCTTCCCGGCGGCAGTGTACGTTTTGCCTTTTTTGCAGAAAAAAAACGAAGCAGGGGTTTGCCCGCCGGTTCTCCGTCCTCCCCGCACTGTCCGGCTGCAGGCAGTTGCATTGCTTGTATGCCTGTTATTCTGCGCGTGCGGGATCGACAACTACATTTACCTGTACCGGGTAGAAACGTATTTTAATAAACCGAATTCTTCCAATGATTTTGCGCGCAATTACTGTGCTTTTCAAACACCGGATACAGAAAACAACAATTCTGCCCCCGGCTATTTCCGGGGATTTGAAATTTATTACCGCATCTACACCAGTCTGTCCGTTCTGGAATCTGAAATATATGCCATCAACTCTTATAATGAGGACGATTCCACACGGGCTATGGCTTTTTCCTATTTGACCGGCACATACCGTTACAAACGTCTGGCGGCTTCCGGCCGTCTGACGGATATGCCCCTGATTCCTGCATGGGGCGGCCCGGACCGGGCGGCTGTTGTGCGTATTTACCACTCAGACGGCAGCTACCGCGCCGGTGTCCGGGTGTACGGAATCGGCCCGGTTTTTCCGGAAGACGGCACGCTGCTTGCGGATTACGGGCTTCCCCGGCGCACGGTAGGCGGAATCACCCGCAACACGCGGGACTATGAATTCCACACGGCGGAAATTTCTTCCGGGGATGACGATGTGTCCTGGACAGCCGGTACGGGAACCGTGGATGAATGCTATGTCCAGTTTTATGCCGTGACATACGGTTATGACGACACGTTCACCAATATCTACAGCGAGCTTTTCGATCTTGGATATATTACGCTGAACCGCGACTGGGACCGGGATCAGTCTCGCAGCACGGATCCGCATTAACGGACGCGGCAGGGGTTAAAAAATCCCTGCTTTTTGCCGATAGTATATGCGTATCCATTGTGATGAGTGCGGGGTTTTATGATCAGAGGCTGGTATACCGCTGCGAGCGGAATGAACGCCCAGCAAAAACGGCTGGACGCAGTAGCAAACAATTTGGCAAATGTAGACACGACCAGCTATAAGCGGGATGTGTCCGTCAGCAAGAATTTTCCGGAATTGCTTTTGCGGAGAATGAATGACGACGGCGTGTATAAAAATCCGTTCGGTTCTGCAGACGCCGCACCGGTTATCGGAAAAATCGGACTGGGCGTGGAATTGAACGAGCTGTTCACGAATTTCGAGCAGGGTTCGCTGAAGCAGACTTCTTCGCCTTCGGATTTTGCCCTGGAGGGGGAAGGTTTTTTTGCCGTGGAAACGCCTGCCGGTGAACGCTATACGCGCAACGGCAATTTTCTTGTCGGGGAAGAAGGCTTTTTGCTTACCAAAGAAGGCTATCCGGTTCTGGGGGAAAACGGGCGGATTTTTTTGCAGGACATGGAATACACCGTAAATAAAAACGGGGAGATTTATGCCCGACCCATCGGGGACGGCGGTGCGGATTCTGTCTTTGTGGACCGGCTGCGCCTGGTGACATTTGAAAACCCGCGCTATATTACCAAACAGGGGTCCAGCCTGTATAAAGATTCGCCGGTATCCGGCCCGGCTGTTCCCGCGGAAGGCGGTTTACGGCCGGTTGTGAGCCAGGGTTTTGTAGAAGCGTCGAACGTCAACGTCGTCAATGAAATGGTGCAGATGATTGAAATCAACCGCGCGTATGAAGCCGGGCAGAAAACCATTCAGGCGGAAGAAACCATGGTGTCCAGGCTTTGGAACGAGATTGTGCGTGTCGGGCGCTGAGGCAGCCGTAAACAGGAGGAAATATGGTCAGGAGTTTATGGACAGCGGCAACCGGCATGAATGGACAGCAGTCCAATATTGATGCGGTGGCGAATAATCTTGCCAACGTGAATACCACGGGTTTTAAAAAGCAACGGGTCGAATTTGAAGATTTACTTTATCAGACGGTAAAAACCGCCGGGACCCCTGCTACGGAAGATACCATTACGCCGGTCGGCGTACAAATGGGACACGGGGTAAAGGTTGCCGCAACACAGCGGATGTTTGACCAGGGAAGTTTGCAGAATACCGGCAACGTTTCGGATCTGGCGATTCAGGGCGAAGGATTTTTCCGGGTTTTGCAGTACGACGGGACGTATGCGTATACGCGGGACGGTTCATTTAAAATTGACGCGCTGGGGCAGCTGGTTACGTCCAACGGGCTGAAAGCCCTGCCGGAGGTGACGTTCCCGGAAGGTTTCCGTCCGGAAACGGTAGCGGTAACGCAGGACGGCCGGGTAACGGTTAAAGTGTACGATTTGGATGATCCGGTGGACGTCGGACGCATTGAGCTTTACCGTTTCCAGAATCCGGCCGGCCTTTCCGCAGTGGGGGAGAATTTATTCAAAGCGACTCCTGCCAGCGGTGAGGCAATTGCCGGCCGCCCGGGATTTGAGGGTTTCGGAAAAACCATCCATAAATTTCTGGAAATGTCCAATGTTTCGGCGGTAAACGAAATGGTCAATATGATTGTAGCGCAGAGGGCCTATGAATTCAGTTCCAAGGCAATCCAGACAAGCGACAATATGCTTTCCACTGCCGTCAATCTGAAACGTTGACCGGGTACGTAAAATCTGCGGAGGAAAAAAATGAACGGTATTACAACGGATTTTCCGGTTTTGCAGCAGGCTGGCGCGGACCGTGATTTTTCCGCACCGGTCCGGAATTCGGAAAGCAGCCGTCCGGAATCGGATAGCCGGGATTTTTCTTCCGTTTTGCGCATGGTGCAGGCGCAGGCACAAACGTCTGCCGGAACCGGGGGCGGAAGCGCCGCGCTGTCTGCCGGAATACCCGGTGATTATCTGCGCGGGTTTTCCCTTCCTTCTAATCCGGCTGCCGTACGGGATAAACCTGCGGGCGCGGCGGCAAACAGCGGCCAGGACGGCGTCATCGACCGGACCAGCCGTCTGTATGCGCAGTCATTGGAGCTGGAATCGTATTTTGTCAAGATTATGCTGTCGTCGATGCGGAATACGCTTTCCGGAGGATCCGGCACGGGTACAGAGGAGAGTTGCGCGTCCCGTACATACAAAGATATGCTGTACGACCAGCTTGCCCGGACTGTGACGCAGAACGCCGGTTTCGGACTTGCCGACCAGATTTATCTTCAGTTGTCTTCCGGTTCCTGCTGAGCCTGCGGGTTCCTGTCCGTATTCCGCAGCACATAATCCCGGTATTTATCCGGATTCGCACGGAATGCAACAATCGGCAGGCGCTCTTCTTCTTCGGCCTTTCTGGCTGCTGTATCCGCTTCTTCTAGTATACGGGAAGCGGGCAGAATCCTTGTCATACGCGTAGAAATTCCGATGCAGATTTTGCAGCCGGTTCCTTCCAGCGCTGTCCGGACATCCGCATAGAGGCGTTCCGCCGTCTGCATGGTTTCATCCAGCGTTGCGCTCGGGATGATGCAGGCACAGGCATCGTCGCCGTATTCAAAAATCATATCGCGGCATTGGAATTCCGAAGTCAGGATACCGGCTACGCGGGAGAAAAGGGAATTGCTCCGGCTGAGGCCGAAAATCCGCAGGACAAGCAGGGATACATCCTGTTCGGACGAAGCTGCCCGTACCAGTTCTGCTTCCAGTCTTTCGTTTAAGTATTGCTCCCAGCCGAATCCGGAGACCGGCGAAAACAATCCCGCCGGCTGACCGGAAGATTCTTCCCCTTGCGGCGGATGCGGCAGCTCCTGCGGCTGTATGTCCGCCGTTTCTTCCGCAGCAGGAAAATCCTGCCAACTGTGTTCATATTCTGCAGCAGTTGCAGAACGGGCGCCGCTACCGGCGGATTCTTCCGCAGCGGCTGTTTCTGCAATACCGGCGGACTGTGCGGAAGAATCCGGCGCTGCCGGATTTTCCGGAAAAAGCAGGTCAAAGCCGCCGTCATCTGTATTTTTGTTTGTTTCCGCCGGCCGGGTTCCGGAAGCCGCGAGCAGGACGACGATGGAACTGATCAAAACCAGGAAAATCAGGATAAAAGCATTGCGGCTGGCAGAAAAAACCGCGCCGGAAGAAAGAATACGGATAGCTGCTGTAATCCGGATGGCGGGAGAAGCATTGGCTCCCATGTCTGCGTTTGCCGTGAGAATCCGGGAAAACAGCGAGTTTTGACGCAATACCGGCCCGCTTTCCGGTGAATAACCCAATGCCTCTGAGTTTTCCGGCCAGGCATATACGGTACCGTTCGGTGTGGTGATGGTTACGGCAATCAGCGTATTGATGCCGCGGCAGACGTCCGTAAATCTTTCGATATAGGCGTCCGTCAGAAAACCTAAAGAATAGGCATTTTGGGATGCTTCCCTGCACAGCCAGGAGAATGTGCGGTCCGCCTCGTTCTTTCCGCGGTTTGCTTCGGAAAATACAGAAATTGAAAACCACAGCACAGCGGCCGCCAAAACCGCAAAAGCGGCAATGCTGTATGCCGTTATAAAGCCTTTCTTCATATAAAAGAAGTATACCGGTCAATGAGATGAAGCGCAAGCTGAATTGTTTTTTTCAGAATATTTTCCCTGGTTTCCTGCGGATTTTTCCTGCGGAAAAAGGCTGCCGCCGGGAGAAGCGCCGCCGCTGCGTATGGATCTTCCGCGCGGAAAATATCTGCCGCATTTTTCTGCATTTTCAACAGGCTGCATCGGAATTCCTGCAAAAATGATTCGCAGGGGAAAGGCCGGAAATCCTCCCCGGTCCACAGGCCGGTTGGGCCGGATGATTCTGTGAGCCGTGCAACGGCATCCCGGTAGCTGTCGAGCAGTTCGGTCCGGTATGTGAAGCGGTTGCCGGCTTCCGGGATTTTCTTTGTCTTTGTGCGGAACATCAGTTCATTGAATCGTGTTTCCGCTGTCCGGGTCCGTATGCTTCCGGAGCCGAACTGAACATCCAGATATGTTCCCCTGCAGTACGGTTTCCCGCCGGTGCAGGCAAAATCTGCGCCGGCAAAGCGCACCGCGGAAAATCCCATCCGTCTGGCGGCGTCTGCCGCTGATGCTGTCACGGTTCCGGCTGCGGTTTCCAACGGCGGAAGGCGTGCAAAACGCTGCAGGTAAGCGGCGAGGGGATGCCCGCCTCCTGTGAGGATGACCGGCCATCCGAACGCGGATGCGGTCCGGACTGCAAACGGGCTTGCGCAGATATCTGCAAGAAAAACAGGCGGTTTGCGGGTTCCGCAAATGTTTTTCCCCGCAACGGAAAGATGCCGGGCAGAAACGGGCTGCGGATCGATGCTGACGACAAAATCCGGATAAACGCCGGCTTGTACAAGAACAGGGAGAGAAGTATCGGCAGCAAAAACCACGAGCGATTCCCTGTTTTCGCGGAGTGCCGCGCTTTCTTTATCCAGAGACGGCCCGGCTGCGGTGATGACGGCGGTTTTTTTCCGGTCCGGGAATGGGAAGCGGTTTTCTGCGTTCCGGAAAAGACAGATGTTTTGTAAAGCGTTGGCGAGCCAGATTCTGCCGAATGCTGCCTGCGTGGAGAAATCCCCGGAAATCACGTCCAGCGCGCGGCGCGTTTCTTCTTCGATTTGCCGTGCGGCTTCCGGGCAGGCATTCCGCCAGCTTTGCAGGATGTCCAGTGAAAAATTGCGGAAAAGGGCAGGCAGGTAACCGGCAGTGATGCAGCCGGTGAGCCCGCCGTTTCCGGTTGTATCCAGTGAAAGGACAGTGACCCGCGCGCAGCTGCATATCCGCTTTACAGAAGGAAATGCAGACAGGGAAACAAGGCTGGCATGGTTTTTTTCGATGACGATACAGGTGTTTTCCCGGTCCTGCTGTAAAAAATATTCTATGCGCCTTCCGTCGGCCAAGCCTCCAAAAACGGCGAATGTCCCGGCCGGGAACCGCGCCGCAGCTTTTTCCGCTTCTTTTTCCGGATTGTACAGCGAATTTGCCGGTTTCCCGCCGCGGAACAGAGGAACCGTTCCGCCGGTCCGGGATGCAGCGTATCCCTGGTAAATACTTTCTTCACAGCCCGGGACGGAATTCAATGCAGCTGCTCCCCGAGTTCCCGGAGAAATCCGGCGGCTTTTGCACACAATTCTTCCGCAGAGGCAGCCGTACCGTTTTTTCCTTCGGCCGCAGATTTCCGCAGCGAAATGTATTCCGCATAGCCGTATAATTTTACGATTTCCGTTTCAATGTTGTCCCGGGCGGAAACTGCCTGCAGTGCCCGCCCGCTGCGCGCGGTCTTTTCCGCCGTTTCGAACAGCCATCTGCGGATAGCTTTCCGCCGTTCCGCTTTACAAAGCGGAGAATGCCGGGAGCCGTTCCCGGTTTTTGTTTCCGGATTAACGGCCGCAGCCGGCAGTGTGCGCGGTTCCGGGAGGTTATGGAAGCTGCCATCCGGCTGCCGGACGGGCAGGGAACGGATACCTCCCAGCTGTCCGAGTTCGCCCGCACTGCTTTCCAGACGGAACAGACGGCCGGAAAGCGCCTGCGGAAGCCGTGCAAACCAGCTGCGGTAAATATCCAGCGCAGAGTTCAGTTTGGACTGTACAACCTGCGACTCCAGCGGATGGAAACGGAACGCGCGGCCGTTGGTTTCCGGCGAAAACGGATGCGGCCGTCCGTGCGGGTATCCGCTTCCCGGCTGCAAATCCAGACCGATGGAGTATACCGGAAATGCCGTATGCTTGAGGAAGAACATGACGGCGGTTCCGGATACGGTTCCGTTCCGTTCTCCGTTTTCCGGCAGGATACCGCAAAGGGGAAACAGCGTGTTTTCACATTCACTTCCATAAGTCAAAAATACACAGGGATTCCGTTCAAGAACCGTATCCGGAATGCAGGCCTCCGGGGGGAATAAAACCGGTACCGGAGCCGGTATGGTTTGAAACAGGCGTCCTGCCCAATACCCGCCGTCTGTGGAAAGGAAAATGTCCGGAACCACCCGGCGTGCATGTAAAAAAGCAGAAGCGGACGACAGGCCGCAAAGAAAAAAACGTGTATGCAGGTTTTGGTAAAAAGACGCCGGAAAGCGTTCCAGTTGCGGGCCGGACGCAACCAACAGCGGGGCGCGCCGGATTTCCGGACAGCGGATGATATTTTCCGCCGCTGCGAGATTATGGACCGTGTTTTTCAGCCAGCGCCGGCCAAAAACCGCGCGGGTTTGCATGACGCTTTGCTGTACGCGGATAACAGACGCAATTGCCTGCCAGACACGTTCCGCAGCTTGCGGCCAAAAAGTCTCTGCGGGTTTCCAGGGCAGAAAGACGGTTTGCGGCAGGCTTTCATCCGGAATATGCCGGAATAAAAAAGCTTCCGGGGAAATTCCGCTTGCCGGACGCCAGCAGGAATCCCACAGCGGATCGCTGTCCAGGAAAAAATCATCCTGATAGCGGATAGCATAAATTTTCGCTCCGGGGAATTTCCTGCGGATGGCGCCGGCAAGATGGGATTCGCCTGGTTCCGTAACCACGATACATTCCGGCGCCGCAAGGGATACCGCGTGTGCAAGATAACGTGCGGCCTCTGCCTGCGGGTTATATCCGGAATGCAGCCGGGGTGGGGTCTTGGAAGTTCCGGGCATCGGCTGTTCTCGTGCGGTCGTTCTTCTTCCGGTCAGGAAATTCCCAGATCCTCAAAAAGCTTTTTGTATACCTCAAAATGCTTGGAACGGGCAAATTCTTCGATCTTCTCTTCCGGAAGGTTTTCCAGCAGCTGATCCATGTAAGACAGCACAGATTTTATTTCTTCCTTCAAATCCGAAGGCAGTGTTTCTGTTTTTGCTTCTGCGTCCTTGGCTTCACCGCCGGAAATTTCCCCCTCCGTATTTTGTACGGCTGCTTCCGGTTTGATTTCTGCTGCCGGCTGTACAGGAGGATTTTCCCCTTCTGTTTCCGTTTCCGGTATTTCCGCTGCTGCATTTCCGTCTCCGGATGCAGCCGGGTCCGCTGCGGAAAGCTCTTCCGGAATTTCCGGTTCATCTTCC
>JADIMS010000065.1 GCA_017694555.1 Candidatus Avitreponema avistercoris
ACCGAACAGGAAATTTATGACGAAGCCGGCCATGCCTTCAATATCGCTTCTCCCAAGCAATTGCAGGAAGTTCTGTTTGTAGAACGGAAACTGCCGCCGGGTAAAAAAACAAAAAGCGGGTTTTCCACGGACACCAGCGTGCTGGAAGACCTTGCTTCCGCTGATCCGCTGCCGGAGAAAATTCTGGAGTACCGTGCGCTGGCCAAACTGAAATCCACATATGCGGACGCGCTGCCGGAACTTGCGGATGAAAACGGCCGGATCCACACCAGTTTTATCCAGACCGGCACCGCAACCGGGCGGCTTTCCAGCCGGGATCCGAATTTGCAGAATATTCCCGTGCGGGAAGAAAACGGCCGGCAAATCCGCCGTGCCTTCCTTGCGCCGCCGGGCAGTCTGCTCGTTTCCGCCGACTATTCCCAAATCGAACTGACGCTGCTGGCGCATTTTTCGGAAGACGAAAATCTGGTGCAGGCATTCCGTGCCGGAATCGACGTGCACGCCAGAACCGCCGCCCTCATTTTCGGCTGCTTTCCGGAAGCCGTCACGCCGGAAATGCGGCGTACCGCCAAAACCATCAATTTCGGCGTCATGTACGGCATGAGCGCTTTCCGGCTGGCAAACCAGCTGCGCATTCCGCGGGGACGGGCGGCGGCATTTATCAACACCTATTTTGCCACCTATGCCGGAGTCGCGCGTTTTATTGCGGAAGCCAAGGAAAAAGCCGCCCGGGACGGCTGGGTACAGACCATTTTAGGCCGGCGGCGGTATATCCGGGGAATCCGCAGCACAAACCGGAATGAACGGGCGGCGGCAGAACGCATTGCAGTCAACAGCCCTATCCAAGGTTCCGCGGCGGACATCGTGAAAACCGCCATGCTCCGGATGCGGGAAGCCATGGCAAAAGAAGGCCTGCACGGCAAAATGCTTCTGCAGGTGCACGATGAACTGATTTTTGAAGTCCCGGAGAAGGAAGCGGAAAAAACCGGCGCGCTGGCCCGGCAGGTGATGGAATCCGTCGTTCCGCTGCGCGTTCCGCTCCGGGTCAGCGTGGAAACCGGTCCCTGCTGGGGGGATTTCCATTGACGGCGCCGGAAAACAGCAAAAAACGCTTTGTCATCGGTCTGACCGGCAAAATGTGCGCCGGAAAAAACGCCGCAGCCGATTGGCTGGCGCGCGCCGGTTTTGCAGTCATCGACGCGGATCAGACCGCGCACCAGGCGCTGGACGAATGCCGCGGGGAAGTATCCGCAGCTTTTTCGGCTGAAGCGGAAGCCTGCGGTATCCGTTTCCGGAATGCAGACGGCAGCATCAACCGGCGGGAACTGGGACGGCTGCTGTTCCGCTACCCGGATTTACTGGAACGCCACGAACGCATCCTCTTTCCCCGCATCAACGCCCTGCTGAAAGCCTTTATCCGTGAAAATGCCGGCCGTCACGTCGTCATCAACGCCCCCCTTCTGTTCAAATCCGAAGCCGCCGCGCTCTGCGACTTTGTACTTTTGATTACCGCGCCGGCTGTCATCCGTTTGTGGCGGGCAAAAAAGCGGGACGGCCTCCCCTTCCGGCAAATTTGGCAAAGATTTTCCGCGCAGAAAGCGCTCTTCACTCAAAATATTTCCGCAAATACCGATATTGTGAGAGTAGGCAACGGAGCGGGGAAACGCTCTCTGGAAAAGAAACTCAAAGCCGCTCTCCGCCGCAAGGGGATTGAAGCGGAATACCCGGAGAACTGACCGCCGCTTCGTCCGGAAGACGAACGACAAACGAGGTTTGTGGGTATGGAACAGAAAAAAATACTTTGGATCGTGGCCGCCGTCAGTGTTTTTGTGCTCGTCATCTTCGGTTTTGCGCTGGTGATTTATTCTCCTTCCAACAATACGGAAACCGAAAGGCAGACAGCCGCCGCATTTACGCCGGGAACAGCAGTTTCCCAGGCGCGGCAAAATGTCATCAACGGCGAAACCGCTTCCCGGGTCGATCCCGACTCTTGGGCGCGTAACCCGGAAAACACGCCGGGCCTGGATACCGAAATCGTGGCAGCCGGCAGCGCCGGAAACCTGACGGATCTGAATGCCGCTTACGGCGGGAACCGCACGGAAACCGCGCAGGAAAATCCGGAAACCATCAACGTGCGCAGTCTGACCGCACGCGCGCCGCAGCAGAAGGAACCGGCATCCGGAACGGCACAGGCTGAGCCGGCAAAACCGGAACCCGTCCGGACCGCACAGGCTGAACCGGCAAAGCCGGCAAAACCGGCGGAAGCGCAGGCGCAGCGGACGCCGAAAGAGGAAGATCCTCCGGCAAAAAGACCGGCCGTGGAATACTGGATTCAGACCGGTTCGTTCTCCGACAAACTGAATGCGGAAAACGCCAGAAGAATGCTGACCGAACGCTATCTGAATGCGGAAATCTTCACCAAAGATATGAATGGCGCGCAGACATACCGCGTGCGGGTCGGCCCGTATACCGACAAAGAAGAAGCGGATTACTGGCTGGGAACCATTGCGGAAACGCCGGAATTTTCCGGCAGCTATGTTTCACGGGTGACTGCACGGCGCTGACACCCGGCGGAACCAGGCGCTTCTTTCTGCCTGCTGCGGCGCAGGGCAATGCTTTGCGCCGTAAAAAAACACGGCGCAAAGGCAGCGCCGCCAAACATTTTCCGGATAAGAAAGGGTATGAAACGGAAAAAACGCATACCCTTTCTTTTTTTATGCGCCCTCAGCCTGTCCGGCATCCGGTTTACCGGAAGCGCATCCGCAGAATCCGGCGGCGGACTTCCGCTTTTCAGCAGGCCTTTCGCCGAAGGACGCTGGCGGCATAATTTCACCGGGGGCGGAAAAACGGCGGAACCGGCTGCATTCCGGCTGGGCGCCGGAACGGACGGAATCCGGGTTACCGTATACGGAAAAAAACGTGCAAACCGGAATGCGGAATTCACCTCGCTGCGGGCCGGCGTCACCCCGTTCCGGCAGCGGCGTTTCACGGCGAATTTTTTTTACGGTTCGCTGCGCTACAACGGACTTGCCTCCCGGCTCCGTAATCCGCCGGGAGCCGGCACGGCCACAGTCTATTCGCCGGTCCGGCCGACAAAATCCCTGTTTTTCGGCCAGGGCGACGCCTCGGACAAACAGACGCTGGCCGGGGAAATTCTGGCCGGAAACTGGCGTTTTGCGGTATGCGGCGAACCGGAAGACAGCGGGCCGGTGTGGTTTTCTGCCGGATGGAGCGGGAAACTCCCGCTTTACCCCGCTGTTTCGCTTTCGGTGACCGGTTTCACCGGCCGGCAAATCCTGCCGGAAAAACCTTCGGATTCGTGGTTCCCCCAATATCACCGGGATAACGCTGCGGAAATCCTCCATGCAGGCGGGGAATTTGCCGTGCAGCACAAACACTTCAGCGCTTCGGTTTTCGTTTCGGCTGCGGAAGGCATACTCCGCCCGGATTCCGGATCCCTGCGGGCCGACGCCGCGCTGTACGGGAAATACGGGCGGCTGTCGGTTTTTTACAACCGGACCGGGGAAGAAAATGTCCTCCTGTCCGGCGAGCGGCCGAAAATGCTGGAACAAGCCGGTTTCTCGCCGTATTTTACCTTTACGCTGCGGAAGCGCTTTTGGTTCCGCGTAGCTGCCGGGGCGCAGGTGTATACAGCACAGGAAACAGACGGCAATTCCGTCTCAGCCGGACAAGGCGTACGCTTTGCGGGCGGCTTTCTCACCTGCTCCACGCTGACATCCAGCCTCACGGTGCGTCTGAAAGCTGCCGGATACGGAACGGAACGGAAAATCCGCGCCGAAGGTTCCTTACGCTGCGCCGCATTTTGTGCGCGGCGGCTCATACTCCGGGCAGAAGGCAAAGCCGGATGGGAAAACCGCCGGCCGGATCCCGAAACGGTACAGGCAGGTTTCCGGACGGAGTACCGGTTTACGCTGTACCGCTCGCTGGGAATCCTCGGCGAAACAGAAAAAGAAGACGGTGAATATGAATATACAGCAGGCGTATATTACACCGACCGGATCCCGTTTTTCAGAATGGATATGGATTTGTCAGCCGGCCTGTCCGCACACACGGACGAACGGAAATTCAGCGGGAATGTGACGGTAAAAATCCGGATCGACTGAGATATGCCGGAATCCGGCATCCAGGGAACAGTTTTACTTGCGGCGGGAAAACACGCGGTAATTCATAAACGGGAATAAACGCTGTTTGCGTTCCATTTCCGTCAGCCATTCGGTACTGACAAAATTGGAACCGAGGGATTCATACACCGTCGTAAACGCCCGGATATTCTCTTCAAAACTGGAACGGGCGTATTCCGCATTCACCGGATCGTTCATCATCAGCGGCCAGTCCAGCGACTGCGCCAGGAAAAGCGCCCGGGCGGCGGTATTCAGCACACGCTCCTTCAATCCTCCGTCACCGGGGAAACGCTCTGCCAAATCCACCATCCGCTCGGAGGCTTTGCGCAAATACGGATAAATCCAGTCGTTCGCGCCGTTCAGCAGCTCATCGGCATAACCGTTTTCAAACCACGAAGAAAACACCGGGGAAACCGGCGGCGGATTTTTGGGTTTTTCCGTTCCGCGTTTGCTCAGGAAAAACGAAGGCCGGGCGAAGGAAATATCGTCCCGTGCCGCCGCCTGCCGGAAAACGCTTTCCAGCCAGGCAACGCCTTCGTACCAGCTGCAGCCGAACAGGGAAGCAGGAAAGGCGCATGTACGGCATACCGGTTCGCCCTCCAAAAACGAAGAAGCCTTGGACAGCATTCCGCTGCCGGCATCCAAAAATGCGGCGGCGTCCGCTTCCACCTGCCGGGCGGCAGCATCCGGATCGTACAGGACGCTGGAACTGGCGCCGCTTTTCTCCGGGACGCCCCGCGCCATGCAGCGGAATCCGGTCACGCGCCGGCCCAACGTTAAATCAAACAGCGGCTCAAGCGTCTTTCCGTCCAGCTCAAAGCCGATGTCACGGTTGACGTCCAAATAAGCCGGATGGAAACACCTGCCGCCGGGCTCGCCGTAAAGCTCCGTTGAAGCGAAAGAATCACGCGGGAACAGGTAAAACCCGTTTCCGCATACGGCCGGCGCAAAAACACCGGCTGGCGGCGGCGATTCGGAAAACAAAAAGGCGATGTTTTCCACAGCGCTGTAGCGGAAACCGTAAGCTTTGAGACTTTTTTCCACGCCGGGAAACCAGCCCAGCGCGGGCAGCCAGAAACCGTCCGGAATGGACGCAAAATGCATACGGTGCGCCATCAGACCGGTTTCGATCTGGGCATTCACAACTTCCGGAATATCTTTATAGAAAGGAAAAAAACAAGGCGTTGCGGCGGTGGCCATCAGCTCCAGATAACCGCGTTCCGAAAAATAATCGAATTTTTTGAGGATATTCTTTTCATAAATCTCGGTAAAATCCCGCCGGTTTTTCTGTAAAAGATCCAGATGGATGGCAGCTGCTTTTTTCCACGTCTCACCGGGAACACCGGGAAGCCCGCCGGAAAGAATCTGCTCTGCGTACCGGATGGAGGCGTCCAAATGTTCCGTATAACGGATTTGCAGCAACGGATCCGCCAGCATTTCCGTCAGCTGCGGGGAAAAAGCTACGGCTGCGTAAAACGGCACGCCTTCGGTTTCCAGCGCGGTAAACGAACGCAAGAGCGGAAGATACGTAAAAGTCAGGGCATGAAAAAACCAGGATTCTTCCACCGTGCCGGGAAGATCGGCTTTGCGGACGTAAGGAAGCTGGGCGTCCAGGATGAGGACGAGTTTTTTTTCATTCATACAAGACGTTCCTCAGAGGAAAGACTGCCGGTGGTTCCGCCAATACCGCTTGCGCAGCTCCCCGATACCGGAAAGCGCCAAAAGCGGCGGTTCCCGCACACCCGGCGCCTTGGAAAGTTCGATCCCGGCCGCAGGCGGCACCACAACCGTATTGGACTGGGCAAGCGGCAGATCTTTCCCGTCGCTGTGCATCGCAATCAAATCCACGCGGCAAAAACAATCGCGCTCCGAAAGATGGATATACCACTTTCTGTCCGACGGCGAAACGGCGATGCTGTACGAGTCCCTGCGTTCCGTCAAGGCGGAAT
The DNA here is from genome assembly GCA_017694555.1 of Candidatus Avitreponema avistercoris. Classification (GTDB taxonomy): domain Bacteria; phylum Spirochaetota; class Spirochaetia; order Treponematales; family Treponemataceae; genus Avitreponema; species Avitreponema avistercoris. The sequence goes on from JADIMS010000065.1 coordinate 6,092, forward strand.
CCTCAAAAAACGAAGTCCGGAGACCGAAGCTTTCAAAGCCGCGCTGCGCCGTACAGGCGGAAAATTCCACTGCACGGAAATCCCAGAATACAAATACCCAGCCGGGATTCCGGAGCAAAACACGGATACACGTTTCGTTATAGGATTCCGGAACCGCGTTCAGCATACCATTCGGAAGGACGTCGGCAAAGCTGGAAGCCGCAGGCGTATCGGAATAAAAATCCGCCTGGATTTCCAGCAGCTCCCCGATAATCAAGTGGCGGTTGAGCGCAGGGGGAATATCGATGCCGAATTCATCCCCAAGCCGGACCAAATCTTCCGTTGTCAGGGTTTCCAGATAAGCGCGGGTCAATGAAATATGTTCCATGACAAAACAACCGCCCGTATGATGAAGAAAACGCGGGAGAATGTCAAGCTATCCGTCCGGCAGCCGGTCTCCGGCCGGGAACACAGCGGCCGCTGCGTCCTGCATATGCTGCGGCAGCGGACACGTGAGGCGCTGTATGCGCTCTTCCGTACCGGAAAAAACCGGCAGCGCCAGCGAAGTGGCTGCCAACTGCAGGCGCCGGATCCCGTAGACGCGGCGGATCTCCCGGTTGCGGCGGAAATCCCCGTATTTGTCATCGGCTGCGATGGGAAACCCGGCGTCCGCAAGATGACGGCGGATTTGGTGCATACGTCCCGTCTCGATCCGCAGGGCCAGCAAACTGAAGGCGCCGTCCGGCGACGCCTTTTCCACCGTAAAATGCGTAACCGCGTCCTGCATCGTACCGGCGGACGGCCCGTTTTTTTTCTCCAGCGGACGGCGGAAAATCCCGGACGCCGCTTCGGGGCAATGCAGGCAAAGCGCGTGGTAACCTTTTTGGATTCTTTTTTCCCGGAAATATTCCGAATATAAAGCAGCGGCAGATTTAGACAGCGCCACCACCAAAATACCGGCGGTATCCTTGTCCAGACGGTGTACCGGGAAAACCGCCTGCCCGAGCCGGGCGGAAAGAATCTCCGGCAAAGCGGTGCGCACGCCTTCCCCGCCCTGCACGGCAAGTCCGGCAGGTTTTTCCACAACGGCAATCTGCTTGTCCTGATACAGAATACGCACGGAGGAATCATACAATGAAATGCAAAAAAAATCTTCTCCCGCTTCTGCTTGCCGCCGTCTTTTTTCTGCCGCAAGCTCCGCTTCCGGCGCTCGAAAGGGAATTTCCGGCGCACGGTTTTTCGGCGGATTTTCCGGAAGGCTTTATGCTGGCCGAATACGCCGAACCCGGACGTTACCGGTTCCGGAA
>JADIMS010000066.1 GCA_017694555.1 Candidatus Avitreponema avistercoris
GATGAAGGTATTGCGCCGCAGAAGATGTTCGTCCGTTTTCCATTGATAAAGAATATCGTTCCGTTTCTCCGGCGAACAAATACTGTCGAGCATATACGAATAACTTTGCGAATGAATGCATTCCTGGAATGTCTGAATGCTGAGACAAAGATTCACTTCATTTGCCGTAATATATTCCCCGACATTCGGCAGATTCGCCGTCTGGATAGAATCCAAAAAAATCAAAAACGAAAGAATTTTATCGTAAGCCGTCCGTTCGTATTCCGTCAGCAGGGGATAGTCTTTTAAATCCTGCGCAAGATTGATTTCTTCCGGAATCCAGAAATTGTTCATCGCCTGCCGGTACCAGTCGGATACCCAGGTGTATTTCATATTGTTGAAATCGTTCAGATTCGTCGTATTGCCGTTTATCATCCGCCGCGTCAACAGCGAAGTATCCCCGTCCGGATTAAAAAGCGGACGCCGCAGGATTGTTCCGGAATTGCCGGCCGTACCGTTCAAGTCATTCATGTCAGGCTCCTTTACATGGATTTCGGATTCAGTGTTTTTTTCAATCTCCGGTTGGTTTACAGCATTTACTGTAAACCCCTATCATCAGGAAGAACAGCTTTCGCATTCTTCGACTTCCAGGGATTTGCTCCTTACATAATACACGGTTTTCACGCCTTCTTCCCAGGCAAGCAAATACAAATTCAACACCTGCCGCATCGTAAATTCATTTGTGATATACAAATTCATGCTCTGCGCCTGATCCACGTGCCGCTGACGGACGCCGCAGGAACGGATGGACCAGCTTTGATCAATTTGATGCGCATTTTTATAATACCACCACGTACTTCCGGAAAGATCGGGAGCCACGCGGGTCAGCATGTATCCTTTCTTTTCCTCCAGAAACCAGCGGTTCATTACCGGATCGATACCGGGCGTCGTACCCGAAAGAATGCTGGTGGAACTTGTCGGCGCTACCGCAAGCAGCCAGGCATTCCGGATTCCGTTTTTTTTCACGCGTGCGGCAAGTTCCTGCCAGCGGGATGAAGTATAGCCGCGCTTTGAAAAATAAGCGCCTGTCTGCCAGTCGGATCCCGAAAAACAATCATACGCGCCTTTTTCCGCTGCAATACTGCAGCTTGCTTCTACCGCGGCAAAATTGATTTCCTCAAACACGCGGTCGGCAAAAGCCAAATGTTCTTCACTTTCCCATTTGATTTTATTTTTTGCCAGCAAATGATGCCAGCCGCTGACACCCAGCCCGACTGCCCGGTAGCGCCGGTTTGTGATTTCCGCATACGGCACCGGATAGAAATTCAAATCGATTACATTATCCAGAGCCCGCACGGCGGTTTTTACCACCGAAGACAAGTATTCCGTATCTTCTACCGGAATATTGCCCAGACAAAGGGAAGCCAGATTACAGACAACAAAATCACCGGGCTTTGTCACGGTAACCACAGTTTTTCCGTCTTCTTCCGTACAAATCTCCGTGGAAACGGTCCGGATTGCAGACATATTCTGCGCAATTTCCGTGCACAGATTGGAACAGTAAATCATGCCGGCGTGCGGATTCGGATTCATGCGGTTTACCGTATCGCGGTTAAACACGAACGGTGTTCCGGTTTCCACCGCAGACTTCAAAATCAAACGCACAAGATCCTTCAGCAGAATCGCACGCTTTTTTATCCGGTTGTCGTGCACGCAATCCCAATATTTCTGTTCCCACTCTTCTCCCCAACAGTCTTCCAGGCGGAAACCCTTGACCGTAAAAATTTCATGCGGACACATCAAATACCATTGCTGATCCAGATTTTCCTTTACCATCCGCCAAAACAAATCCGGATAGCAGACGCCCGGAAAAACATCGTGCGCTTTCATGCGGTCATCCCCGTTGTTTGTACGGAGATTTAAGAATTCCGGCAAATCCCTGTGCCACGCATCCAGATAAACCGCAACAGCGCCGGAACGGACACCCAGCTGATCCACCGCAACGGCCGTATCGTTAACCAGGCGGATCCAGCGGACAATACCGCCCGCCGCGCCTTCAAACCCGCGGATGGAAGAACCTGCCGCGCGGACTTTGCCGAAATACATACCCATACCGCCGCCGAATTTCGAAACCTTTGCAAAATTATCCAGCGAGCGGTAAATGCCATTCAGACTGTCCGGCACCGTATCAATAAAACAGGAAGAAAGCTGGTGAAACGGCTTACGCGCATTGGCCAGCGTCGGGGTGGCCATCGTCAGCTCCATCCGTGAAAGGACATCGTAGAAGCGGCGGACCCACTGCATACGGACATCCGGCGCTTCCCGTACCGCCAGATGCAGCGCAATACCCAAAAACATTTCCTGCGGTGTTTCCAGCGGAACGTGATTCCGGGATCGGATGACATAACGTTTCAGCAGCAAATCCAGACCGGAATAGGTAAAGCGTTTATCCCGCGCCGGATCCAAAAAACCGGCAGCCTCTTCCAGTTCCTTCCGGGAATACGACGCCGGAATATATTCCCCGTACAGGTTTTCGCGGCTCAGATAAAGCACTTTTTCATAAAACGAATGCAGATTCCGCTTTTCCAATTCCGGCGCAAGGTTCGCCTGGAACGCATAATTCAACAGCCGTGCGGCAATTTTTTCCCATTCCGGCGCTTCCGGACGGACAAGTTCCACCGCGGCATGGACAAGGGCGGAAAGCTTCTCTCCGTTTTCCATCTCGTCTTTCGAGAAAGAAGAGAACTTGCCGGCAAGGGCAGAAAGCGAATACAATTCAGCGGGAAAATCCTCCTGAATTTCTTTGAGGATACCGTCCAGATTTTCATCCCCGGCCATCTGCACAATTTCCTGCCGCACCGCCCGCAGCTCCGAACGCTTTTGCCGGAACAGAATGTAGTTTTTTGCTTCCGTAAAGAAGCCGTACCGCATCAGCGTTTCTTCTACAAAATCCTGGATGTTCTCAACGGTTTTTTCTTCCGTACCGGCCAGTTTTTCTTCAACTGCCGACAACAGCCGTTCCAGGACTTCCCGGCCCTGTATGTTGCCGGTTCCGGCAAACGCCTTTTCCATGGCGCGGATGATTTTTTCGCCGTCGTAGGTTTCCGGGATGCCGGTACGCTTTACGATGTCCATATGCAAAAACTCCTTTTCCCTGCCGCGTGTCCGGCAATATGATTCACCCGCCGCCGGAAAAAACAGGCAGCGGACATGCATGCATATGCGTAATGGCTGCCGCCAGCGCGTCTGCCGCGTGATCCGGCCGGGGAATTTCCCGTAACCCGAGAAGCAGACGCACAGCTTCCTGCACGGAACGTTTTCCGGCGCGGGCAGTACCGGAAACAGCCTGTTTGATGGTATTCGGCGGATATTCCGCCGGCAGAATGCCGTGTTCTGCCAGACACAGGGAAAGAACGCCGCGGGCTTCTGCCACACCGAGCGCGCTGGAAACATTTCTGGCAAAATAAAGAGCCTCCATTCCGGCTTCCGTCGGGGAAAAAGACTCTACAACACGGGAAATTTCTTTATAAATGGAAAGAAGCCGCAGCGCATGGGACATTCCGGCGGAAGTTTCAATCACACCGTATTCCACAAGCCGGCAGCGGCTGCGGCAAACTTCGATGATGCCGTAGCCGCAGGAAGCCAAACCGGGATCGATCCCCAGAATCCGGCGGACCGGAAACCGGGATGCGTCTTTATCTGCGCCGGATGCCTCTGCGGCAGGAGGTTCAGTCGGCCTCGAATCCCTCTGGGATGTCAATATTGGAATACACGTTCTGCACATCGTCGTCTTCTTCCAGTTTGTCAATCAGGCGCAGAACTTTCCGGGTTGTCTCTTCATCCAAGGCGGAATACGTATCCGGAACCATTTCGATATCGGCAGATACGGATTCAAAACCTTTACCCTGCAGGGCTTCCACGGCAGTGACGAAATTTGCCGGATCCGTGGTGACCGTAATCACGCCGTCTTCCGTCTCCACGTCATCCGCACCGGCTTCCAGCGCCGCTTCCATCAGCGCATCTTCATCCACGGCGGATGCATCGTATTCAATCACGCCTTTGCGGCTGAACATATACGAAACGGAACCGGTGGAACCAAGGTTGCCGCCGTTTTTTCCGAAAATATTCCGCACACTGGCTGCTGTGCGGTTTTTATTATCTGTCAGCACATTGACCAGAATCGCCACACCGCCGGGACCGTATCCTTCGTACGTCAGCTCTTCGTAACTTACCGCACCAAGCTCCCCGCTTCCCTTCTTGATTGCCCGCTCGATGTTATCTTTCGGCATATTTGCGGCGCGTGCTTTCAGCACAACAGCGCGCAAACGGGGATTGGAATCCGGATCGCTGCCGCCGTCACGCGCAGCAATGGAAATTTCTTTAATCAGTTTGGTGAACATCTGGCCGCGTTTTGCATCGGCCGCACCTTTGGCGTGTTTAATTGTCGCCCATTTACTATGTCCTGACATTTCGGCTCCTTCACTTGATGTTTTGATAGTACAAAATACAAAAAAAACTGTCAACCGGGAGCAAAACCGCAGACGGCACCGCACGCACGCCAAAGGAGACAGCAGATATTCACGGAACGGAAGTTACGCCCGGCCGGAGGCACACCCCTTTTCAATGAAAGAAATCACTTCCTGTTCATACCAGTCCGTGGAAAACGGATAATGGCCGCGGAGAACCGGGCGCAACCGGGCATCGACAGCGTCTTTGCAGGGCTCGCAGATGTCGAATTCACGGATATGAAAATAATTTCTTCCTGCTACAGGTTCGGAAATTTCTTTTTTGCAAATGTCGCAATACAAGCTTTTCATAGTAACTCCTGGTTCAACCCGAAATCAACGGAAACGGTAAAATTCCCGTCCATGGGGGAATCATATCCCAACAGAAAGGATTTGTCGAGCATTTTTTTTTCTGCTACAATCAGCCCATGCAGGAAAAACAGAAAAAGACAGACGCTTTTTGTATCGGAAACCGGCGGTACAGCCGGACAAGCACCCTGGTGATAGCGGAAATCGGCACCGCGCACAACGGAAGCCGGCAAAAGGCGTTGGAGCTGATCCATGCCGCCGCGGAAGCCGGGGCAGACTGCGCAAAATTCCAGATGGTTTTTGCCGGTGAAATCCTGCACCCGCTGACCGGGTTTGTGGATTTGCCCGGCGGCCGCATTCCGTTATACCAGCGTTTCCGGGAACTGGAACTGCCTCCGGAGTTTTTTGCTGAAATGAAGGAAAGCTGCGAAGCGCGGGGGATGCTCTTTTTATGCACGCCGTTCGGGGAAAAAAGCGCGGCAATCCTGCGTTCGCTGCATCCGCAGGCGGTAAAAATTGCCTCGCCGGAACTGAATCATTTCCCGCTGATCCGTGCCTGTGCCGGATTCGGCGTACCGGTGATTCTTTCGACCGGCGTAGCCAAAATGCAGGATATACGCCGTGCGCTGGCGGAAATCCCGGATGCAGCGGAAACGCTGCTGCTGCAGTGCCTGACCGCCTACCCTGCGCCGGAAAACGAATACAATATCCGGAGTCTTGCGTTTCTCCGGAAGAAAACCGGGCGGCCGTGCGGCGTAAGCGACCATTCCCTGGATCCGTACCTGGTGCCGGGAACAGCCTGCGCGCTGGGTTCCTGCGCCGTGGAAAAACACATCTGCCTTTCCAAAACCGGCGGAGGCCTGGACGATCCTGTCGCACTGGATCCGGAACAGTTCCGCCGGATGACGCAGGCGCTCCGCCGCTGGGAAAAACAGACGCCGGATCAGGTGCTCTCCGAGCTGGAAAGCGGATACGGCCGCGCGCAGGTACGCGCCGTTTTGGGCCGGAGCCGGAAAACGCTGGCGCCGTCGGAACGGAAAAACTACGGTTATACCAACCGGTCCATCCACTATATGCGGGATATGAAAAAAGGCGAAATTCCGGGTCCTGACGGCGCGGCAGTCCTGCGCACCGAGAAAACACTGACGCCGGGAATTTCCCCGCAATACTTTTCCGCCGTACAATGCACGCCTTTGGCGCGGGACGTCCAAAACGGGGACGGCGCCCGGTTCCGGGATTTCGGCGGGAAACGCAAACTGCGCTAACCGTTTTTTTTCAGCCGGCAGGCAATCCGCCGCAAACCGAACAGCGTCAGACGTTCGTCATAATCCTGGAAAACAGAAGTAATCGGTTTGAGCACGCTGTTCAATCCGCCGGTGGCAATAACGCGCACGGCAGACTCTGCAAGCCCTTCCCGCGCGGCGATTTCTTTTTTCATCCCGGCAATCAGACCTTCCACCAGCGAACGGTATCCGAGTACAATTCCGGACTGAATGGCGTGAATGGTATTGGTTCCGAGACTGGACGGCGGCGTTTCCAGCGGAACCGAAGGAAGCTGGGCGGTGTTGCTGAACAGTGATTTTACCGCTGTGCCGAGTCCGGGAGCAATCGCCACGCCAAGCACATCGCCGGCCGAACCGGTAGCGATAAAGGAAAGCGCTGTACCGAAATCCACCGCGATGCAGGCTGTTTTATAGCGTGCATACGCTTCCGAAGCGTTGCATACCAAATCAGTACCGATTTCATGTACAGAAACATCCGGTATCCGGATTTCCAGCCGGTCAAATACCTGGTAATTCAGCAAAAAGGGTTTTCTTCCGGTAATGTTCTGGATGGTCCGGATAAACGGCCCGATCAGTTCCGGCACAACGGAGCTGATAATCGAGGAATCCACGGAATTGCCCGAAAGCCCGGAATCCCGGAACAGGGAAAGCAGAATAGAAGTATATTCATCCGCCGTCCGCCGGACATCGCTGAATATGCGCCAGGAACGGACAATCTGCTCCCCGTCAAAAACAGCCACCACAGCATTGGTATTCCCGATATCCACCGCAAGAAGCATGATTTCCTCCTTCTGCCGGCATGCCGCCCGCTTCATTCATCCGCCGGCTGTCCGTCCATATTTCCGCTGAGTATTGAAAAAAAAATCCGGGCGGGGTATGATAGCAACATGTCTCAGATTATACAACCCAGAATCCTCAAAGGCTTCCGGGATTTTCTGCCGGAACAGGAAATCCCCCGGGCATTGCTGCTGGAAAAACTGACTGCCGTCTTCCGCAATTCCGGTTTTGTTCCTATTGATACGCCCGCGCTGGAATATGCGGAAATTCTGCTGCGGAAGAGCGGCGGTGAAACCGAAAAGCAGGTTTTCCGGTTCACGGACAACGGAGGAAGAGACATTGCGCTCCGCTTTGACCTGACGGTGCCTTTTGCCCGTTTTGTGGCGGAACATAAAAACGAACTGTATTTTCCATTTAAACGGTATCACATGGCAAAAGTCTGGCGCGGGGAAAAACCGCAGGCCGGCCGTTACCGGGAATTTATGCAGTGCGACTTTGACATCATCGGCGCAGATTCCGCCGGAAGCGATTTTGAAATCCTCAGTTTAATCCGGAACGCATTTGACGCCATTGCCGTTTCCGGCATCACCATCCGGATTTCACACCGCGGAATTTTCAACCGGCTGCTTGCCCGGCTCGGGCTTTCCGGAAAAAGCGAAGATATACTCCGGCTGGCCGATAAAGCGGCAAAAATCAGCGGAACGGACTTTGTCAGCCAAATGCACGCGCTGACGGAATCCGCAGACAAAGCGGAAGCCGTCCTGCACTATATCCGCCTTTCGGAGTCGGCAAAAGAACAGGGTTTTGAGCGGACGCTGGACGAAATGGAAGCGGCGGCAGGCGGTCCGGCAGCGGATACGGAACGGCTGCGGGAAATTTATGCCTGTATGCAGGCGGAAGAAATCGAAGACACTTTCTGCCTGGATCCGTCCATCACACGCGGATTGGATTATTACACGGGCATCGTCTATGAGACTTTCCTGAACGGCTTACCGGAAATCGGGTCGGTATGCTCCGGCGGCCGGTATGATAATCTTGCCGGTTTGTACATGAAAGAAGAAATTTCCGGCGTAGGCGCATCCATCGGTCTGGACAGACTCATCGCCGCTTTGGAAAAACTGCAGCCCGGCTCTGCCGCAAAAGGATTTACGCAGGCGCTTGTTTTCTGGCAGGAAAACAGCCGGACCGAAGACCGGTACCGCCTGGCCGCAGAAATCCGGAAATACGGCGTAGCCTGCGAGGTTTTTCCCGATCAAAAAAAGCCGGGAATCCAATATGCATGGGCGGAAAGGAAAGGTATCCGGTGGGGACTGTTCCCGGACGGAAACGGACAGTGCACATTGAAAGATCTGTTTTCGCGGGAAAACACAGAAGGCCTTTCAGCGGAAGAAGCTGCGGAAAAAATCCGCGCCGCCGGACCGGGG
>JADIMS010000008.1 GCA_017694555.1 Candidatus Avitreponema avistercoris
GGCGCAAACGGGGCGGAAGCGCACACGCCGGTTCCGTTTTCCAGCACCAGCGCAAGACCGCGGTGGTCGCGCAGCTCCGGCGGCAGCCCGGCGGTAAGGGCGTCCAGTTCGGCGGCAGGAACCTGACGGCAGGGAATTCCCAGCGTTTTCCCCATGGCAAGGATCCGCCTGACGCGCGGGCCTTCTTTGGAAAATACCAGGCGCATTCCGTTTTTGGCGGCTGAATGCCCCTGCGCGGAATTCCCGGCTGCGCGAACCGCTTCTTCCACCGCGTGAAAGCCGGTTAAAACTCCGTACCCGCTCACAGCGTGTAATGCTCCCCGCGTTTGACAATCTGCACGTCCGTAAAACCGCTGTCCGCCAAATGTGCGCGGAAATCCGCCTGCACATCCGGTTCGCCGTGTACCATAAAAATCCGGCGGAGGGACGGATTGTTCCACTCCTGCAGCCAGCCGGTCATTTCCCGGTAATCCGCATGTGCGCTCAGCGCATTGATTTCCGAAATTTCAGCCCGCACCGTGCGCCATTCGCCAAGAATTTTCACCTCCGGTTCCCGGTTCTGGATACGCCGTCCCAGCGTGTGGTCCGCCATGTAGCCGACCAAAAGAATCTGCGCCGTGGGGTCTTCAATATTATTGGCAAGATGATGCACGACACGTCCCGCTTCGCACATACCGTCGGCACTGATGATAATCATCGGGCCTTCCTGTTCATTGAGCATTTTGGACTCTTCCACGCTGGTAATAAAATGCAGCGAATTGAATCCGAAAGGATTTTTGTGGTGCACCACGAAAGCCCGGTTGATTTCTTCATCGTAACATTCGGGGTGAACCTGGAAAATCGTCGTGGCATTGACCGCCATCGGCGAATCCACGTAGACGGGCACCTCCGGAATGCGTTTTTGATCCACAAGCAGATGCAGGTAAAATACCAGTTCCTGCGTGCGTTCAATTGCAAAGGCAGGAATGATAATCTTGCCATTCATGCGTACCGCTTTGAGGACAATCTCGGTCAGTTTCTCCAGCGCATTTTCCCGCGTTTCATGCAGCCGGTTCCCGTACGTGCTTTCCAAAACCAGATAATCTGCGGGCGGCGGAATATCCGGATCCTGAATGATGGATTTTCCCTTGCGGCCCAGATCGCCTGTAAACAAAATCCGGAGTTCCCGGCCCGCCGCGTCTTTTGCCGTCAGCAGCGCCATAGCCGAACCGAGGATGTGCCCCGCGTCAAAAAATTCCAGCCGCACGCGGTCCGAAATCCATACGGGACGGCGGTACGACACAGTGACAAACTGATTCATGGCCGCCACGACGTCTTTTTCCCGGAACAGCGGTTTCCACGTAAACGGCGCGCCGGTTTTTGCCGCCTGTTTGGCCAGATATTCGGCATCACGGGCCTGGATCCGGGCGGAATCCATCATGATGAGGTTCGCCAAATCCCGCGTAGCCGGCGTGGCGTAAATGCTGCCGGAAAACCCGTTCATGCCGAGCATGGGAATCAGCCCGCTGTGATCGTAATGCGCGTGCGTCAAAACCACGGCATCCAGCTGCCCGGCGGGAACGTCAAACGAGCGGTTTTTGGCGTCTGCCTCCGCCCGTTTTCCCTGGAACGCGCCGCAATCTACCAGAACCAGCCGGCCGTCCACTTCCAGCACATGCTTGGATCCGGTAACTTCTTCCGCGGCGCCAAGAGAATAAAACGAAACGCTCATATCAGCGAATGATAAGCCGAAAACCTCTGTTGCGCAAGTAAAAGCTGTGTTATAATTGCGCCGGGTTTTGCAATGTATACAAGGGAACTAAAAGAAGCGCCGGAATATCCTGTTTTCCGGAAAGAACCGGCTTTCGGCTCTTATCTGGGCAGTTTTAAATTCCTGGACATCTCCGGTATGCGCCGTCCTTACGGAGGGTTTCCGATTCCGTCGGCAGTGACCAAACTGCGGATATTCGGCTCGGCGTCTTTCTTTTTCTGCGACGGAGACATCCTGGGCGAAACGTTTTTCTTTTCCAACCCGGTTTTTGCCTACATGGAAACGGTTGTCTGGAACCGGAAAACCGCCGTCCGGCACGTGTACCGTCAGCCGGTTCTGAACCGCCTGACCCGGATGCCCCGCAAAATTGAAGGCGGCTCCATTTCCTGCCGCAAAAAACGGAATTTCGCCAGGCTTTCCATCCGGGAAAACCTGCACAACTTCGCCCTCGCGCTGAAACTGACCGGAACACGCGGGGCAAAAAACCGGCGCCAGGATCTGTCCGGCAAACTCGTGCTTTCCTGCGCGGCGGCAGGCGGCGCCGTATTTTCTGCACTGGTACCGTACGTCAACCGGAGACGCTGCCAGGCTTCTATATATGCAGCAGGATACGCCGGCGGGGAGATTTCCTGCAGCGGCAAAACACAGCGTTTTCAGGGTGCGGCACTCGCGGAGCTGCGGGAAGCGTATTTTTCCCTGCGGACAAAAGCTGCGCGCCTGTACGGCTTTTCCGTCTGGAACGGGAAAGTGCTGGCTTTCTGTTTGGGCGATTCCGTTTCCAAGGACGATTATGCATGCAACAGCAACGTGCTGCTGTACGACGGGAAAATTACGCCGCTGCCGCCGGTGCGGATTACCCGGCCGTACGGATCCGCCGGGGAGTGGATTATCCAGGATACCGAAAACATGGTGGACCTGAAATTCCTTCCGGTTTCCGTGTATGCCCACAAAAAAAGCCTGCTGATTGTGCGGACGCAGTACAAAACCGTATACGGCAACTTTGAAGGCGCCCTGATGACAGCGGACGGCGAAATGCTTCCGCTGAAGGATTTTCCGGGCATCGCAAAAAAGATTTTACTTCGTTTATGAAAAATTCCGGAGTACGACCATGACGGGTATCGAACGGGGGCCGGACGGACTGCCGGTCACAACGGAAAAAGAACTGGCGGCCATCGAAACGCTTTTGTGCGATCCGAAATACCGCATCAAAGAACCGGGCGGATTTTTGCGGGCAAACCGGCGGAATCTGCTGAATCCGGATTTTGTGCTGTATACGCTGAACGACTTTCTGGGTCACATCCAGTCGTTTGTGGTAGCCACAAAAAAAATGATACCGCCCGGCCGTTCCGAAGCTTTTTTTACGCCGATCCGGAACTGGAATCCCACAGCGGAAGGCATCCTCCGTGCCGTGTCTGCAATCGACCTGAAAACGCTCAGCCAGATGCTTACGCATATCCAGTCGGTGGCGCGCAGCGTTTCCCTGTCCGCGGTCCAGCCATTCATCAAAGCGCTGTACAAAAACCTGATCCGGATTTACTACATCTCTGCCGCATACGGCGCGCATTGTTACCGGGGAATCTGCAAACACATTCTGGACAGCGGCATCGCCTCCGATCCGGAGGGACTGCGGAACGATACGCTGACCGCTATCCGGGAATTCAGCTACCTGCATGAAAAAATCTTTCCGGCGCTGTATCCGCTCGTGCTGCGGATGGTTTCGCCGGTAATGCTGGACGAACACGACCTGTTTTACAAAAACGGTTCCAAAGTGCTCGCGTGGCTGGAAACAGACGCCAAAGAAATTTTGTTCCCGGCGCCGGAAAAACCGCTGCCGGCCGCTGTCCCGAAAGCGGCGGAAGAAGAAAAAAAAGACGGGCCGCCGCAGCAGGCCGCCATCGGGCTCAGTACCCTGGAAAAACTGTTCCCGGAAGCCGGATGGGAAACCCTGCCGCGTTTTCCGGAAGAAGTACGGGATTTTGCGCCCTATTTTGCGCCGGTGCTGCAATTTTCCGACGCATTCATCCAGCTCAATCCGGCAAATCCGATGCATATTACCATGATTCTGTTTCAGATTCTCGCCGAGCTGTTCCAGGGACTGCGGCATGTCAATTTCAATGTCCCGACCAAAGACAACCCGCAGGAAGAAGACGATATTTATCTCATCCTGGACGACTGGATTTTGTACAAGGCCAATCTTTTTGACAAAACGTTCGGGGATGACATCAAATCCTACACCCACCAGATTTACAGCCAGCCGGAATTTGCCAAAAGCCCTTACGCCGTCAAACTCATGTCGCATATGTATTCGATGATCCGGCAATATTTTATGCCGTATTTTGACACGCGCCTGTACGGATTCCAGAAAATGACGAAGGATCCGAAACTGCCGCCGCTGTATTCCCGCGTCAGAGGCCTCAAAACGCTGCTGGAAGCCTATTCGGCCGCAATCGAAAAAGCCCGGACAAACCATCTTTCTTCCGGCGGGGAAGCCGCGCGGCTGCCCGGCGGCGTTGTCAACGCCTTTGAGCCGTACCGGTTTGACATTTCCAACGCAGTTTCCAAGCGGCTGGACGCACTGTGCGGCGGACGGAATTCCCGGCAGCGGACGAATGCGATGCTTCTCCGCTATTGCCTTTCCATTCTCTGCGTTCTGGACTGGTGGATCAACGACGAAAAGAGCCCGGCATACAAAAGCCGTCCCGAACTCCTGTACCGCACGGTGGAGCCGGGAAGCCCGATGCCGGCATTCGGGATTACCGCCCGCACCGATACGGACGAAATTTTCCGCATGCACCTGCACCGCCTTACCCGCTGACGGACTGCGCGGCGCGCGGGGCACTTGCTACACAGGGCGTTTTTTCTGTACAATTTTCCGTCCGGACGACCGGAAAAGGACGGGAACGCCTATGCCTGTAAAAATACCTGCCTCGCTCCCCGCGGCAAAAACGCTGGCGGACGAAAATATCTTTGTCATGGACGCGCGCCGGGCTTCCACGCAGGACATCCGCCCGCTGAAAATCGGCATCGTCAATCTCATGCCCACAAAACAAGTGACGGAAACCCAGCTGTTACGGCTGCTGGGGAATACGCCGCTGCAAATTGAAATCACATTTTTAACGATGGCAACCCACGTTTCGGCGAACACCAGTCCGGAATACCTGAAAACGTTTTACCGCACGTTCCAAAGCGTCCGCCATGAAAAATTCGACGGACTGGTCATTACCGGCGCGCCGGTGGAAAACCTGCCGTTTGAGAAGGTCGATTATTGGGAAGAACTGAAAACCATTCTCGACTGGAGCACGGATCACGTTTTCAGTACGCTGTTCATTTGCTGGGCGTCGCAGGCTGCATTGTACCATTTTTACGGTATTGAAAAGCACCATCTGGACCGGAAGGTATTCGGCATTTTTGAGCACAAAGTGCTGAATCCCCGCCACAAGCTGATGCGCGGCTTTGACGACACATTCAAAGCGCCGCACAGCCGCCACACGGCAATCCGCAGGGAAGACGCGGCAAACCATCCGGAGCTGGAAATTCTGGCGGAATCCCCGGAAGCGGGTATTTTCCTGATGGCGGAAAAAGAAGGCCGCCGTATTTTTGTCACCGGACATGCGGAATACGATGCGGACACGCTGGCTGCCGAATACCGCCGCGACCGCGAAAAAGGGCTGGACATTGCCGTTCCGGAGCATTATTTTCCCGATGACGATCCGGCAAAAATCCCGCCCGTAGGCTGGCGGGCGCACGCCAATTTGCTTTTTGTCAACTGGCTGAATTACTTTGTGTACCAGGAAACGCCCTTTGACATCGAACGCATCGACGGGAAAACGGCTGTCTCATGAAAACACGTGCGCCGTTTTCCGTCCTTTACCAGGACAACGACATCGTTGTGCTCAATAAGGCTGCCGGACTTTCGGTGGCCGCAGACCGCTGGGATCCGGATGCGCCGCGGCTCGATACCGCAGCGGCTTCTGTCTGCCGGCCCGGGGAAAGGCTGTACGCCGTACACCGCATCGACCGGGATACTTCCGGGATTGTCGTATACGCGCTGCATTCCCATGCGCACCGGACGCTGTGCATGGCGTTCGAACACCGGAAAGTGCAGAAAACTTACCACGCTTTAATCCGCGGGAATCCGGAATGGGAAACAGAAACCGTTTCCATGCCGCTGCGCGCGGACGGGGACAAAATGCACCGTACCGTACCGGACAGGCACGGCGGGAAAAGCGCGCGGACGGACTTCCGGAATCTGGGACGCTGCGGCGCTTTCAGCTGGCTGGAAGCTTCGCCCGTAACCGGACGGACGCATCAAATCCGTGCGCATTTGCGGCTGCTCGGCTTTTCCATTGCCTGCGACGCTTTGTACGGCAGCGCAGAACCGTTGTACCTGTCCAAAATCAAGCGTTCATGGCGCGGCGACGAATTTGAAGAAAAACCGCTCATCAGCCGTCTTGCGCTGCATGCTTACCGGCTGGCTTTTCCGCACCCGGAAAGCGGGGAGCCGATGGAATTCACCGCGCCTTATCCCCGCGACCTCCACGCCGTCCGCCGGCAGTTCGCGAAATTGTACGGGACCGATCCCCTCGCCTGTCTGCCGGACGGCGGCGGAAATCCTTCCGGGAACTGACAAGACCGATTACGGCAGCGCCGGATACCGGATCCCGGGCCGCTTCATCCGGCACAGGGAGTTCCGCCGCCGGAAAGACAAGCGGAACAAGCGCGCCAAACGGCAGCCCGTCCAAAAACTGCGCGGGGGAACCGTCCGAAAAGCCTCTTTCCGCAGCCAGCAGCACCATTCCGGCCGGAGAACAGCCGTAACGCCCTGTAGCGCCGCCGGGAAGCCGGATTTTTTCAGAAAGGATGCGCACCGGAAATACGCCTGCATCCGGCGCAGCCCGGTGTCCCCCGCGGGTTTCCTCCCGTTTTTTTATGTCCGGCATTTTCTGCGGACGTTTTGCGCCATTGCGGACAGCATACAGGAACGAAAGCGCCGCGCGCTCTTTCGGCAGCCCGGCCTGTTTTGACAGCGAAAGCAGTTCCGCCGGCGCGGAAGCGGAAGGAAAGGCAAAATGGCACCATTTTTTCCTGCGGGATCCCGGAAACGGGCATTTCCCGGTATGCGGGCAAGGGGAAACGGGAACAAATCCGGCCGTCAAAGCCTGCTTCCGGAAACCGGAAACCAGCGCGCCGCCGTCAGGATTTCCCGGTTCAACCAGCAGAATCTCGCAGTTTGCCGCCGCATAGGAAGAAACCAGGGAAAACGCCCCGGCGGCGGCAGAAGACACGCGGGAAGCCTTGGATCCGTTTCCGTCATCAAAATCCGCCTGCACCCGGAAGCCGCACGTTCTTTCTGCGGCACGGGCAGGATCCGGCAATTCATTGAACACATTGGCGCTTATCACCAGCGCGGCTTTTTCTTTCAATCCTACGCCGATTTCCCCCCGGATCCGTACAATCCGCCAGCGGACGGCAGCGCCGGAAGAAGCAGAAAGACGCCGGAAAATTTCCTCACCGGCAGACAAGGCTTCCCGGGAAATATCCAGGCAATACCAGGTGACGGCTTTTTCCCGCAATGCCGGGCAGGCAATCCACAGGGCGCAGACAGCGGTCAGCGGACCGGATCCCAAATCCACAGCGGCAAAATGATCCGGCAGGGAAGAGCCCGGCTGCAGACCGGCAAACAGGCGGGCAAGCCGCACGATGTTCCACCATAAAAAATAATGCGCATACGCGGAAAGATTTGCCGGACGATTCATATACCCCAAGGGGCGTTCACCCCGGCTGTCGGTCAGCATCCGCGACAAATTACGGATATCATGCAGCATTGCCTTCCGCTTTTTTTTGTCCAGCGGAAAAACCGCGGACAAAATGCCGCCCAGTTCTTCCGTCATTTTCTGTGCTTCCGGAGAAAGCGCCGGAAATACCGGATCCCCCGCGCAGGAAGGAATTCCCGCCGTCAGCCTGCGGCCTTCCACCGCAGACAGAAAACCGGGCGCGGAAGGCTTTTCCGCACGCGGCGTATGTACACCGGAGCCGCCGGACGGCGGGGAAACGCGCCCCCGCTTCCGCCGCAAAACCGGAGCGTAAAACGGTTCCGGCGCAGAAGATCCGCCGTGTTTTTCTTTCCCGGGTTGATTTTGTGATTCCGTTTGCCGGTTCATGGTTCCTCCGGTGCGCCGCGGCTTTCCGCAGTCACGATTCCGTAAATTTCCATCAGCGTGCGGCGGATTTCCTGTATAGTCCCGGCTGCAGCGCCGCGCACCGCATTGCCGGACAACTCCCGCAGAAGCTGCTCGCCCGCGCCCAGTGCCGTAAAATGTTTTTCATATACCAGATATTTCAACCGGTACAGCAGGGAAACATCGCGCGAAGAATAAAAGCGGCGCCCGAGCGAATCTTTGGCCGGACGGATCAGGGGAACCTGCTCTTCCCAATACCGGAGGACATGGGCTTTCACGCCAATCATCCGCTCAACCTGCCCGATAGAAAAGCCGGAAAAACCTCCGGTACCGCCGCCCCGGTTCATTTTGCACGCTCCCGTTCCCGCCGGCTGCCTTTCACTTCCAGCAGCAGCGGAATTGCAGAAAACCCGAAATCCCTGCGGAGCCGGTTGGTCAGATACGAAAGGTATTGCGCCGAAACTGCGTGCGGGTTTGTGGCAAATAACAGGAACTTAACCGGATTCGTCTGCACCTGCACCATATAACGCAGCTTAAAACGGCTGCCCGGCCGCTGCGGCGGCGGATATTCCTGAACCCAGTCTTCCAAAGCCAAATTGAGCGCCGAAGTCTCGACGCGCCGGGAAAGCTGCCCGTACAACGAAAGCGCTGTCTGTAAAAGCTCCTGTACGCCGTCGCCGCGCAAAGCCGAAAACGGAAGAACCGGCGCATATTCCATGCGCGCAAACATCACGTTGATGCGTTTTTTCGCTTCCGGAAAAGCTTTTTTTCCGCCCGGAACGGTATCCCACTTATTGAGGATGAAAATCACACCGACCCCCGCATCGCAGGCATGCGCGGCAATTTTTTTATCCTGCTCGGTCAGTCCTTCTTCTGCGTCAATCATATGGAAGACAAGATCGGCATTCCGGAGCGTTTTGATGGCCCGGTTGACCGAATAATATTCCACATTCTCCGTAACACGGCTTTTGCGGCGGATTCCGGCAGTATCCAGCACCTGGAATTCCTGATCCCGGAAGACAAACGAACCTTCCACCACATCGCGCGTGGTTCCGGCTACGTCCGAAACAATCGAAAGCGGCTTTCCGGTCAGCAGGTTGACCAAGGTAGATTTACCGGTATTCGGTTTGCCGACAACCGCAATTTTGATGCGCTTTTCTTCGCTGTCTTCTTCCACCGCAGAAAAATCCAGCGAAGAAACGATTTCTTCCGCCAGTTCCGGAATATTGTCGCCGTGTTCCGCGCTGATCAAAAACAGCCGCCGGAATCCCAGCGCAAGGAAATTCCACGCTTCCGCTTCCCCGCGGCCGCCTTCGGTTTTATTCACCGCGCCGATAACCTTATCCCAGTACGGACGGAGCAAGGCGATGAATTCTTCGTCTTCCGGCGTTATATTCCCCGCTTCCAGCAGCAGGACGATGCGGTCGGCGCGGGCCAGGGCTTCTTTTGTTTTGGCCACCACAAGCGCATCCATCTCTGCTTCGTCCGCCAAGCCGGAAGCCCGCTGCGCACGGTTCCGCGCTTTTTCCGCGCCGGATGCGCCGTGATCCAGCTTGAATCCGCCGGTATCCACCAGGCGCACGGGTTTTCCGCAAAGGAAAGCGTCTTCTTCAATGATGTCCCGCGTTACGCCGGGCGTAGGATCGGTAATGGTACGGCGGGTATGCAAAAAACGGTTGAACAGCGTGGATTTGCCTACGTTCGGACGGCCGGCAATGACAACGAGCGGAAGATTCCGGTATTTCCGTTCCCCGGAAAACAAAAGCGTATCCGGCGCGCCGGTTTCTGCATACTCCGGCGGAAAATTCTGCCCGGACCCTTTTTCCGGCATTGCCTGCTGGTTTTGCTTCATATTGATTTACCCGCTCCTTTTGCCCTGCATCCTCACGGCAGCCCGGAAGCCGCATAAACGCCGGGATCCATTTGCAGCGCAGTCTGAAACACCGAACGGGCTTCCGCTCCGGCAGCGCACGCCAACGCTTTTTCCGCGGCATCCGCCAACACGGAAGAAGAAAAAGCCGAAAGCGCACGGGCAACGGCAGCCGCCAGCACGGAGGACATACTGAATTTCCGCAGCCCGAGCCCGAACAACAGGCACGCAGCCAGCGGATCGCCGGCCATTTCCCCGCAAACGGAAACCTCTGCGCCTTCTGCGGCGCCGCATTGTATCACATGGCGGAGCAGGCGCAGGACGCCCGGCTCAAAACAGTCGTACAGATACGCCACCTGCGGATTTTCGCGGTCCGCCGCCATGGTATACTGCGTCAGATCATTTGTCCCGACAGACAAAAACGACACGCGCCGTGCAAACAAGTCGGCGCAGACAGCGGCCGAAGGAATTTCAATCATCACACCAACCCGGATTTCCGGATCGAAGCGGAATCCGTCTTTCACGCAGGAAAGTTTTGCTTCCTCCAGCGCCGAAAGCGCCGCTTCCAATTCGGTGCAGGAAGCCACCATCGGAAACATCAACTGAATCCGGCCAAAAGCGGAAGCGCGCAAAATTGCCCGCAATTGAGCCTGGAAAACGTCCCGCCGCGCAAGACAGAAGCGCAACGCCCGCCAGCCAAGCAGCGGATTTTTCTCCCGGAGCGCGCTTTGTTCCGCCAGCGGTTTGTCGCCGCCGACGTCCAGCGTGCGGATGGTGACGGGACGCCCGCCGGCAGCTTCCGCCGCCATGCGGTAAGCCTGAAACTGTTTCTCTTCATCTGCCGGCGAAAAACCGTTTTCCTGCAAAAAAAGAAATTCGCTGCGGAAAAGCCCGACTCCGGCTGTCCCGGCAGCCAGCGCTCCGGCGCATTCTTCCGGCAAGGCGATATTTGCCAGCAGGGTAAACGCCGTTCCGTCCGCCGTTGCAGAAGGCAGGGATTCTGCCGGCCCGGAAGAATCCGGCTCAGGACGGACAGACTGCGCATAAGCCTCAGCTTCCTGCGGGGAAAGGCCGGTCACCACCCTGCCGGCCGACCCGTCCAGCAAAATTCGGCTTTCCGGCGGCAATTTGTGCAAAGCCGCGGAAAGGCCGGAAACGCCCGTCACAGCGGGGATTTTCCAGCTTTTGGCCAAAACCGCCACATGACAGGCTGCGCCGCCTTCCTCTGTCACAAGCGCCGCAATGCCCGAATTGCGCAGGGCAACGGCAGCCGAAGGGGAAAGGTTCCTGGCCGCAAGAATTTTTCCTTTATAATCCGTATATACATGATCCGCGCCGGAAACAGAAGGCGCATGCAGGAGCTTTGCCATCACGCGGCCGAAAGCGTCTTCGATATCCGCAGCCCGTGCGGCAAGAAACGCATCTCCGGCGGCACGCAGGGCAAGGACGGAAGTTTTGACACAGGAATCCAAAGCGGCTTCCGCATTTTCCCGGCGTTCTTCCATTTCCCGGCGTACCAGAGGAAGGAATTCCGGATCAGAGAGCATCAAAAGCTGGGCGTCCAGAATTTCGCGCTGTTCTTTTCCGCCGCCGTCCCGCAGCACGCGGAGTTCTTCTTCAGCCTGGTGAAGGGCAGCTTCAAACCGGAGCCATTCGTCTTCCGTTTGCCCCGGATCGAGCGTCCGGTGCGGAATTTCGGCAGGCGCAGGTTCTGCGGCAAAAACAAATTCCCCGTACACCACGCCGGGAAACACGGGGATCCCGCGCAAAATTCCATCGTTTGGATCCGTATTCATATCCTAAGTA
This sequence comes from Candidatus Avitreponema avistercoris, assembly GCA_017694555.1. GTDB lineage: Bacteria > Spirochaetota > Spirochaetia > Treponematales > Treponemataceae > Avitreponema > Avitreponema avistercoris. The sequence continues at coordinate 11,606 of JADIMS010000008.1, forward strand.
TAAAATAAAAATCCGGTCTTGCATACCGCCGGGATTCCGCGTATGATTGCGCCATGCCGAAAAATTCCAAAAAACAAGCGCCTTTCGGATGCCTGTTCTGGATCGCGTTTATTCTTTTGATTTTTGTTCTATTTTTTATCAATAAAGACAGCATTACCCGGGCCGTGCGCAGTTTGCAGGAATCCGGATTTTTTACGGAAGACAGCGGAGACGGAATTGTCCCGGGCAAACCCCAGCCGCAGACCATAGAGGACGGCGGCATCCGCATCGACGTACAGCCCGGAACGGAAGCCGGAAACGGCGGGGAAGCGGCGGAAACAGAACCCGCCGGGGAGACGGAACCGGACGCAGGGGAGACGGACACAAAAATGCCTGTCCCGCCTGCCGAAGATATTACCGCATTGCAAGGGCCGGAACCCCCGGATCCGGACTCCGGCGCGGAAGAGACGCCGCCGGCCGCAGCCGCCGGAGGCAAACCGGAAACCGGCAGCGGAACCGCACAAAACACCGTTCCCATGCGGAAACAGCGGCTGTATTTTGTTTCGATTGACAGCGACGGCGCCGTGCTGCGGCAGGAAGTCGTCAAAGACATTCCGAAGTCCGATTCCCCGCTGGCTGACGCCCTCCATGCGCTGTTTGCCGGTCCTTCCGCCAGTGAAGCGGAACAAGGGCTGATTTCGCTGATCCCGCCCGGAACAAGACTGCTTTCCGCGGTGGTAAAAAACGGCGTAGCGACGCTCAATTTAAGCGAAGATTTCCGCTTTAACCGCTACGGTATTGAAGGCTACATCGGACAGCTGTCCCAAGTGGTCTTTACCGCCACCACATTCCCTACCGTGACGGCGGTACAGTTTTTGCTGGATGGACAAAGGCGGGAATATCTGGGCGCCGAGGGCGTGTGGATTGGCACGCCCCTGGGACGCAAAGATTTTACGCCGTAATCCGACCTTCCGCTAAGATTCAGCGTTCCCGGCGGAGGATATAATCCCGGAAGCCGGCCTCCTGCAGCGTGTGCTTGACGTCTTCCAGCCGGCGGTCTTCAATACCGGCAAGGACAACCCGCACAGCCCCTTCGTGCCGCTCATAAGCAGGATCCAAACCGGCTGCGCGCAGGGAACGGACCATCCGCAAAGCGTTTTCTTCCCGGGCAAACGAACCAAGCTGGATTCTCCACACC
>JADIMS010000067.1 GCA_017694555.1 Candidatus Avitreponema avistercoris
GCACATGCACGGTTTCTGCCGGCTGGTTGGCTACGCCGGAAATCCCGTTTTTTTCCATTTCGGTCAGCTCCGCACCTACGTGCTGTGAAATGGTTTCGCTCAGCACGGAAAGCGCCATATCATCCAGTTCGGCGCCCGGTTCGTTATTCACCAGGCTGACCAGTTTTCCGGCCAATTCCGGCGACTGCAGGAAAATATGGTCGCCGGACAAACCGCCGGAAAAATCCACAACCGTGGCCACAACCATTTCCGGCAGGGATTTCAGCAAACCGTCGCGCGTCATGACGGAAATTTCCGGACCGTCCACCGAAATACCGGATCCCGTCATGGAGTCGTAATTGGATTTTACCGACGGTTTGATATTGCCGAAAAATGTGTTGAGAGCGGTTTTCTGGGCATCCGAAAACGTCTTGGAAGACGAAGCGGAAGAAGTTCCCATGCCACCCATATCCACGCCGGCAAGCAGAGCGTCAATTTCATCCTGCGATATGGATCCATCACTCATATTCGTCTCCTTCTACAGCCATTTCTTCCAATTCATCACTATTTGTTTCGGCAAGCTTTTTCAAAATTTGAACAGCGACTTTTTTTCCGATTACACCGGCCTGGCAGAGGAATTTCTTTTTGCTGCCCACGCTCAGCGTAAACGGATCCCCGACGCGCACATCGGAAAGCCGGATAACGTCCCCGACCCGCAATGCCAGAACATCCCGCACAGGAAGCTGGATCGTACCGATTTCGGCGACCACGTCCATATCGACGGAGGAAAGCTTTTCTTTCAGCACGCCCATATACTGCGTAGTGGACGTCCGGCGCACGGAAGAAAACCAGAACTGGCTGGACAACTTGGAAATAATCGGCTCAATCGTGATATAGGGAATGCAAAAGTTCATCATCCCCTCTTCTTCGCCGACTTTGGTTTCCAGCGTAACCAGAACCACCATATCCGAAGGCGGAACGATCTGGGCAAACTGCGGGTTTGTTTCAATCTGCCCCAGCCGCGGGCGCAAATCAATCACCTGCGTCCAGGCTTCCCGCATATTTGCCAGAATGCGCACGATAATGCCTTCCATTACCGACTGCTCGATATCCGTGAGGTCACGCTGTACTTTCGCGCCGCCCTGCCCGGTGCCGCCGAACAGCCGGTCAATAATGGAAAACGTCACCGCAGGGTCAATTTCCAGAATGGCGTTTCCTTTCAGCGGATCCATGTTGATTACCGCCAGCGTAGTCGGCGTGGGGATAGAGCGGATAAATTCCTCGTACGTCAGCTGATCCACGGAAGCCACGTGCACATGCACCATACTGCGCAGCTGCGCGGAAAGGGAGGTAGTGGTCAGACGGGCAAAGGTTTCGTGCATAATCGAAACCGTGCGGATTTGTTCCTTGGAAAATTTATCCGGGCGCTTAAAGTCGTAAATTTTGATTTTGCGCGTATCCGTTGACGGGCGGAAATCATCCGCCGCCGTATCGCCGGAGCTTATCGCGGTAAGAAGCTGGTCAATTTCGTCCTGGGATAAGACTTCTGTCATAAGCGCCTGTTCCGTCCCCGTTATTGCTCAATTACATCATAGCGCGTAAAACGCACGTCCCGGATTTTTGTACGGGTTAAAATGTTGTCGTTGATGAAATTGCGGATTTCGATTTTCAGCCGGCTTTCGTTCTGCAGTTCCGGAACCGTTTTCCGGTGGAAGAATGAGCGGAGAAAATCGCGCAGCTCCACCAGCCGGGAGGAAAGCTCCGTCGGCGTATTTTTGTCCCCGAACGTGTATCCGAGCGCGACATCCACCATAATGGAAGCGGGAATTTCGTCCGACGAGCGCGTCTGGATGGTCCCCACCGCCTGGTACCATTCCAGCGGTTCCTGCAGCGGCACATAATCTTCCGAAACCGGTGCAGATGTGGCCGGACGGCCGGTCAGTCCCATAATGTTGACGGTAATGACAACCACCGTCACAATGAAAATCAGGGCGCCGAGGGAAATGGCAATCCACTTCAGCAGTTGGAGCAAAAAACCGGATCTGCCTTTTGCGGAACCGTCGCTGACCCCGGCATCTCCGGTATCCATATCGATGTCGTTCTGATCACTCATGTTTCTTTTCCTTTTCTGCCCCGCAAGGCGGACAATCCCAAATATTACGTATTATAGCATTAAAAATGCCCTTCGTCCAGAATAATCACATCCACGCGCCGGTTGTATGCGCGGCCTTCCGGCGTATCGTTCGAATAAAACGGCCGGGTGTCCGCGTATCCGGCAACCGAAAAGCGGCTTTCATCGGCGCCGAAATCCGTCAGGTAATGCAGGACATTGATGGCGCGCGCAGCGGAAAGCTCCCAGTTGCTGGGCCAGACTTCCGGATCGGTGTCCCCGGCATCGGTATGCCCTTCAATGCGGAAGCGCCGGGAAGCCAGCCCTTCATCGGACAAAAAGCCGGCCAGTTTCAGCAGCGTGCCCCGCGTTTCCTCGATATTCAGCTCGGCGCTGGCGGTACGGAAAAAGGAATCCGCAGCCAGCGTAATCACCAGCCCGCGTTCGTCGCTGGTGATGGTGATTTTGGAAGACTTGATTTCCGGCGCAAAAAGGCTGACCGCCCGTTTTACAGCCAGGCCAAGGGACCGGCCTTTTTCCATGGACGGCATGGAATTGATGTTGTTGCCCAAATCCGAAAGCCGTCCTGCCGCAAGGGAACGGCCGCCGCCCGTCGGATCGCCGTTGATCGACGCGGTAAGGGTCGCGAGTTCCGTAACATCCACTTCCGAAGGATTGAACAGCATAACGAAAAAACTGAGCAGAAGCGTAACGGTATCGCCGTATGTCTGCAGCCAGCCGTTTGAAGCGGCGGTAGGCTCCCTTTTTTTTCTTCCCATGACCGCCCCTTAGTCTTTCAGCACATCGGATTCAATCGCCCGGCGGTCTTTCGGCGACAGGTACGTCAAAAGCTTTTGCGCCAAAATCCGCGGGTTGTCACCGGCCTGAATCGAGAGCACGCCTTCCACCACCATTTCCTTGGCGTTGACTTCCGCCGCGTTGTGGTAGCCCAGCTTTCCAGCCATCGGCACGAACATCCAGTTCTGCATGATGGAACCGTACAGCGTCGTGACGAGCGCGACGGCCATATTCGGACCGAGCGAGCTCTTGTCTTCCATGTTGTTCAGCATCCCGATCAGCCCGATAACCGTACCGAGCATGCCGAATCCGGGCGCGAGCGTTGCCCACGCGTTGATCAGCGTGATCCACTGGTTGTGGCGGGTTTCCATCTGGTTGATTTCATTTTCCATCAGCGCACGGATAATTTCCCCGTCCGTACCGTCTACAACCAGCCGCAGGCCGCTGCGCATGAATTCGTCATCCAGATCCTGGATTTCTTCCTCCAGCGCAAGGATTCCTTCACGCCGGGCTTTTTCGGAAAACGTCACCATCCGCTGAACAATCGCCTTTTCCTCAAAATCCCAGGTTTTGAACACGCGGCCCATGACTTTGAAAATCCCGATAACGTAGGAAAGCGGATAGGTGATGTAAAGACACATATAGGATCCGCCGATCGTGATAAAAACGGACGGAAGGTCGAGCAAACCGTTTAGAGAACCGCTGGTGTAAGCTCCAAACACGATACAGGCGATTCCGCCGACGACGCCGATCAAGCTCGCAATATCCATAAGAATCCTTACTCCTCGTTTTTGAATGCGCCGATCCGGCGGCGGTACTCCACAATGCGGTCAAGCACTTCTTCCGGCGTCTCGCGCACAACGAGTTTTTTCCCGGAAAGCATGGACAGGGTAACGTCGGGATTCGTCTCAATCGCTTCAATCTGATGGGGATTTATCCAGTACTCCCTGCCATTCAACTGGGTCACCTTAATCATTCCGCATCCTCAAAACACGTTTGGTTTCCCTTCTATTTTTATCAGCTTTCCCGCTCTTACGCAATGCGGAAAAACAAAAACAGCGGAAACGCATTCCCGTTCCCGGCATATCCGCCTAGCCGGGAACGCGCCTCAATTCCGTTTTACCGTTTCAGGTTAATCACCGTTTCCAACATCAGATCGGAAGTCTGGATGGTTTTGGAACTGGCCTGGAAACCGCGCTGCGTGACAATCATATCGGTAAACTGCTCGGTCAAATCCACGTTGCTCATTTCCAGCGCGCCGGCAATCAGTTTCCCTTTGCCTGCCACACCGGAAACGCCGATGTTTGCCGTACCGGAGTTATTGGACTCCACATACGTATTTTCGCCGGCCTTTTCCAGTCCGCCCTGGTTGGTAAACGTTGCCAGCCCGATTTGGCCGAGCGTACGGTTTGCGCCGTTGGAATACACACCGGTAATTATGCCGGACTGGTCAATTTTGAAATTTTCCAGATATCCCATCGTGTAGCCGTCCTGTTCGTAAGCCTTCGTGGAACTGCGTTCGGCAAACTGCGTGATGGTATTTTCCACGCTGCCGATTTCCCCCAAATTCAGATTCAGCGTCTGGCGCAGCGGGTTGCCGTCTGCATCGGGCGTGGCGCCGGCTACGTTAAAAGAAACCTGTACGCTGATCCGCCCTTCCGGTGCGGTGATATTTCCCGCCGAGTCCGTTACGGAAGCCAGCATACCGTTGTTGTCAAAATTGACCAAAAATGCGTTCGTGGTACCGTCCGTAGTGCCGATTCCCGCGCGGGTTTCCGTGACGTCCATACCGTCCACAACAACCACCGCCTGCCACTGGTTTTGGGTTCCGGGCACCCGCGTAAACGAAACATTCAGATCATGCTGCTGGCCGAATTCATCATAGATATTGAAAGACGTCTGCCAGGTTGCATTGCGGATATCCGCCTCGGTGGCGCCTTCCTGTATTTCCGGAAGGCGTTTATCCAAATTGCAGGCGTAATTTACGGAACTTGTTGCACGGGCGTCGATTTTCTGGCCCACGGGAATCACCAAATCCCCCGGCTGCGCGGAAGTATCCAGCACCAGTTGGCCGTCTATTTCCTGTGCCTGCCAACCCTGCACGCGCATACCGTTTGCCGGATTGACGAGGGTTCCCGCGCTGTCCACACCGAAATTCCCGGCGCGGGTATAATACTGCCGCTCCCCGGAACGCATAATGAAAAAGCCGTTCCCCTGAATAGCCAGATCCGTCTGTACACCGGTTGTCTGCAGGGATCCCTGCGTGTGAATGGTATCGATACTGGCAATATTCATACCGAGTCCGACTTCTTTCGGATTCACACCGCCGACTTCATCCGTCGGACGTGCAGCGCCGCTCATTTGCTGGGACAGCAGGTCATGAAAGTTCACCCTTCCCCGTTTGAACCCGGTCGTATTGACGTTCGATATATTGTTTCCGATGACATCCATGCGGGTCTGGTGGTTCTGCATTCCGGAAACGCCGGAATAAAGCGATCGCATCATTTGTCGTTACCCCCGTAAGTGTTTTTGTCTGCATAAACGGTTTTCACATCCGCCCATCCGTACCATTGCCCGTTGACCATCACCGACGGAGATTCCCCCCGGGTGGCTGCCGTAATGGTTCCGGAAACGGACTGGCCGTCCGCTTCGATATCCACGGTTTTGCCGACCGCAGCGGAAGCTTCTGAATTTCCGATCAGGGAAGCCAGCTTGGTGAATCCGGCGCTCATATTCGTCATCTGTTCCAGACTGGAAAACTGCGCCATCTGCGCGATAAACTGCGTATCTTCCATCGGCGCGGTCGGATCCTGATGGGAAAGCTGCGTAATCAGAAGCGTAAGAAAATCATCCTTGCCAAGTTCTGTTTTAGCCGTCCGTCCATTCACAGCCAGTGATTTGTTGAACGAGTCCACCTGCAGCTGCACAAGCGTCTGATCCTGCGAACTCATGCCGGTATTCAACAACGATCCAATCTCCATCCAAACCTCCGCTCAGGCAAAAACATCCACGGCGTACAGCCCGCCGCGGCGAAACGTCCGCAAGGACGCTGTTTGATTATCGGAAACTTCAGGCTCCGGCATTACATCCGGAACAGAAGAGGCATAAAAAGGCGCGCTGATTTTCCCGTCCGGTGCGTATCCGGATCCATCCGTCCCGGACCAGGAAAGGTCAAAACCCTGCGTATCAAACCCTTCTTCGGCGAAAGCCTGTACCAGGCTGTCCATACTGCCGGAAAACGCTTCCCAGGCTTCACGGGATGAGACGGAAATCCTGCCGGAAAGTTTCCGTTCCCCGGACAGCTCCAAATGGATGCGCACCTGCCCCAGGGTTTCCGGATGCAGGGTCAGCCGGAGCGTGCCCTGGCCGCCATCCCGCAGTACAATCTGTCCGGCGCGCACCAAATCCGCCGCATGGGAGCGCAGTTCTGCAGCCAGTTTTTCCGCAAACGGTGCGGACGGAGCAGAAGCCGCCTCCGTCATACTGCCGGACGGGGAAACCGGGGAAGAACCGCGGAAAGAAAATCCGCCGTTATCCGCAAAAGAATTCCGGCCGCCGTCTGCTGCAAATGAAAAAAACTCCGGTTCTGTTTCAGCCTTAGCATCCGGACGGATTTCCGGCACGGCGGCGTTCCCGTCCGGGGAAATTTTTTCCGCGGCAAGCTCCGCCGCTTCCCGGTTTCCTGCCCGGCGCAAATCCAATACAGAAAGCACGGCGTCCTGTGTTTTTTCTTCTGCCCGGTTTTGCTTTCCGGATTCCGCCGTTTGTTCCGGCTGTTCCGCCGCGCCGGCAGTTTCTGTTTCTTTTACCGTAAGCCGGAAGGCACTGCGCGTCTCTCCGGCTGTACCCGCAGAAACAGCGGGCAGATGTTCCGCCGTCCCGGAAGCGGTATCCGCTCCGGCGGCGGTTTCCGGTTTTTGACTGCGGGCGGAAGCCGGCTTTGTTCCGGGCAGGTTTTCCGTTCCGGCAAGGACATCCGCCGGATTGTCCGGCAAAACGGAAATCAGACTGTTTTCCGCGGAATTTTCTTCCGGAAGGACATCCGCCGCAAGGACTCCGTCTTTTCCGTCAAAAACCGGAACAGGATGTTCCTGCACCGGCGGCGGGAACATCCCGGCATCCGCCGCGGCATCTTGCCCGGCTGCATCCTGGTCTTTCCCTGTACCGGTTAAATTCCCTTGTTCTTTGTCTGTTTTGGAAACAGGATGCCGGTTTTCCGTTTCCCGGCCTGCTTCCGTCCCGGTTCCGGACGCCCGGTCCATGGCATTTTGCATGCTTTCCAGCATTTCCGGGAAAGAATTTCCGGTCTGGGCATCCTTCCGCGGGCTTTTGACATCTCCGCCGGCAGGGCGCAGACTGTCTGCCCGCAGGCGGTCCATTTCCCCGGAAACGGCGCCAAAAGCGTCACCCGTCAGCATCACCTCGCAACCTCCTGACAGCACAGGGCCGTCATTTTATTGTCGAGAAAAATGCAGGTTTTATTGAGCGTTTCCGGAAAGATTCGTCAGCCGGCCGGAAGGGAACGGGGTTTGGATGTCATTTTCCGCTGGATTTCAGCCGCGCGCTCCGGCGGCATGAGGGAGAACCAATAGGCGACAGACGAGGCCCGGCCATCCTGCGCAGCCATATCTTCCGCTGCGCGCAAAACGTCGATCACGTCCTGATCATCCATGGCGAGCAAATTGTCCACGGCAGCCTGCGGCGGCATACCGTTCATGTATCCGGCAATCACGCGGATATTGGCCGCCCGGTCTTCCGTTGCCCGCAGCATGTCGGCAAACGACTGTTCCTGTTCTTCTACTGTCGCCTGCCGTTCCGCCAGCTCCTGCGCCGCCCGGAGCATTTCCTGTTCCCGGCGGTCAAGCTCCGCTTCCCGCAAATCCAGTTCCTGGCTGCGGATATCCGCCGCTTCCAGACGGCGCGCAATCCGGTCTTCGTCCAGGTTTCCCGGTTGGGAAGGCAGAGTGGAAATTCCTTCAGGATTCTGCATACCGAAAAGCGCATACACCGGCGCGAACAAATGCCTGGTATGCAGGATGCCCAAATAGTCAAACCACAGCAGACCGCCGCCAAGCAAGATCACAATCAGAAAAAGCAGGACAATCACCCTGCCGAACGTTCCGCGCCGCGCCAAAATCACTCCTCCGCAAATGGGTTCCTTCCGGACAAAAAGAGTATATCCGCAAACCGCGTTCCCGGCAAGCTTCTTCTTTTGTCTTTTCCGCGGGAAAAGCACCGCGCTGCATTGAAAAGCACGCGGGAACATGGTATCATGGGATATTCTTTCAGGGGGATAAAGCATGAAAAAATTTCTTTTCGCCTTGGCCGCAGCGGCGGCATTTACGTTTATCTCGTGCGGCGGCCGGCAGGTGGTTATCCGCAGTGCCGGAGATCTGGACGGAAAGCGGATCGGCGTACAGGCCGGAACCACCGGCGAATCCTGGGTGCAGGAAAATGTGGCGGACGTCCGGCTTTCCTCATTTAAAAGCGGCATGGACGCCGCGCTGGACCTGAAAAACGGCGCCATCGACGCGATTGTCCTGGATGAGCTTCCGGCACGGGAAATCGTTGCGCGGAACCAAGACCTGGAAATCCTCACCGGATCGTTTGCCCGCGAGGAATACGCCATCGCCGTCAAAAAAGGAAACACGGAACTGCTGGAACAGATTAACGCTTCCATCAACAAGGCGGTGGAAAACGGCGACTATGATACGCTGCGCAGTGCTTTCATGCCCGCAGACGGCAATATCGTGATTCCGGCCATCAGAATTCCCGGCGGGGAACGCACGCTCCGGCTCGGTACGAATGCCGCTTTCCCGCCTTTTGAATACGTGGAAGGCAGCGAAATCGTCGGATTTGACATCAGCATGGGAAGGCTCATCGCGCGGGACTGCGGCGCCGGTCTGGAAGTTGTGGACATGGCCTTTGACAGCCTGATCCCGGCGCTTTCCTCCGGCGCGGTAGACTTTGTTGCCGCCGGAATGTCGGTCAACGAAGAACGCAGGAAAAACGTGGACTTTTCCATTCCGTATTTTGAATCCGAGCAGGTGATTATCATCCGCAAAGCCAAAACGGAATAAACGCCGTGCTGCAGTCCTTTTATGACACCATGATCCACGGGGACCGCTGGTTCCTGCTTTTGCAGGGACTGGGCGCCACCGTGTGCATTGCGTTTTTTGCCATCATCATCGGAACGGCTATCGGCGCCGGCGCGGCGCTGTGCAAAATTTCCGCCAACCGGATTCTGCGCACGGCGGCAAACCTGTATACAACCGTAATCCGGGGAATTCCGCTGGCCACGCAGCTGATGATTTTCTATTTTGTGATTTTTGCCCCGCTCGGGATGGACCGTTTTTTGGTGGCCATTATTGCCTACGGCATCAACTCCGGCGCCTACTGTACGGAAATTTTCCGCGCCGGAATTCAGGGCGTGGACAAAGGACAGACGGAAGCCGGACGATCGCTGGGACTTTCCCGGGGGCAGACAATGTCCAAAATCGTATTGCCGCAGGCGGTCAAAATGATCCTGCCGACATACACCAGCGAATTCATCGTACTGATTAAGGAAACGTCGGTGGCAAGTTTCATCGCCGTGATGGATCTCACCAAGGCAGGCGATATGGTACGCAACGCCACGTACAACGCGTGGATTCCGCTCATAACCTGCGCAGTAATTTATCTGTGCATGACGCTCGGACTGACAAAAATTTTCGCCGTTCTGGAAAAAAGGCTGGCTAGAAGTGATCGAAGTTAAAAACCTGAAAAAGCGCTTCGGCGGACTTTCCGTGCTGAATGGAATTCACGAAACCATCCGCAAAGGGGAAAAGGTTGTCATCGTCGGCCCGTCCGGTTCCGGAAAATCCACATTCTTGCGCTGTCTGAATCTGCTGGAAATTCCGGATGAAGGGGAAATCATTTTTGAAGGCACCCGGATTACGGATCCCGGTACCGACATGGACCGCATCCGCCGCAAAATGGGCATGGTGTTCCAGCATTTCAATTTATTCCCGCACCTGACCATTCTGGAAAACATTACGCTGGCGCCGGTCACGCTGAAACTCCGCAGCAAAGAAGAAGCGGAAGAAACCGCCATGCGTTTGCTGGAGAGAATCGGACTGCAGGACAAGGCGCAGGAATACCCTTCCCGCATTTCCGGCGGCCAAAAGCAGCGGATTGCCATTGTGCGCGCGCTGGCCATGAATCCGGACGTCATGCTGTTTGACGAGCCGACGTCCGCGCTCGATCCGGAAATGGTCGGCGAAGTGCTGCAGCTGATGCGGGAGCTGGCGGAAGACGGCATGACGATGGTGGTGGTCACCCATGAAATGGGGTTTGCACGCGAAGTGGCTACGCGCGTCCTGTTTATGGACGGCGGTTTAATCCGCGAGCAAAATACACCGGACCGTTTTTTTGCTGAGCCGGAAAACGAACGCCTGCGCGATTTTCTTTCCAAGGTGCTTTAATACGGGTCATGAATCTGGATTACAAAGGCACGCTCAATCCGGCGCAGTATGAAGCCGTTTCCACCATTCACGGCCAGGTACTGATTATTGCCGGAGCCGGTTCCGGCAAAACGCGGGTTATTACGCACCGCATTGCCTATATGCTGGATTCCGGTATTCCGCAGTCGCAGATTCTGGCCCTGACATTCACCAACAAAGCTGCGCGGGAAATGGAATCGCGCGTTAAAGAACTGACCGGAAAAAAACTGCAGGCGCTCACCGTCAGTACGTTTCATTCTTTCGGGGTACGCATCATCCGCGAAAATGCCCGGTTCCTTTCCCGGCGGGAAAATTTCAGTATTTATGATGAAACGGACAAGGCGCAGCTGATCAAAGAAACCGGGCGGGAACTGGGATTCACTGTGGACGCCATGGATGTGTACGGAATTTCAACATTGTTTTCCGGACTGAAAAGCGGAATCAAAGAATGGGGCAGTTCAACCGACCGCTACCGGACGCTTTTTGCCGAATACGAAAAAGGGCTGGAAGTGTACAATGCGGTGGATTTTGACGATCTGATCCTGCTGCCCGTCCGCCTGTTCCGCGAACATCCCGAAATCCGCGAAAAATACCGGTCCCGTTTCCGCTACATTATGGTGGACGAATTCCAGGATACCAGCATGCAGCAATACGAACTCATGCACCTGCTGGCCGGGGAAAATGTCTGCGTGGTCGGGGACGACGATCAGTCCATTTATTCGTGGCGCGGGGCGGATTTTGAAAACATCCGGAAATTCGAACGGGATTTTCCGGCACGCAAAGAAATCAAACTCGAACAAAATTACCGTTCCACCGGCACCATTCTGGCCGCCGCCAACGGCGTCATTTCGCATAACGTAAACCGCAAGCAAAAGGCGCTCTGGTCCGGAGAAGGTTCCGGGAAGCCGGTAGAGATTTTTATGCCCGACGACGAACGCAAAGAAGCGGAATTCATTGCCGACAGCATACTTTCCCTGAAAGCGAAAGAAAAACTTGCTTTTTCGGATTTCGGCGTACTGATGCGCACAAACAACCTCAGCCGCGCCATCGAAGAAGAATTTCTGGAACGCAACATTCCGTATTCCATGTCGGGCGGAACCAGCTTTTTCCAGCGGAAAGAAATCAAGGACGTTATCAGCTATCTGCGCGTCATTGCCAATCCGGACGATGACATCAACCTGCTGCGGATTCTCAATACGCCCAAACGCGGCATCGGACGGAAAGCGGTGGAAGAAATTTCCGCGCAGGCAGACGCAGCGGGAACCTCGATCTGGCAGGCGTTCCAGGCGCTGACCGAACGCCAGAACCTGCTGTTTCCGGAAAAATCCGGCAGCGCGGCGGGGGAATTCCTGGAACTGATCCGCAGACAACGCGCAGAAATGCTTTCCGGAAAGGATTTGGCGAACAAAGTCCGTAAACTGGTGGACGAAATCGATTATTGGAGCTATCTGGTACAGGAATACCGGAAAAACGAAAAAGCCGCACGGTTTAAGTTCCTCAATATCGAAAGCCTGATTTCTTCGATTTCAGTATGGGAAAAAGATCCGGATAATTTCCGCACATCCCTGTACGACTACCTGAACCGGATTACGCTGATGTCCCGGGATTCCCTGGAAGACGAAAACGCCGGCAAGGTGAATCTGATGACCATTCATGCCGCGAAGGGGCTGGAGTTTCCCGTGGTGTTCATCGCCGGTGCGGAAGACGGGCTGATTCCCCACGCCAGAAGCCTGGAAGAAGGTGAAGGGAACCTGGAAGAAGAACGGCGTCTGTTTTACGTTGCCATCACGCGCGCCAGAAGCAAACTGTATATTTCCAGCTGCCGCAGCCGGAAAAAAGGCGGAACCCCCGCCGAATGCCTGCCCTCGCCTTTTCTGAAGGAAATACCGGCCGGCATTGTAGAATACCACGAACCGGAAGCCCGTCTGGAAACGGAAGAAGCCGTGGATATTCTGGCAAAAATGCGGGCACGGTTCGGACGCCCGCAGTCCGGTCATTGCAGCGGGGAGAAATAACCCGTTTCGTCCCGGCCGGACCGGTTCATCAAATATACTTCAATTTCTACCGGCAAATACGCTTCGCCAAAATCCGCCGGGCGCAGCGATTCAAAAGAAAGCGAGTACATCCCGTTCGGGGAAACGGAGAGTTCCCGCACATACGGTCCCAGTCCTTCCGGCCGGTATACATACATCGAACGGCCGCCCGTGCTGTCCGCCAGATAGGCAAACGCATCCGGAAGCGCGCCCTGCTGCAAATGCACAGCCGAAAAGATTACCCCATTGTTGCGCAAATAAGCCGTGAGCGGATCCAGTCCGTAGCGGGAAAAGCTGTCCGCGGAAACAGCGCCGGTAGAAAGGTAAATCACCGCACGGCGGGGTCCTGCGCCCACCAGTCCGTTGACCGCAAGACGCAAACCCAGATCAAAACGCCAGCGGGAAGAAGCCGCACATGACGGTACGAATTCATCCCACCACGCGGTTCCCGGATTACCGGCGCCTTCCAGCACCGGCACTTCTCCGGCAGAAACCACCGTTAAACGGCCCTGCCCGTTCATAGCCGCAGAAATTTCCGCGAGGGCGGAACGGACAGCCGGCAGATATCCGTCTGCGCCGGCGCTCCGGTCAAGCAAAACGGTGACATCACAGGCTGTTTCAAAAAAACCGGCGCCGGTCAGGCTGAAAGAAGCGGGGGGACGCTTGTCTTCCGTCAGGAGGAAATTCCGTTCTTTTAAGCCGGTAACCGGATTGCGGTTCCTGTCCTCAACGCGCACATCCAGCGTCACCAGCGGAAATTGATCCGCATTCACCCGTTCGATCTGCACAAAAAGGCCGCCGGCCAAATCCCGCATACCGGACGCAATCTGTACGCAGTTTCCTTCATAGTCCGCCATAATCAGATTGCCGTTCACATCCGGCACCGCCGCCAGAATCCGCGCCGGTGCGTTTCCGGCATTTACCGCTTCGGAAAATGCGCCGGTTCCGGGATTCAGCAATATGACGCGGTTCCGGACAGCGCAAACCAACAGTCCGTCCGTCACGTGCATGGATTCAATTCCCGGGAACGAACCGGGCGGGGAAAGACAGGACAAATAATTGCCTGAAGAGTCAAACACATACACCGCCCCCGGAACGGAATCGGCCACATAAACCCGCCCGTCCAGACAGGCAATGCCCGACGGGGAAACAAAACCGGGCGCATCCGCGGATTTTGTTCCGAAGGAGAACAAAGGCGTAAAATCGGAGGAAAACACGCAGACCCGGTTGTTGCCGTAATCCGTCACGTAAATATTGCCGGAGGAATCCTCCGCCATATACTGGGGGCCGAGAAACTGCCCCGTCCCGCGGCCTTTTTCCCCAAAAGACGAACGGTAAAAACCGTTGCTGTCCAGAACGGAAATGCGGTCTGCACCGGCTTCGGACACCAGAATACTGCCGGCGGATGTCAGCAGAATGTCAAACGGGCGGTCAAAACCGGTCAGCGGACCGCGGACCCGCGCCGTAACCATACCGTTCACGTCAAAACGGACCAGTTCATTCGATCCGTAGGCTGCCATCCAGAATGAACCGTCTGACAGCGGTAATACCGACGACGGCTGCGAAAACAGCACGGTTTTTCCCTGCACAGCCGGAATGGTTCCGGTTTCCACATAACGCTGTCCGGAAATCCCCTGGGTCCGCAGGGTACGCCACTCCCGCACCGTATCAATTTTGCTTTGCAGGATTTCCGCCTGGTGCCCGGCGGCTGCAGCGGCTTCCCAATGCCGCATGGCTGCAGCTTCGGAACCGGTACGGAAATAGGCGCGGCCCAGCCAGTCCAAAACCAGCGGATTTCCCGGAACATAGGACAACGCCTTTTCCAAAACCATCAGGGAGTCGTTGAATGCACCGCGGTAATACGCCTGCACGCCGCGCCGGAATTCCTCTTCGGCAATCAGCCTGTCTGCGGAGGTTACTTCCCCGGAAGCCGGTGTCTGGGCAAGCAGGCAAACCGGCAGAACAAGGCAAAACAAGGCAAAGCACATCCGGAGCCGCAAGCGCGCGTATTTTTTTCCGTTTCCGTCCATCGTAGTTCCTTGTCCGCTATTCCTGCATTTTGGAAATTTCGGCAAAATGCGCCTCAATGATTTTGTCATGCGGAGACTTCTCCCGCGCACGCCTCATGTAGGTCTTTGCTTCTTTTGCCAGTCCCAGTTTGTAATACACCCAGCCGAGCGAATCCAGATAGGCCGGGTTTTCCGGATTTCCGTCAAAGGCTTTTTTGCATAACGACAAAGCGCGGGTCAAGTCCTTCCCGGCATCTGCCAAAATATAGCCCAGTCCATTCAAAGCCGTCGTGCTGCTTTCATCCATTTCCAACGCTTTTTCATACCAGTTGAGCGACTCTTCGTCTTCCCCGAAACTGTGGGAAAGATAACCAAGCGCCGAAAACACCTGCGGGGAAGTATACCCGGAATCAATCAGTTTTTTCAGCTCGAAATTTGCCAGGCGCGTCCGCCCGGTAAAAATATAAGCCACTGCGAGCATCAGGCGGCATTGGTATACGCGGGCCAAATTTTCATCCACCGTTACAACCTGTTCCAGATATACGATGGCATCTTCGTATTTTTCCATCCGGGCGAAACAAAGCCCGATAAAATACGCCAAATCCGTGCTTTCTCCCGTTTCCGATACAGGAATAGAAAGAAAGCGGGTCAGGGCGTCGCCGTATTTTCCGCGCCGGTACAGGCGGATTCCTTCCTGCATTCCTTCGGTCATGATACTTCCTCCGGATTTTTGCCGGTTTTCCAGACCGGACGCGCGGCCAGGACTTCCGGACACACAGCCGGTTGGGCAAGGATCGGCGAAACAGAAACATATCCGGCGCGCACGGCGTCCCAGTCGTCCCCGGCAGAAGAAACCGTATCGATGGATCCGCCGGAAAATACACATTCAAAGGCCGAATGCGCCGGTCCGTTTTGCGGCGGGGAAAAGCGGAGGGTATCGTGGTATACCCGGCGGCACAGCGAAGTCATTTTCCCGCCTTTGTATGAAGGCAGCGAAGCCGCGTTGAGGCTGAGAAAGAGATCCCGCCGGCAAAGTCCGGCCAGCGTTTCCAGGTTTTCCGCCGCAAACCGGGCAAGAGGTTCCCAACGCGGCGGGCCGCCGGCCTCCGGTACAAATAAATTGCCGTCGTCCAGAACCAGGCTGACCGCAATGCCGGGAACCCCGTGGATAGCCGCCTGCCGGGCGGCCGCTGCCGTTCCGGAAAACACCAGATCCGTACCAAGGTTTGCCCCGTTGTTGATACCGGAAAGCACGGCGTCAGGCAGGCGGGGCAGCAAACCGTCAAAAGCGGCAATTACGCAGTCCGCCGGTTTGCCGCAGCAGGAAAACACCCGTTCATCCGGCTTATCAATCCGCAGCGGAACCGTCAGGGAAAGGCCGTGGGATACCCCGGACTGATCCGAAGCCGGCGCGGCGATCCACACTTCGTGACCGTATTGCGTCAAAGCATCCGCAAGCGCATGTAATCCCGGAGCGCCCAATCCGTCGTCATTTGTCAGCAGAACAAGCATACTTTATCCTATCATAAAAACAATCAGAGTAAAACCGCCGCGCCGGAAGGCTGCACCCGGTAATGCTGCGGACGGAAACCAAAAATCCGCTCATAATCCTCCAGCCGGGCCGCAAAGGCCGGAACCTGTGCGGCAGGCAGGATGACATAAGCGCATCCGCCGAATCCGCGGCCGGTCATCCGGGCACACACCAAATCCGGGTTTTCCGGCGACGAAAATTCCAACGCGCGTTTGACAATCCAATCCAGTTCCGGACAGGAAATTTCAAAACGGTCCCGCAGTCCTTCGTGGGAATGAGTCACCAGCTTGGAAAAAGCGGCATAATCTTTGGATTTCAGCAACCGCAGTGCCCGGTCCACCCGCCCGGCTTCATCCAAAATAAACGCTGCCCGGCGGCGTACCGATTCCGGCAAACCAGGCATTTCCCGCAAAGAATTGTTTTCCAGCGAAGCGAAATCCGCAGGCGCATCCTGGGATCCGCATACAATTTCATAGGCGCGGATGCATTCCTGAATGCGGAGTTCCAGTTCCTCCCGCGCAAAAATCCGCGGCACACGGGAATCCACCAGCACCACGGCATATTTG
This sequence comes from Candidatus Avitreponema avistercoris, assembly GCA_017694555.1. Classification (GTDB taxonomy): domain Bacteria; phylum Spirochaetota; class Spirochaetia; order Treponematales; family Treponemataceae; genus Avitreponema; species Avitreponema avistercoris. Next base: position 16,508 of record JADIMS010000067.1, read on the forward strand.
TCAGCCGGAAAGGCCGCGTATTCACACGAATGATTCCGGAAGTCGGTTTTGATGCAGGAACCGGGCTTTGCGTACAAGGCACAGAATAAATCCGCACGGTGCGGGTGGATATTCAAAAAATGAGTATTGGCGCGTTCCACCAGCGAAAGCAAAACCCGGTCTGAAAACTTTTTCCGTTTTCCCGCGGACAAAAAACGCCGCAGCGCGAGAGCCAGTCCGACTTTCATGGCATTGGGCACGCCAAGTCCGGTATTCGGCGGGATTTCGGACTGAATCGCAATATTCATGCCGGGCACATCTTCCCCGTGTTCCAAAAACGCCGAAATAACGGCTTTCAAGGAATTCACCCAGCGGTCTTCGCGGCGGTATTTCAAATTGGAGGCAGAAACTTTCTTCCGTTCGCCGGTTGTGGCAAAATAAATCCGGAACCCGGAATCCTGCCGGGAAGAAATGGAGACCGAAAGCCGGAAGTCTGTGGCCATGGACAGCGTGTTCCCGCCGGCAAACCATGTGTGCTCGCCCAACAAATGAAAACGCCCCGGGACGGAAGCCGCCGCATCCGGACGGCAGCCATATTCCTTTTCATGGCATTCTCCAATACTTGCCATAACAAACTATCATATCGGTTGTATTGAAACAATTCAACAAAAATGGATAAAATGAGAAAAATTATGTCTTTTTTCCGTCTGTTTTTTTCCGCCGTGCTTTCCGCTGCCCTGCTTGCGGCGGGAATTCCCAACGAATTCCTGCTTGCCGGTTCTGCGCTGTGCGGACTGTTCGCCCTCGTCCCGCTGTATACAGCCTTGCTGCAGGCGCCGTCTTTCGCCGCAGCAGGACTCCTTTGCGGCACGCACATCGCCTGCGTACACCTTCTTTCCAGTTTCTGGCTTGCCAATTTCAAGGATTTTGCAGTGTTTACGCTGGGAGCCTCTACGGCTGCCTATTTCGGACTGGGGATTTCCGTCGGCTGGTGCCTGCGCCTGCTTTTGCGCAGCAGTCCGTCCGTCCGTCCGTTTGCTTTTGCTGCCGGATGGGTATGCTGGGAATGGCTGAAATCCACGGGTTTTCTGGCTTATCCCTGGGGAACGCTGCCGATGACCGCCTCTTCCCTGCGTTTTCTTGTGCAGATTGCAGATATAACCGGCATCTGGGGCCTCTCGTTTCTGTTCGCCCTTTGCCCGGCTGTCACCGCGGAACTGCTCGCCGTGCCTTTCCTGCACCGCCGGACGGAAGCGTCCTTCCGCCCGGAATACCGGAAGACGCCGCTGGGGGCGGTACCCGTCTCTGCCGGGCCGGCATTCCGGAGCCGGATGATACCTGCCGCGGTTTTTCTGCTTCTATGCGCCGCCGCACTGCTGTACGGCCGGTATGCGCGGGGAAACCTGCCTGAACCGGAAAAGACTTTCCGCGTTTCCGTCATTCAGCAAAATTCGGATCCCTGGACAGAGGGAAACGCGCCGGAAACCGCCTTGCGGAATTTACAGGATCTGACCCGTGCCGCGCTGGAAGATTGCCTGCGGACAACCGGTACAAAGCCTGATCTGGTTGTCTGGAGCGAAACATCCCTGCCCTATGCCTACAACATCAACCGCCGCTATTACCGCCTGTATCCGGAAGGCGATTCCTTTCTTTCCTTTCTGGCGGAAACCGGCTGTCCGCTGTTTACGGGATCACCGCATGTGGAAACGGAAAACGGAAAACGGAAGGCATTCAATGCCGCGCTTCTCCTCAATCCGCAGGGCGAAATCCTCGACTGGTACGGAAAAATCCAGCTTGTTCCGTTTGCGGAATACATGCCGTTTACAGAATATAAAAT
>JADIMS010000068.1 GCA_017694555.1 Candidatus Avitreponema avistercoris
ATCCCGCCGGTTTTCCGCATCGTCCGGAATACCGCGTCGTACACGGATTCCCAAATGCGGGGCACGGAAGGCAAAAGCTGGGGATTTGTTTTGGCGATATCCGCCAACAGAACGCTTCCCACCGGTTTGGAGTAAATGATGGCGGCTGCGCTGATCAGAATCACGTATTCCACCAGCCGCTCAAACGCATGCCACACCGGCAGCACGCAGACGGCTTTGGATCCCGGCGCAAGCGGAATCCGGGACGGAAGTTCTTCCAGCTGGCAGAGGAAATTTTCATGCGAAAGCACCACGCCTTTCGGCTCCCCGGTCGTTCCGGAAGTAAAGATAATCGTAGCGGTTTCGTCCGGCGTGCCTTTTTCCAGTTCAGCCTCCGTTTCCCCGGGCTTCTGCGCCCGCCGCGCACGGCCTTTCTCCAGCAAAGAAGCAAACGAAAACAGCGCAAGGGAAGCATCCGCGGCTGTTTTTTGATCCGCTTCGGACGGCGTTTCAAACAAAATCACCCGTTCCAGCGCAGGTATCTGATCCCGGTTGGCGGCAACCTTAGCCAGCTGCGCGGCGTTTTCCAGCACCGCTGTCCGGCAGCCGGCAAACGAAAGAATATACGTAATTTCCTTTGCCGTTGCATCACAGCCGCGGGGCACATCTGCCGCACCGATGGCCATAATCCCCATGCTGGCCCAGGCCCATTCCCGGCGGTTGTCGGAAATCAGCCCGACCGGTTCGCCCCGGGTACAACCGAGATCCAGCAGCGCGGAAGCAAAATTCAGCGCTGCATCGTAATATTCAGCAAAGGATACCGTCTGAAATTCGTCTCCGTTCATCCGGTAATATTGCGCAGGAATTTGCGGCCATGTCCCGGCAATCCGGCGCAAAAGTTTGGGTAAAGATGTGTCGTTCATCACTTTACAAAATATCATATTTTGTCAGATTGCGCAACCAATATGCGCGCCGATCAGAACAAACTGGTGATGAGCGCCGGAACAGCGATAAAATTGCCGATTGCCCCGCCGAGGCTGGAAAGAACAAAAATCAGCAGAACGTGCGCAATCCGGTTGCGGTAAAAGCCCCGGAAACGCAGGACGTCGTCCGACAGCGTTTCCATATCTTTGACGCGCGGACGGCGGACGGCAGCTTCGCACATGCCTGCAAAAAGCCCGACGCCGACAAACGGATTCAGCGTGGCGACCGGCGCGCTGGCAAATGAGACAAGCACGGTCAGCGGATGCGCCAGCGCCGCAATGCTTCCCGCGGCAGCCAGCGAACCGTTCCACAGCAGCCAGCGCAGCAGCATTTCCGCCGATGTTGCGGCTCCCCCGGTGACAAAACCGGCAGCCAGAAGCGCCAGGATCAGCAGCGGAATCAGCGCGCCGGCGAATTTTGCCGATTTCTTTTTGGGCGGAACCGTAGAAATGGAAGAAACGTCCGCAGAAGCTTCTCCGGCAGCAAGCCGGCGGATCCACTGTTCCGTGCCGTCCAGATGCCCGGCGCCCAATACGGCAAGCAGCTTATTGCCCGGCGTTTCCCAGATTTTGGCAGCAAGATAGCGGTCGCGCTCGTCGATCAGCACTTCCTTCACCTGGGGAAGATATGCCGACAATTCCTCCATCATGCCGTCCATGACGCTCCGGTTTTTCAGGCTTTCGACTTCTTCCTGCGTCATTTCCCCGCGGCTGAAGGCGCTCGACAGCAGTGCGCCGAGCAGCTTCACTTTGCCGGTGAACGTGTTTTTTGCCCAGGCGCGGTTCAGCGTCACCTGAATGGGGCGGTCCACCATCACGCAGGGAATTCCCAGCGAATCCGCAGCAGTCAAAGCGCTGCGCATTTCTTCTCCGGGCGCAGTCCCCACGCCCTGCCCCATCCGCTTTTGAAATGAAGAAAGCGCCAAATTGGCCAGCAGAAGGAATCCTTTGCCCTGTTTCAGCACCTTCACCACATCCAGTTCCTGCCACTTTTTTTCGTTCCGCATGGAGCGCACCCGGTCTTCATCCAGCTCGATGCACACCTTATCCGGATGTTCTTCCCGGATATGCGCCGCAACGTCTTCTGCGCTCGTCTGCGAAATATGGGCGGTACCCAGCAGCAAAATTTCCCGGCCGCCGGCAACAATCCGCCGGAGCAGAAAATCCTGCTGCCCGGCGCTTCCCCCGCAATCCGGCTTTTCTTTTTCTGCACCGGAAAAACCGGCGTCCTGATTCTGTCCGCACATACGCTGCCTGCCTCAAATTCCGGAAATTTCCGCCGGCTGCGCGGCGTTTCCTGCCCTGGCGCCGGCCAGCCGGTATTCAAAGAATGTCGGGCCAAGCGTGTCCGCAATCTGGCTGTAGAATTTCTGCGCCAGGGATTCGCTCTGGAACAACTCGTAATAGCAGGCAATGTAGAACATCAGCCGGCCTTTCCGCTCTTCATTTTGCAGGCGGTTCACCCGGCCGAGAACATCGGCATCCCCGCTCCGGTCATAAAACAGACGGCACACAAAATATTCCGGGGAAGAACGGTCCAGCGTATTCATGAAACGTCCGATGAAGCGCCGCGCTTCATCATTTTCCTTCAATTCATAACAGCAAAGCGTGTACATCAGCGCGTACGATACGTTATCCGGCGCATATTCGCAGGCCTGTCCGAAGGCAGCCTTCGCCCCGGCATAATCGCCCTGCAGCCAGAGCAAAACCCCCAGACCTTCGGCAGCGTAATAATATTGCGGGTAATGTTCGCACACGAAACGGTAATCGCGCAGCGCTTCTTCCGTATAACCCAGCGTATCGTTGACCCCGCACCGGTAAATATACGGGAAAGTGTCTTCCGGATTGAGCCGGATCGCTTCGGTAAACGCATCCCGCGCTTCCGAAAGTTTGGAAGCTTTTACCAACAGCACGCCGTAATTGCCCCAATAATACGGTTCTTCCGGATCCAGTTCCAGCGCACGGCGCATATCGTCCAAAGCAGCGGGAAGCTGCCGCTGTTCGCTGCGGATCAGGGCGCTTTCTGCCCACAGCGCCGCAGAATCCGGGTGCGCCGCAAGGGCCTGGTCCACCGCCGCGCGCGCTTCAGGCAGTTTGTCCTGCAAATAATACGAATGCGCAAGACCGCGGTGCGCTTCCGGATTTCCGGCATCCGCTTCCACCGCCTGCTGATACCATTTCCGCGCGTCGCCATAGGCCTTCCGGCCGAAGGAATCTTCGCCCAGCGCCATCAGCGCGTCGGTATTCTGCGGATCCAGTTCCACCATCCGCTTCAGCAGCCGCGTCCGCTCCGCAGGCCGGTCTTCCGCCGAAGCAATTACCGCCTGCGCATACAGCACGTCCGGGTCGTTCCCGCCGGTCTCCGCTTCCAGCCGGCCGGCAAGCGCCGCGGCAGCCTCCAGGTCGCCGGCAGAAACCAGCACGGAAAGCCGGAGCTTCTGCATCTCCGGCGAAGAAGCTTCCGGTTCGGGCAGACTGTCAAAACAAGCCAGCGCGCCGGCATAGTCGCCTGCATCCAGACGGGCCAAAAGCCCTGCGGCAAACGCGTATCCGTCAAACGCCGCCGTCTCATCCGGCGGCAGGGTTTCCGCCGCATCTTCCGGTTCCGCGGCAGGAACAGCGGACGGGGAGCCGGCTTCCGGCGCAGAAGCGCAGCCGGCCAGAATGGCAACGGACACCGCGCAGGCCAAAAGCGCGGCAGAAAAAAACAGCGGGCAGGCGGATTTTTCCGCGCCGGTTTCCGTCCCGTCCGGACGGCGGTTTTGATCAAACATCCTGCAAATCTCCATATACTATCCTGATATTCCGGAAAACCTTGATTTTCGCCGCCGGTTTCCGGTACACTACATCCGATGGCAATTCATATTTTCCGGCGGATTATGTTTACCCTGGCGGTTTACCTCGCCGTTTTCCTCGGCATTCTGTTCCTGCAATTTTCGAACAACAACGGTTTTATTTTATCCATCGGAACGCTGCGAATCAATGGTTCCGAGACACCGGACAGCCGCACAGGCGTCCGCAAACCGGATCTTCCGTTATACATATCGACAAAAGGCATCACGTTTTTTACCGACCGCAGGCATCCCGTGCTGGCATTTTCTCCCGGCGGAACAGGAAGCGCTCTGAATCTCCGGTCTTTTATCCGGGAAGATGGCCGGTTTACCGTGGAATTTGACCGCGGCGTCACCCTATCATTTTTCCCGGCGGAAGTAAACACCGGCGCGCAGGATCCGGAGAATGCAGCGCAGAACCGCGCCCCGGACGGCGGAACCCCGGGCGGTGTGCAGATTTCCGCAGAAATCCCTGAAACCATTGCCGGGATCCGGCTGCCCTACCGGCTGGACCGCGGCGTGCGGCTGGAAAATACAGCCGGAGGACTTATGCTGCGTTCCGGAACGGACTTTTACCGGCTGGACGGCGCTGCCTTTGACGGCGGGACCCCCGGCACAACGCCGCCGGAGATTTCCTCCCTGACCGTCACGGCCGACAATCCGTTTGTGGCTTATGTGCTTCACGACGGACGGCAGGAAGTATCGCTGGCAGAAATCCAGGCGGATCCGGCGGCGTCGGAAGAAGCTTACGCGCAGGCTGCGGAGGCTTTTGCGGCCGGGATTCCCGCCCTGTACCATGCGGCTGCTGCGTCAAACTCGCTTCAGGAAGATCTGGCCGCAGCTTATATTGCGGAAAGCGCCAAAAACGGGACATATACCCAGGCGGTCGCTTCCGTGCCGGCTTCTTTCCTCAGCGGCGGCGGCCGCTCATACATCTCGTCGGTGTATTTCAACAATCTGGAGCGGAACTGGGCCGGCTGGCAGGCGCAAAACGGCCTCGCCGTTAAAACCTACGCCGGACACCTTTCCGCCGGCAACCCGGAGCTTTTTACGCGCCGGCATCTCACCGGCTTTCTGATTGCCAACCGGCGCACGGAAGATTTTTCCCGCATTACCGCGCTGGCTGAACAGGCAGCGGCAGAAAACCGGCTGACGCCCAGACAGGCGGCAGGAATTCTGGAGCTGGCGGCAGAGCGGTCTTTGCTGCCGGACACCGTCCCGGCGGTCGGGGCGGATACGCTTGCCCGCTGCGAAGCCGTAATCCGCGAAAACCTGCGGTATTTTCACGCTTCCGGGGAAACGCCGGCCGCCCTTTATCTTACCGGCGGCGGAAATACGGCGCCGGTTCTTCCGGCGCTGGAAACAGCAGACATCCTCATCCGCTGCGCGGACGGCGGTGCAGCGGAT
>JADIMS010000009.1 GCA_017694555.1 Candidatus Avitreponema avistercoris
GATTAACCTGCGGCGGCGGTTCGGCCTGGGCGACCGCGAGCCGGACGCCGCAGCGCGCATCATCGTTCTGGAAATCCGGAACGGGGAAGAGGGTACGGAAAACGTGTTCGGCGCTGTGGCGGACGGTGTAAACGAGGTGCTCGACCTGGAAACCATCGGCTGCGAGGAAACGCCGGAGTTGGGCAACAGCCCGGCTGCGGCGTTCATTGCGGGTATCGGACGGCAAAACGACCGCTTCATCCTGATTCTGGATGTTGAGCGGATTTTCTCGTTTTCGGAAATGGCTTCGATTGCTGCGGCTGAAGGGGAGACGGATGCACAGGCAGCGGACGGCGCAGAACCGGAGGCGCAGGAAGCCGGAGATTCCGCTCAGGACGTTGCAGCCGCCGCAGCCGCCGCGGAAGAGGAGCCCGCCGCATTTACAGACCCCGGCGACGGGGAAGAAGCGTCCGGCGGCGGTACGCAGCAAACGGCGGAACCGGTTTCCCCGCAAGCGCAGGACGGGGCAGATCCGGATGACCCGGATTTCGGTACGGAGAATTTCGAGGACTTCGAGGAATTATGACGAACCAGTATTTGACATTCACGCTGCATGACACGCTGTACGCCGTGCCGGTCAGCCATGTACAGGAAGTGCTGGAATACAGTACGCCCGATCAGCTGCCATGCACGTTGGATTATATCGAAGGCCTTATCAGTTCCCGCGGACACGGCATCCAGGTGGTCAATCTGTGCCGGAAGTTCGGTCTTGTGCCTTCCCCTGTTACCAAAAGTACGCGAATTGTCGTTCTGGAATTGAAAACGCCGTCAGAAGAAGACCCGGATCACGTAACGATTTTCGGTGCAGTGGCGGACAGTGTGGAAGAAGTGATGGAAGTGAATATGGACGAACTGGAACCCGCGCCGAAGTTCGGCAATACCATTTCTTCCGAATTCATTTCCGGCGTAGGAAAGAAGGGGGAGGAGTTCGTCATTCTGCTGGATGTGGATAAAATTTTCCACGAAGATATGCTTTCAGCCTGATTCCCCCCTCCTGTATTTTTGCCTTTGCATCCCGACCGGACGGCAGCCGCCGCGCCGGAAAACTTATTGTCCTAAGCGTAAAAAAACGGTAAAATGCGCGCATGAAAAACGAGGAAAGTTCCGGCGGCGTTACGGCGCCTGCCGGATTCACAGCCGGCGGATTCCGCTGCGGATTCAAGTCGTCCCGCGCGGCAAACGATACGGCTCTTATTGTTTCCCGCGTGCCTTGTACGGCGGCGGCGGTATTTACGGAAAATCTGGTAAAAGCGGAGCCGGTAAAACTTTCGGCGCAGCATGTTGCCGGCGGAAAGGCGCAGGCGGTGATTGCCAATGCAGGCAACGCCAACGCCTGTACCGGCGCGCAGGGACGGAAAAACGCGCTGCGTATGGCCCGCGCGGTGGCCGGCGCGCTTTCGGTTCCGGAAGAAGAAGTGCTGGTTTGTTCCACCGGCGTCATCGGCCAGCAGTTTCCGGAAACAGCGCTGGAAACGCTGGAGAAAAATGCCGCAGGGTTCTGCGCCGCGCTTTCCCGCGAAGGACACACGGCTGCCCGTGAAGCCATCCTCACCACCGATACCGTTTATAAAGAGAGCGAAATCCGTTTTGAACTGGACGGCCGTACCGTGACCATCGGCGCTATGGCAAAAGGCTCCGGTATGATCCATATCAACATGGGAACCATGCTCGCATTTGTGACCACAGACTGCGCCATTTCCGCAGAAATGCTGGACTGTGCGCTGCGGGAAAGTGCGGCGTGCACGTATAATTGCGTCAGTGTGGACGGCGACACCAGCACGAACGATACGCTGCTGATTCTGGCCAACGGGCTGGCAGGCAATACGCCGGTCACGGAAAAAAATGCAGCCTACGGAAAGTTTCTGCAGGCGCTGACCGAACTGAATACCGTTATGGCGCGGAAGATTGCAGCTGACGGCGAAGGCGCAACCCGCCTGGTGGAATGTCTGGTAACCGGAGCCGCCAGCGGGGAAGCCGCCCGTACGCTGGCTAAATCCGTGGTTTCTTCCAATCTGGTGAAGGCTGCGTTTTACGGCCGGGACGCCAACTGGGGGCGCATCCTTTGCGCCCTGGGGTATTCCGGCGTGCCGTTTTCCCCGGAATCGGTGCGGGTGTCGTTCCGCAGTGCGGCCGGGGAAATTGCGGTGTGCGAAAACGGAATGCCGCTTCCCTTTGATGAACAAAAAGCATCGTCCGTGCTGGACAGACCGGAGGTTCTCGTGCTGGTGGATCTTGGCGGCGGGAACGGGACAGGACGCGCCTGGGGATGCGACCTCACCTGCGAATATGTCCGGATCAACGGGGATTACCGCTCATAGCGGGGGACGGAAAACGGAATGACGGAAATGGACAACGAAACCTGGGCAGAGGTGCTTTCCGAAGCCCTGCCGTATTTTAAGCAATATGTCGGCCGCACCGTCGTGGTGAAATACGGCGGCAACGCTATGCTCAACGAAGAACTGAAAACAGCCGTGATGCACGACATCGTCCTGCTGAATACAATCGGTATCCGCGTGGTGCTTGTACACGGCGGCGGCCCGGAAATTAACGCCATGCTGGAAAAACTCGGCAAGAAAACGGAATTCATCAACGGGCTCCGTTATACCGACGGGGATACGATGGACGTCGTGCAGATGGTGCTGACCGGGAAACTGAATAAGGAAATTGTGAAATTGCTTTTGCAGTGCGGCGGTTCCGCCGTCGGGCTGAGCGGCGTGGATTCCGGGTTGCTGCGTGCGCGGAAAATGGAAAAGAACGGCGTGGACCTCGGGTTTGTCGGCGAAGTGATGGAAGTGCGTCCGGAGATTCTGGAGTCGCTTCTGTCGCAGGGCTTCATCCCGGTTGTGTCTACGGTAGCGATGGGCTGCGCCGGCGATCCGTCGTGCTACAACATCAATGCCGATACAGCTGCCGCAGAAATCGCCGTGGCGCTCAAGGCGGAAAAATTTATCCAGCTGACCAATGTGCCGGGCGTTCTCCGCGACGTGAATAACCCGGATACGCTGATCAAACAGATTGCCCGCGAAGCGGTTCCTTCGATGATTGCTACCGGCATGATTTCTTCAGGCATGATTCCGAAAATCGAATGTTGCCTGGAAGCATTGAAGGGCGGCGTATCGCGTACACACGTGATTGACGGAAGGGTTCCCCATTCGCTTTTGATTGAAATGTTCAGCGACCGGGGAATCGGCACGATGATTGTCTGACGCATAGTCTGACGCACAGAAAATAAACGCAGGACGGCAGCAGGAGAAAAAAAATGAAACGGAAAGGCCGGGTGGTCAATAACTATTCCAGTTTTGATGTCGTATTCAAGTCCGGGAAAGGAGCCCTGCTGACGGACGCAGGCGGGAAAACGTATATCGATTTTGTTGCCGGTATCGCCGTGAATGCTTTGGGGCACGGGTATGCGCCGCTGGTCAAGGCAATCCGGCGGCAGGCGCAGAAAGCCATCCATGTCTGCAATTATTATCATTCCGATACCGGCGTGGAATATGCAGACCGCCTGCTGCGCGCTTCCGGAATGGAAGGGGTGTTTTTCGGGAATTCCGGCGCCGAGGCAAATGAAGCGGCGCTCAAACTGGCGCGTAAGTACGGTTGGCTTTCCACGCACAGGGATTCTGCGCCGCCTTCGGTTTTGGCGCGCAATACGGTTGTCACGCTGGAAAAGTCCTTTCACGGCCGGACGCTGGCCACGCTGACCGCTACCGGGCAGCCGGTTTTTCATCCGGATTATTTTGCGCCGTATCCGGCAGGCTTCCGCACCATCCGTCCGGGGAACTACGACGATTTGAAGACGTTGGACGAAACCGTGTGCGCGGTGATGGTTGAAGGCGTGCAGGGCGAAGGCGGCGTGCATCCGCTGGATCCCGATTGGGCGCATGCCTGCCAGAAAGCCGCCCATGAATGCGGCGCGCTGTTTATGATGGATGAAGTGCAGACCGGAATGGGACGCACCGGCAGCTTGTTTGCGTTTCAGGCGCTGGGCTTGACGCCGGATGTGGTGACGCTGGCCAAGGGAATTGCCGGCGGCGTCCCGATGGGCGCCTGTCTGTTCCGGGGAAGGGCGGCGGACGTTTTTTCGCCCGGCGACCATCAGTCCACATTCGGCGGCAATCCGCTGGCCTGTGCGGCTGCGCTGGCGGTGCTGGATACGCTGGAAAAACCCGGCTTTTTGGCGCGTGTTGCGGAAACCGGGGACCGGATGCGCCGCGAAATCCGGTCCTGGAATTTGCCCTGCATAAAAGATGTGCGGGGCATGGGACTGATGACCGGCGTGGATTTGGACGGTTCCGGCGGAAATGCCGCTGCGGTCCAGCAGTCCTGTCTTTTGGCGGCGCCGAAAGGTTTGTGCATTTGTACCGCCGGGGAATTCACGCTGCGGCTGGTGCCGCCGTTAAACATTTCTGACCGCCAGATTGACGAAGGACTCGCCGTCCTCAGACGTGTGCTGGCCGGCTGACGGCGGGTATACCGGAAGGCAAGGATATGGATTTTCTTCATTCCGTTTCTTCATTTTTTGCGCGTTTTGATTTTTCCCGGCTGGGAACCGGCAATGCGGTTTTGCTGTTCGGGCTCATCCTTTTCCTGGGCAGCTGCGGCGGCTTTTTGTTCAAAAAACTCCGGCTTCCGCAGGTTGTCGGCTATATCGTTACCGGTTTGCTTTGCGGTCTTTCCGGCGCACGCCTGTTCGGCGCAGAAGCCTTGCAGGCGCTGGAGCCGGTCAGCAGTCTGGCGCTTGCGTTGATCGGGTTTCTGGTCGGTGCGGAACTGAAAGCCGGGGTGGTAAAAAAATACGGACGGCAGTTTGTGGGCATTCTGGTGCTGGAATCCGTCGTTCCGTTTTTTACCGTCGGAATTTCCATTACGCTGGTTTCCTGGCTGCTGACCGGGAATTTCCCCCTTTCGGTGTCCCAGGGACTGGTGCTCGGCGCCATTTCCGCAGCGACCGCGCCGGCTGCCACCACAGACGTTCTGCGGGAAAACCGGACAAAAGGCCCGCTCACCACGATTTTGCTGGGCGTGGTTGCCATGGACGACGCTGTTGCGCTTTTCCTGTTTGCCGTTGCTTCTTCCGTTGTTTCCGGTTTGACCGGCGCGGCGGAAGTTTCTTTTTCCGCACAGCTTTTCAGTATTTTGTACCGTCTGGTGTTTTCCGCCGGCGGCGGCGCCCTGGCCGGTTTTCTCCTTACGCGGATTTTGTGCGTGGTGAAAAATGACGACAGCCGTGCGCTGTGTTTTGCGCTCGGCTGCGTGATGGCTGCTTCCGGCGCGGCTTCGTTTTTCGGGCTGGATACGATCCTCACGGCAATGGCGTGCGGCTGTGTTGTGGCAAATTCCTCTCCGTTCCCGGCGGCGCGTTTTTTCCGGCTTGTGGAGCGGTTCACTCCGCCGGTGTACACGCTGTTCTTTGTTCTGGTCGGCGCGGATCTGGATTTGCATCTGGTTACGCCGCTGTTTGCGGTGCTTGCCCTGGTGTATGTCGCCGCGCGGACGTCCGGCAAATCTGTTGGAGCCACACTCGGCGCCAAAATAACCGGCGCGCCTGCTACGGTGCGCAAATACCTGAAGTGGTGCCTGCTGAGCCAGGCCGGCGTGGCCATCGGGCTTTCCATTTCCGCTTCGCATATGTTTGCCGGAAGCGAACTCGGCCGCACTGTTCCGCTGATTATTACCGCTACCACATTCATTGTGCAGCTGGTCGGTCCGGTTTGTGTGAAGCATGGCGTCACCAGGGCGGGCGAAACCGGTCTGGATATTACGGAAGAAGATTTGCTGCGCGAAAGCACGGCGGGCGACGTACTTGCCGCGTTCCCCGGAGATAAGCCGGAATGTATGGTGCTGGATACTGCGCCTTTCCCTGTGGTTGTGGAAGCCTTTGCGCACCGCACGTCGCTGAATTGCCCGGTGTCGGATATTACCGGCAAACTCTGCGGCGTTATTACCATTGAACACCTGAAAGAAGTCATCGCCCTGGGTGCTGTGCTTTCCGATTCGCTTTTGGCCTGCGACATCATGGATCCGGCGCCGGTTGTCTGCCTTCCGGATACGCCTGTCGCCCGCGTGCGGGAGATGTTCGTTACATACCAGGTGGAGAGTATCCCGGTTGTTTCTTCTTCCGGAAAGTTTTCCGGATTGCTGGAGCCGAACATGATCGAGAAGTTCTTCCATAAGAAAGTTCTCGAATTGAGCGCAAAGGTTCTGGAGCTGGAGAACGCCTGACGGGTTCCCCTTCATCTTGCTTTAAACCCCGTTTTTTTGTACGATGGATTTCCGGGATTCCCAAGGAGGACGATGTGGCAAAAGAAAAGGTAATCTTATCGTATTCCGGCGGTCTGGATACAACCGTCATCATTCCGTGGCTGAAAGAAAATTACGATTACGACGTGATCGCCGTTTGCGTGGACGTCGGACAGCAGGACGACTGGGCAAAAATCAAAGAGCGTGCGCTGAAAACAGGCGCTTCCGCCTGCTATGTGGTTGATGCGCGTGAAGAATATATTACGGATTACATCTGGCCTGCGCTGAAGGCGGACTGTGTATATGAAGACAGTTATCTGCTGGGGACGTCGACCGCCCGCCCGCTCATCGGAAAAATTCTGGTTGAGTACGCGCGGCAGGAAGGCGCGTGCGCGATTTGTCACGGCGCTACAGGAAAAGGAAACGATCAAGTTCGCTTTGAACTCGCGATCAAAGCGTTCGCGCCTGATCTGCGGGTGATTGCGGCCTGGCGCGATCCGCTGTGGAATATGGACAGCCGCGAGGCGGAAATCCGCTTTTTGGAAGAACGCGGGCTGGAAGTGCCGATGAAGAAGGATCAGTCGTACAGCCGCGACGAAAATATCTGGCATCTTTCGCATGAAGGACTCGAGCTGGAGAAAACCGAAAACGAACCGAACTGGAAGCATATGCTGCAGCATGTTACGGTTCCGGAAGAAGCGGCGGAAGAAGGCGAAACGGTGCGCATCGATTTTGAACGGGGAATCCCCGTAGCGGTGAATGGCAAAAAAATGGGCGCGCTGGAACTGATGCTCGAAGTAAACCGCATCGGCAGCCGGAACGGCGTCGGGCTGGCGGATATTTGCGAAAACCGCTGCGTCGGCATGAAAAGCCGCGGTGTGTACGAAACGCCCGGCGGAACCATTCTGTATACCGCGCACCGGATGCTTGACCAGCTTTGTCTGGACCGCGACACATATCATTTTAAGCAGCACGTTTCGCTGCGCATGGCGGAACTGATTTACGACGGCAAATTTTTCACGCGGCTGATGGATGCATGCCGTGCCTTTGTGGACGTGACGGAAGAAACCGTCACCGGCTGGGTGCAGCTCCGCCTGTACAAAGGATCGGTGCGCGGCGCCGGTTCCCATTCGGAATACAGCCTGTATAATGAAAATATCGCTTCGTTTACGACCGGGGATCTGTATGACCACAAAGATGCGCAGGGTTTTATTACGCTGTTCGGGCTGCCGCTTAAAGTCCGCGCGATGATGGAACAAAGAACCGGTCAGGGACAGGCGGTGCTGGAAAGCAAAAGCCTGAAAAAACGCCCGACGGAATAATTCCGGCGCCGCGGCGCCGGTTAAAAAAAGGAGAAAATATGAAACGGTTGACAGTCTGTCTTTGCCTTTTGTCCGCTGCGGCCCTGCTGTTTGCAGGCGGTTCGCAGGACGGTACGGATAATTCGCTGAATGATGTGCTGGAAAAAGGCACGTTCATCATGGGTCTGGATGACTCCTTTCCGCCGATGGGATTCCGCAACGACGACAACGAAATTGTCGGGTACGACGTGGATCTTGCGCGGGAAGTCTGCCGCCGCATGGGCGTAGAGCTTGTGCTGCAGCCGGTGGACTGGGCCGCCAAGGAAATGGAACTGAATACGAAAAAAATCGACTGCATCTGGAACGGATTCACGATGACGCCCGAGCGGGAAGAGGCCATGTGCTTCTCCAAGCCGTATCTGCGCAATGCGCAGGTTGTGGTTGTGCGCGCAGATTCCCCGTATCAGACGCTGGCGGATCTTGCCGGAACAACGGTGGGTCTGCAGGCCGGTTCGTCCGCGCAGGAAGCGCTGGATTCCGCCGCGGATTTTAAGGCTTCCCTCGCGGAGGTGGCGGAATTCAAGGACAACCTGACGGCGCTGCTGGATCTGGAACTGCGCGGCATCGACGCTGTGGTGATGGATCTTCTGGTTGCCAACGACAGCATCCGCCGTTCCGGCAAGGATTTCCGTATCCTGGATGAAAGCCTTGCGCCGGAAAATTACGGAATCGGCTTCCGCAAGAACGATGTGGCGCTCATGAGCCGCGTGCAGGAAATTCTGGAAGAAATGGCTGCTGACGGTACGGTGGCGCAGATTGCC
This sequence comes from Candidatus Avitreponema avistercoris, assembly GCA_017694555.1. Lineage (GTDB taxonomy): Bacteria > Spirochaetota > Spirochaetia > Treponematales > Treponemataceae > Avitreponema > Avitreponema avistercoris. The sequence goes on from JADIMS010000009.1 coordinate 8,402, forward strand.
GGAGAGTGGTTCGGCGCCGATATTTCCGTTATCGGGAAATAACGCAGCCGTTTTTCTGAAACGGACGGGCGCGTATGGCGGGAATGCTGGCCGACATGGCCAAGGAAAGTCTGGTTTCTCTGGAAATATTTTTCCTGACTTTGCTTTTTGCCATTCCGCTTGCGCTGCCCGTCGCTTTTGCGCGCATGTCCCGCTGCGCCCCGCTGCGTATTTTCATCAGCGGCTATCTGCTGATTATGCGGGGCACGCCGCTGATTTTGCAGCTTATTTTTGTTTTCTATGTTCCGCTTAAGATTTTTCTGGCGCTGAATTGGGACGTCCGCTACGACCGTTTCCTGGCAGTGATTATCGCCTTCACGCTGAATTACGCGGCTTATTTTGCGGAGATTTACCGCGGCGGTATTGCTTCGATCCCCCGCGGCCAGTATGAAGCCGGCAAGGTTTTGGGCTTTACAAAGACACAGACATTTTTCCGCATTGTATTGCCGCAGGTGGTCAAGCGGATTCTGCCTGCGCTGTCCAACGAAGTCATTACGCTGGTGAAAGATACGGCGCTTGCTTCCACGCTGGCAGTGGCGGAACTTTTCCATTATGCAAAAACCGCTTCCTCGCAGAAATTCTCCACAATGCCGATTTTCATCGCGGGCGTTTTCTATTTTGTGATGAACTGGGCGGTGGCAAAAGCATTTGCCACCGCAGAGAAAAAATTATCGTATTACCGGTGAGGCATGTCCGTGGAATCCGACCGCGAAACCGTTGTTGCCGTTTCCCATCTTTCCAAATCATTCGGGCCGCTGACGGTTCTGCGGGACGTTTCGTTTTCGGTGCAGAAAGGCGAAGTGGTTTCGGTTATCGGTCCGTCCGGTTCGGGGAAATCGACTTTGCTCCGTTCGGTTACGCAGCTGGAAACCGTGGAGCACGGTACAATCACGGTGGACGGGGAAGTGATGGTGCGGGACGGCGTGTATGCCGGCCGGGACGTGCTGCGGCGTATTTGCGGCAAGGTCGGTCTGGTGTTCCAGAATTTCAACCTGTTCCCGCATTTTTCGGTTCTGCGCAACATCACGGAAGCGCAGGTGCATGTGCTGCGCCGTTCCAAAGAAGAGGCGGAACAGGTTGCCCGCCTCCTTCTGGAAAAGATGGGGCTGTCGGAAAAGGCGGCTTCGTATCCATGGGAACTTTCCGGCGGCCAACAGC
>JADIMS010000001.1 GCA_017694555.1 Candidatus Avitreponema avistercoris
GTGGAGAGGAGGGAAAGTATGCAGACCAGTAATAAAATGGCGGTCGCTCCTGTTGGAAAGCTCATCTGGCAAATGTCGATACCGCCGCTTATTTCCATGTTCCTGCAATATTCCTATAACCTGATAGACAGCGCGTTTGTAGCGCGGCTGAGTGAGAATGCGCTGACGGCTGTTTCTCTGTCATTCCCGATTACAACACTGATGAATGCGGCGTCTATCTGGATTGGTGTCGGCGTGAATGTACTGATTGCGGGGTATCTTGGACAGAAAAAGCAGGATGAGGCAAATACAACCGTCACGCATGGATTGTTGCTGGCCTTTGGAATTGGTGCTTTGCTCAACCTTCTGTCATTCCTGATTATGAAACCCTACTTTCGGGCATTCACCAATAATGAAGAAATCTATCAGTTGAGCATTGCCTATATGGGCGTATGTTCGTTCATGCAAATCCCCAATATGGTGCATATCGCAATCCAGAAGATGATACAGGCCACCGGGAACATGATTGCTCCCATGTGGTTTCAGATTGCGGGCGTGGTGGTCAATTTTGTATTCGACCCTATCCTGATTTTTGGTATTGGTATTTTCCCGGCTATGGGAATCCGCGGCGCTGCGGTAGCTACGGTTGCAGGCTATTTGCTGTCCATGATTCTGGCATTTGCTTTGCTGCTGGGGAAAAAGCAGAAGGTGCAGGTAAAAATCAAAGGCTTTCACTTGCAGAAACAGATGATCCGCCGTATTTTTGCCTTTGGCCTGCCATCTTTTATTATGAACGCCCTCAGTTCGTTTATGGTGACGTTCGTCAATCTGTTTCTGGTGGCGTATTCTGATACGGCGATTGCATTCTTCGGTGCATATTTTAAGGTGCAGCAGTTGATTGTTATGACGGTAAATGGCTTAATCCAGGGTTGTTTGCCAGTTATGCGGTTTAACTATGGCGCAGGCAACAGCGAACGGCTGCATTCCGCTTTCCGATACGGAACTGTTTTGGTCACCGGCATGATGATAGTGGGGACGTTGGCTGTCCTCCTCTTTCCGGCGCAGATTTTGGGATTATTTACGGCGTCGGAAGCCATGCGCTCCTTTGGAATCTCCGCTATGCGGATTATGGCGGCAAGCTATCTGTTTTGCGGTCTTTCTACCATGATTTCAACCTATTTTCAAGCGACGGAAAAAGTAATTTCCAGTATGTTGATTCAACTGTTGCGGCAGCTTCTCCTGCTAATTCCGTTCATGTGGTGCATGGAAAAACTTCTGAAGATTACCGGAATCTGGCTGTCATTTCCTGTCACCGAAGCAACAACATTTGTTCTGGTGTTCCTGTTCTTTCAAGCAGACAAGAGAAAAGAAACACTTTGCGGCGATACAAAGTCACAGTAATAATCAGGAAGGAGAGACAATATGGAAATACAGATTAAAAAAGGGTTTGATGCCATACAAACAGAAACTGTACTTCACCTTCTGTCACAGACTGTATGGGCATGCGGCAGAAAGAAAGAAACAATTATGGAGTCATGGAAACACTCTGTCTGTTATGGAGCCTATACCACCGACGGAAAACAAATCGGATTTGCGAGGGTTATAACAGACTATGCCACCCAGTACTATATTTGTGATGTTGTTGTGGATGCGGATTTTCGTCACAAAGGTGTGGGAACCTCCCTCCTAAAGACGATTACGACAGAAGATACCTACCGTTCCTTGCTGGGAATGCTGATTACAGAAGAGGCTGAACGGTTTTATGAGCTCTTTGGTTTCCGAAAAGATCCAATCTGTTTTATGACAAGAAAAGAAACACCGGAGGTGACCACGAATGAATGATACCTTCATGGAAGAGAAGCCGGTATTACCGCTGATTTTATCCATGTCATTGCCGATGGTGTTATCCATGCTGGTCAATTCCCTCTATAACATTGTGGACAGCTTTTTCGTCGCACAGATCAGCGAGGAAGCGATGACGGCGTTATCGCTGGTTTACCCGGTTCAAAATTTTATCAATGCTGTCGGAATTGGATTTGGTGTTGGAATCAACGCAGTGATCGCCTTCTATCTGGGCGCGGGGGATCATGAAAAAACGGATCAGGCCGCCACCCAGGGACTTGTGCTTGCCGTGATTCATGGCGTTGTTATGACAGTCTGCTGTATCGCCATCATGCCGGTTTTCCTGCGGATGTTCACTTCATCCGAAGCGGTCATTGAACTTGGCGTCCGCTATTCTATCGTTGCGTTCGCCTTTACGCTCATTGTTACCGTCAGCATGGCGTTTGAGAAACTGTTCCAGGCAGTAGGAAACATGAAGACAACCATGATCAGCCTGATGTGTGGGTGCATCACAAACATCGTCTTAGACCCCGTTCTGATTTTTGGCTATGGCCCATTCCCGGAAATGGGAATTGAAGGCGCTGCGCTGGCAACCGGCATCGGACAGGCTCTGACACTGGCGATTTACCTTGTAGTCTATCTTTTGCGGCCAATTCGCGTGCATATCCGCAGGCAGTACATTTTGCCCAGCAAAAAGATGGTCATCAAGCTGTATTCTATCGGCATTCCCGCAACCCTGAATCTTGCACTTCCGTCTCTTTTGATTTCGGCGCTCAATGCGATTTTAGCTGCCTATTCCGAAGTGTATATTCTGGTTTTGGGGATCTATTACAAATTGCAGACCTTCATCTATCTTCCGGCGAATGGCATTGTGCAGGGGATGCGCCCCTTGATCGGCTATAACTACGGTGCGGGCGAGAACAAAAGAGTCAGCCAGATTTATAAGATCGTCTTGTCCATGAGCGGTATCATTATGGTGCTTGGAACAGTAATATGCCTACTGATCCCTGGCCAGCTGATAGGGCTGTTTACCCACACGGAAGCGACGATCCAGGCCGGGGAAACTGCCTTGCGCATCATCGGGGCCGGATTTATCGTCTCGGCGGTTTCTGTTACTTCTTCCGGCGCATTGGAGGGGCTGGGGAAAGGCACGCCCTCCTTACTGATTTCTCTTTGCCGGTATGTAGTGGTAATCATCCCGGTTGCGTTTTTACTCAGCAGGTTTCTCGGAGCGGTTGGCGTCTGGAATGCGTTTTGGATCACGGAAGTGATTACTGCGATCATATCCCTTATCATTTACCGCAAGGCGATTGCAAAACCTGTGACGACGGCCCGAAAGAAATGAATGCCGTCCTGCTCGACTGCGCCGGATAAATTTCTGCTTCTTTTCCGGCTTTGCTGTTTTTTGAGCTGGTTATTGCAACAATCGGAACGATCGCAACCTGTACTTGGACTGGCTTGGGCGTACTGATTCAGAAGTTTTATCTGCGGCATTTCCGTGTTATTAACATTATCCTTGCACTAACATTACTGGAGTGCATTTGGGGAATGTTAAGATAATTGTTGCTTTGAGAGCAATTCTAATTAACAAATTCCAGTTTGTAGAATTGAAAAAAACGCAATTTACCTCTATTAAGACATATAAACTCTTGACAATAAAGCTCCTATATAGTTTGTTTTTAATAAACTACTATATAGGAGCTTTTGTATGGAAATGAATGGAGGATTTCTTGTCACCAAAATAAAACAGCTTGGAGACCGGATTTTCGAGAAGATTCTCAGTGAAAAGAATATTGATGCGTTTAATGGAGCCCAGGGATGTATTCTTTATGTGCTGTGGCAGGAGGATGGTATCTCAATCAAGTCACTCTCGACTAAATGCGGATTAGCGATAACATCTCTTACTACGATGCTGGAAAGAATGGAAAATCAAGGGCTGATAAGCCGTGTTCAGTCTGAAACGGACAAAAGGAAAACACTCCTGTTTCTGACTGAGAAAGCACATGCCTTAAAGGACGAATACGATTCTGTATCTGATGAGATGGGCAGTATTTACTATAAAGGTTTTTCAGAGGAGGAAATTACCCGGTTTGAGGAATCCCTCGACCGTATCAGAAAGAATCTTGAGGAGTGGCAGAAGTCATGAGTATTTGTATCAAAGATCAGATTCAGAACATGAATATCGTCATCGGCTGCACAGTGGGGTGTACATATTGCTATGCCCGCAACAACGTGAAACGCTGGCATATGATTGATGACTTCGCTGACCCTGAATTCTTTCCAGGTAAGCTCAAGATGATGGAAAAGAAACGTCCGCAGAATTTTCTTCTTACCGGCATGAGCGATCTCTCCGGATGGAAGCCGGAATGGAGAGACGAGGTATTTGCAAAAATCCGTGAAAATCCACAGCATCAGTTCCTGTTCCTTACCAAGCGACCTGATTTGCTGGATTTTGATACCGATCTGGAAAACGCATGGTTTGGCGTTACGGTGACGAGGAAAGCAGAACTGTGGCGTATCGACGCCCTTCGGAAAAACGTCAGAGCAAAACATTACCATGTTACCTTTGAGCCGTTATTCGACGATCCCGGCACAGTTGACCTTTCCGGAATCAATTGGATCGTTGTCGGCACCATGACCGGAGCTCAGAGCAGGAAGATTCATACGGAGCCGGAATGGGCATGGTCTCTGACGGATCAGGCACACGCACTCGGCATTCCGGTGTTTATGAAGGAAGACCTTGTCCCTATCATAGGGGATGAAAATATGATTCAGGAAATGCCGGAAGAATTTAATAAAGTGTTAGAGGTACAGAAATCATGGAAGAAGTAATAAATGGAATCCTCATTCGTGAGGTGGAAACAAAGAACATCATGACTAAGTCTAGTCTGCCGGTAGGCGGTTATTCGGTCAATCCCTATGTGGGCTGTACACATGCCTGCAAGTATTGCTATGGTTCTTTTATGAAGCGCTTTACCGGGCACAAGGAGGAATGGGGCACTTTCCTTGATGTGAAGCATTGGCCGAAAATTAAAAATCCGAAGAAATATGCCGGACAGCGTGTGGTCATCGGTTCTGTGACGGATGGCTACAATCCACAGGAGGAGCAATTCGGGAATACCAGAAAACTTCTGGAGCAATTGATCGGCAGTGGCGCAGATATTCTGATCTGCACAAAGTCTGATCTTGTGGTACGGGATATTGATCTGCTGAAGAAGCTTGGACGAGTGACCGTTTCATGGTCGATCAACACACTGGATGAGAATTTCAAGAACGACATGGATTCTGCTTCGAGCATTGAGCACCGTATCGCTGCTATGAAGCAGGTATATGAGGAAGGTATCCGTACAGTCTGTTTCGTATCCCCGGTATTCCCCGGAATCACGGATTTTGAAGCAATCTTTGAGCGGGTAAAGAATCAGTGCGATCTGTTCTGGCTCGAAAATCTCAATCTTCGAGGCGGTTTCAAAAAGACAATTATGGATTATATCGCCGGAAAATATCCCGATCTTGTACCGCTTTACGATGAGATCTATAACAAGCATAACCGCAGCTACTTTGAAGCACTTGAAGTAAAAGCCGAGAAAATGGCTAAGAAGTATGATTGTCCTTTTGTGGATAATGAAATGCCTTATGGCAGAGTCCCGCAGGGACATCCGGTGATCGTAGATTATTTCTATCATGAGGAAATCCGTGGGACAGAGAATACCGGAAAAAGAAATCGCTAACTTCAAGTTTGCAGAACTGACTCAAAAGAGCTCGAAGGAGCTCTTTTTCCTTTTTTATAATAGTATCATTATGGTATAATAGAGGCATTAGAATCGGAATTTGGAGGTGTGAGATGGAAAGACCTATTACAACACTATTTATGCTGATGTCTGTTGACGGAAAAATCAGCACAGGTGCAACAGATGAATTAGATGTAGACAAAGATTTTCCTAAAATTACAGGGGTAAGCGAAGGCTTACATCAATATTACGAAATTGAACAAACGACGGATTTATGGTCATTAAACACAGGACGAGTGCAAGAAAAAATGGGTGTCAATACGAAGCCGCTACCAGATAAAACCCCAGTCTCTTTTGTGTTGATTGACAATAAGCATTTGAGTGAACATGGAGTGCGTTATTTTTGTGCTTTATCAAAGGAATTCGTGCTGATTACAACGAATGCTGTTCACCCAGCCTTTAGTGTTCAGGAAAGCAATTTGCATATCATTTGCCAAAAACAATTATCATTATCAGATGCACTTGCAAAACTCAAAGCAGAGTTCGGATGCGAGAGAATTACCATACAAAGTGGTGGTACATTGAATAGTCTGTTCCTTCGAGAAAAATTGTTCGATTATGTTGATGTTGTTGTTGCACCTGTTTTAATAGGCGGCAAAGATACATCAACACTGATTGATGGACAATCGTTGATGTCTGAAAGCGAGTTGTCCCAGTTGAGGGCACTGAAAATAGAGGAATGTGTGGTTTTAGAGAACTCGTATTTGCGATTACGGTACAAAGTAATGAACTGACAAATTCCAATTCCGAGGATGTGAAACTTTCAGTTTATGAGGATAAAACATGAAACTTGGAAAATACAAAACGACTGACTGTGGGCAGATGTTGCTCGATAGATTGTTAAGGGAGTAGGAAATGAACGAGATTTTATACAGAAAGACTACAAAAGAAGATATGGAAATCCTCATGAAGCTGAGACTTGAAATGCTTAGAGAGGTAAATGATCTGTCCGGTGAGTATGAATATGATGAGAAATTTATCTCTGAGAGCAGGCGGTATTTTGAGTCAGGTGAGCAGACAACGGTTATTGCACTTGATGGGCAAACTCCCGTAGGCTGTGCAAGCCTATCCTATATATGGATTATGCCGACATTCTCGCACCCGACAGGCAATCGGGCGCATTTGATGAATGTTTATACCCGTGCAGATCACAGAAGAAGAGGCATCTCTAAGAAGATGGTTGAGATTCTGATTGAAGAGGCAAAGGAAAATGGTGTGACAGAGATAAGTCTGGATGCAACAAAGATGGGAAGACCTTTGTATGAAGCATTAGGGTTTCAGGCATCAGATTCATGTATGGTGATGGAATTGAACATGTGATTCTGTTTATATCTCCAGAATCTAGAAAGATTGAAATTATTTGATATATAGTCAATTGATAGAAGATGAGCAGAATTAAGAATGAAAGAGAACACGTTTAAACCACAGATTCCGGACATAATGGAAGTAATATTTGGTTGCAGCGATATAAAGTAAATCAGGGACAGGCTGGAAAACAATTGTCTTTCAGCCTGTCCCTGATTCAATTATTTATTTGCGTTATCTGCATCAATTACAGATTGAATCTGCTTCATCAGAGTATCATAGTTGTCCTGGTTATCAATTCCTCCAAGCATCGGATCTCCGACAATATTACCGTTTCTGTCAACGAGTATGGTTGTAGGAAATGCCATAATATCGGAAGCGTATTTTCCTGCATCGGAAGATGCGTCGATGGAGAGATTGCGGTATTTGGCACCCTGGCTTTCAAGTACTGCTGCGGCTTCTTTGATCGCAGTTTCGTTTCCGTCGAAGGTTTCTGTGTTGATGCCGATCACTTCGCCGCCCATGGACTTGATGGCATCGTTTAATTCATTAAGCTTCGATAACTCTGCAACACAAGGCTTACAGCCGGTAAACCAGAAATTGATGACTGTGACTGCATTCCCGGAAAACAGGCTTTCGTCAACCGTATTACCGTCATAATCCTGACCGGAGAAATTGTGAAACGGAGATGTGGATCCGGAATTGTCGTTTGCGTCAGCACTCTCGGAGGTTGTGTCTTTCTTCTCGATTTCGGCGATCTGTTCTTCGATCTTCCGTATAGTCTCAATATCAGTCGTAAGTGTGTTCAATTCGTCTTTTGTAAAAGCATCCTTATTTGATTCAACGGTGCCGGCTAGAAAATCCGCATAATTTCCGCTTGAATCGGCAGTGCTTTTGCTATGTGGAAGAAAAGATTTTGAAAACATGACACACAGAAGGTATGAGTATATAAAAGGTCTAAATGGTCATAGCGAAATTGCGCTCTATGTTGATATTTTTGAAGAAGTTGATATGGCATACAACAATGCTATAAAAAATGGGGCAACGTCTGTATTAGAACCAGAGCTTGAAAGACAGATGGATTTGTGCGTCGCTTACGTGCTGGAACACAGGGATGACCTGTACTGGTCCATGCTGGACCGCGGGCAGTTCGCTGACCACCATTTAAGCACGGGCAAAGACTGGACGGAAGAAGGGCATTGCGGATCGGGCGGAATGCCTGCGCTTTCCATTGACGGGAATATCTATCCGTGTTTCCGCTGGCTGCCGCATACGCAGTCCGGGAAAGAAGATGCGTTCGTATGCGGCAGTGCAGACCGCGGTATGTACAACAAGGACGCTTTCCGCCGCGTCCGGGAAGGCGCATACCGTGCGTCATGCACCAAAGAAGAAAAGTGCAGGACGTGCGAATATGAATCGGCCTGTCCGTATTGCATCGGCGGCTGTTTTGCCGAGTACGGTGAATTCCGGCGGACAACACACATATGCCGGATTATCAAGATACAGTGCGCGGCGGCGGAGAAATATTGGCGGCTGTACGATGCGCAAGGGGAGAAAGGAAAATGACGCAGGAAGAATTTTACACGGAAGCGCTGGCCAAGCTTTCACGGATTGAATCCGTCTTTGAGGTTTTGGCCGGATCGGCGGAGCTTAGGGCGAAAGAGACGCAGCAGCAGGAAGAGTTCCTTGAACTGCAAAAGGATGAGCTTGCATTCAGAAGGGAACAGCTGGAAGAAGAACGCCGCGCTTATTTAGAAGAAAAGCTCAGGAGGTACGGACAGGGATCATGACGAAACACCTTCCGTTATTTAAAGCATGAAAAATCATGAAAAAACACAGAAAAACATTAAAAATTATCAAACTATATGATATTTTTTATCATTTTTTTCGTCTCGTTACACTTGCCATTTTTTATTATAAAAACGTTGTCAAACAGGATTATAAATCACAACGCTCTATCCCATAGAAATCAAAAAACACGCGGATCCGACAAAAAAAGACGTAGAAGCATTCGGCCTGCTCGATAAAATCAACGGTATAAAACGCGGCAGCGGCGGAGTGATTTGTCTTTACGACAACCTTGTTACTATAAAAGGGAACGACCGCATTATTCCTCTCCAATATATTTGATTATCGCTTGAATATGAAAGCCCGCGAAATTTTCCGTAGGCTTGTGTTTTTATCACAATAACCTTTAATGCATACCGTAGCGTTTTACCCCAAAGCGGCGAGGATTTCCGCGGCGTTGGTGTCCGGTTTTGCTTTGGGGAACACGTGGGTGACTGTCCCGGTTTCGTCCAGCACAAAGGTGCAGCGGACAGTCCCCATGAAGGTTTTTCCGTACTGCTTTTTTTCCTGCCATGCGCCGAACGCTTCTATCACTTTGTGCTCCGGGTCAGACAGCAGGATGAAGGGCAGGTTCTGTTTGTCCGCAAAACCCCGGTGGCTTTTTACGCTGTCCTTGCTGATACCGATGACGGCGATGTTCCGCTCCCGGTACACCTGGTACGAATCCCGGAAAGCGCAGGCCTGCCGGGTACATCCCGGGGTATTGTCCCTAGGATAAAAATAAACCACAACCTTGGAACCGGCGAAATCCCCAAGGGAAACCGGATTCCCGTCCTGATCCGGCAGTGTGAAAGCCGGCGCTTTGTCTCCAACTGAAAGCATTATATTCTCCTTTCTTTTTTTTCACGACAATATGACGAACCACAGATTCATTCATATTTTAACGCATTTATTTTCCTTCGTACATAAGTTACAGCTTAGTTCCAATCCCAACGTAAAATCGAAATCTTCAAATCATTTGTCTTTTATTTCGTATTGATTAACATACCGCTTTCCGCGAATTATTTCCTGTCCCTGTATGCATACCCGAAGTCAATCGGCGGGACGGTTACCGACAGATATATAAACTCTTCTTTTGAATTCCATTTGCTCCTCCTGAAAATCCCCGCCCTTACTTTTTCAAATTGTTTTCTTTGTCGAAAAACGCCTTTTCCAGCATATCATACTCCGCAGCCGAACAGACTTCTTTGCACCGCTTCTGATATTCTCTGGAACGCTCCAACATGTCGTTTATTTTTCCGCAGGGAAATTCCGCGCACTGACTGCATTTGTCCACACCGTGTTCTTTTGTGCATTCCACCAGATGATACGTGCACTGTTTATGGGAAGAACATCCTCCGCATTTTATCTCTTCGTTTGATACAATGCGATCCCGCCAGCCAATCCGATGCCAGAGCTCGGCGACCGCGTGCAGTTCTTCATCGCTATGCGCATTGTATCTGGGACAGTCCATGCAATTGTCCCCGCACAAGGTTATTTTTTCTTTCATATCCGCTTGCCGTAAATCCGCACTTTTCCTTCAACCGCGTTTCCGGCGCGGAGGAATGTGTAGCCGTATTTTTCGTAAAGGCCTTCCTTTTCTGTGTAAAGGTAGACGTTCCGCGCGCCGTCTTTTGCCGCTTCTTTTTCGGCGTGAAGAATCAGCGTCTGTGAAAAACGTTTTCCGCGGTACGAAGGGAACACGTATACCCAGCCTATCCACGGCGAAAATCCGCACTCTTCGATTTCTTCTCTTTCGGTCAATGTGCAGAATGCAAAAAGTTCCCGCTCATGTGTGCCGGTCAAAAGAAAAAGACGTGTCTTTCCAAAAATATCTTCGATCCCGCCGTCTTCGATTTTCCGGCACAAAAAATCCGCCGCATTCCATTCCGCCTTTTTAATTTTGGAAAGCCAGAAGGATTTTTCATCGCCGCTGTACAGGCTGAAATATTCGGTTATTTTTGTTTCCATAATAAATACGATATTAACAGAATCGGATTGCTTTATCCACCGCGGGAACGTCGCACCGAATCATACAGCCGGTAACCGCCGGCAAGGTTCACCGCGGTGAATCCGTTCCCGGTAAGAATCCTGCAGGCGGTGTAGCTGTTCAACCCGATCGGCAGTCCCGGCGGCTTGCATGTTCGCCGTGAAAAAATGACGCTGTCCGTGGAAGCAATATTGTTTCGCTTCTTCCGCTGTCATCGTTCCGGTTTGGACAAGCGCGTCGCGGAAGTCAATCAGCCATTTTCCCGCGTTTAGCGGACGGTTCGGCTTTACGCCCCAAAAAACGAAACAATCGCCGTGCGGGTTTTGATAGGCCATTTCTTTCAGCGCGTCGATGATGTTCGGGAATGGGAAATACACCGTGCGCGCTTCGCCGTTTTTCGGGGATTTTAATCCGTCGGTCGTGTTGAACGAGTGGTTGACGTAAAAGCAATTTTCCCCCAAATCCTGCAGGCGCAGCGCTTGGATTTCGCCCGCGCGCATGCCGGTGAACGCGGAAATAAAAAAAGCGGTTTTGCTTCGCGTATCGTTCCATTCCACGGACAGCACCGCCCGCATGAGTTCGTGCGTTAAAATTTTCCGGGGTTTGTGTTTTGCGGAGTACAGAATAAAGGTTTTTTCCGCCGCGATGTTTTCGGGGATCGATTCGTGCGCGTATGCCCAGCGCAGCGCGGTCGCGCCCGCGAGGAAGATCCGGTTTTTCGTGCCGTTGGACAATTTGTATTCGGCAAGAGAATCGAGAAAGCGGCGCAGCGTTTCGCGCGTGACTTCTCCCAGCGCCATATCCCCGAAGAAGGGGAGCCAGTATTTTTTGATGTTCGTGCGATTGTTGAGAACGTGTCTTTTGTGCAAACTATGCCCGGCGCGCTGTTTTTCCCGGACGTATTCCGAAGAATCCCAGTCCCAGATTGACAAGAGAAAGTCAATGAACCGGACGTCTGCCGCGCTTCCGGAAACAACCGCCGATTTGATTACGCCGTCTTTTTTCAGCGCCTTGACAATCTTTTCCTTGTCGCTTTCAGACAGACCGGAAAGATCGGCGCGGCGCAGCGCGGAAAGGACGCTTGCCGCGCCGCGCGATGTTTCGCCGCCGCCCGCGTCTTTCTGGCTTGGGATTCCTTCCGCCAGCCACTGATACGCGACGCGGACCGCTTCCCGTTTTGTGCGCGCGCGGGTGCTGATTGCCTTGCCGTATTCGCCTGTCAGTTCGTCGCGGAAACGGACATAAAAGCAGGGCGATGTTTTTCGATGATACAGGGTGAACGGTGGTTTGCGTTTGATAATTCGTGACATCCTAGCCCAAAAAATCCCACTTCAAAACGTTTTCATGTGACACTACGCCAAAAAACGGGTTTTTTCCGGTTATCGGGTGTCCCGGATATTGCCTTAATTTCTTATCAGTAAAGAAATTATATTTCTGAGCCATGAAGGGATCGAACCTTCGACATGCAGATTAAGAGTCTGCCGCTCTACCAGCTGAGCTAATGGCCCGTGTACCGGGGAAAATTCTCTGTTCCCCATGCGCCTGACACGATTCGAACGTGCGACCTGCGGATTCGAAGTCCGACGCTCTATCCTGCTGAGCTACAGGCGCGGATAGGGTGTCTGATGGGGTTCGAACCCATGACAACCAGATCCACAATCTGGCGCTCTACCACTGAACTACAGACACCGCATGTTCCGACATCATGCCGGAAAGACGGAAAAATGTCAAGAGGAAAGGGGGAGGATTTCCGCAGAACCGGATTTCCGTTTTTCCTGTGCCGTTATTTTGGCTGGACAGACGGACAAACCTGGTGTACATTGGAAGGGAATCTGGTTCCCGTTTCGGAACCTCCTTGGGGGAAATCATGAAAAACCGTTCCGCCGGTCTTTTTGTTGTATGTGCAGCTGTATGCGCAGTGGTGCTTGTGTCGTGCTCGTCCGTAGAAACACGGGAACCGTTGTTCACGGATATTTCCGGCGACTGGATTCTTTCTGCAATCGAATATGACGCTTCGCAGTATGATGGATATGACGGCGCAGGGGAATTCCTGGCTTCCCTGGAACAGGACAGGAATTCCCTGGGCGTGATTTTTTCTGCCGACCGCAGCGGGGAACAGGATTTTGTTGTGTATGGATTTGCAGGCGTTAATTCCTATAACGGCTTTTTGTCGTTCGCCGGCGAACCGCTGCTGGTGAATCCGCCCGCCGCTACGCTGGTGGCCGGACCGCCGGATGCCGAACGCTTTGAAAGCCTCTTTTTGCAGGAATTGTACCATATCTCCCGGGCGGAACTTTCGCCGGACGGTTCGTCGCTTGTGCTGTCCGGCAGCGGGGATTCCGGGATGACCTTCCGCCGTTTCCGGCTTGCGGAAACGTCCTGGCATCTGACTGCCCTGCATACCGGCAGCGCTGTCGTGACGCTTTCTTCTTTTGTTGATGTTCCCGTGCTGACGTTCGGGGAGGGCGGTACGCTTTCCGGTTCTACCGGCGTCAACCGTCTGACCGGTTCCTGGTCGGAAGGGGATGAAGCGCGCGGGCTTGTTTTGCAGCAGGTTGCCGCAACACGGATGGCTGCGCCGGATGCGGAACGGGCGGCGCTGGAGGCGGATTTCCTTGCGCTGCTTGCCGGGACGGCAGGTTACCGGATTTCGGCTTCGTCCCTGACGCTGTGTTCCGCCGACGGCACAACGCTGCTGGTATTTTCTCCGGCAAAGTGAACCGGGACGCCCGGACAGGGAATAAATAAAATTTTATCAATAAAAATTGTACGGAATACTCTTCCACAAGAAAGGAAAAAGATGTAAAATGCCTCCGGCATAAACAGGGTTTCTTGTGAGCGTTTATACTATATACAAGGGGTAGGTTATGGGAAACAAAATCACCATCATCGGGTCGGGAAGCGTTGGATCCACCATCGCTTATACGCTGGCTGTCCAGGGAACGGCGTCGGAAATCGTCATGATTGACATCAATGTGGACAAGTCTCTCGGCGAAGCGTTGGATATCCGGCAGGGAACGCCGTTTTGTGCGCCCTGTTCGATTTACGCAGGCGGCTATGAAGACGCCAAAGATTCGGATGTGGTGATTCTCACGTCCGGTATGGCCAGAAAACCGGGGCAGTCCCGGCTGGATCTTGCACAGGCCAATGTGGACATTACCGGGCAAATCATTCCGCAGATAACGAAGTTTGCGCCGGACGCGATTTATATCATTGTTGCCAATCCGGTGGACATTCTGACCTATCAGTTCCATCAGATTTCCGGTCTGCCGGAAAACCATATCATCGGTTCCGGCACCGTGCTGGACACCGCCCGTCTGCGCGCCCGGCTTTCGGAATACTTTTCCATCAGCCAGCAGAACGTACATGCGTATGTATTCGGTGAACACGGCGACAGCTCGTTTGTCCCGTGGTCGCTGGCCAATATCTCCAACATCCCCATTGACGAATACCGCGACTGCCTGTCGGAAAAAGACCGCCAGCTTTTGCCGCCGCTTGTACACGAAGAAGTGGAAGACTATATCCGCAAATCCGGCGGTAAAATCATCCAGCGGAAAGGCGCTACGTTCTACGCCATTGCGATTTCCGTCTGCCACATCTGCAAGTGCATTTTCAGCGGTATGGATACCACGATGACGGTTTCCGCGATGATGCACGGCGAATACGGGATTTCCGGCGTGTGCCTCAGTACGCTTTCGGTGATTGGCCGCGACGGCGTGAATGGCCGGATTGCCGCGCCGCTGGAAGACGATGAGGTTGCCAAGCTCCGCAAGAGCGCGGATGCCCTGCACAGCGTCATTTCCCAACTGAAATTCTGAAGCTGCGCGCGGAGGGTAAAATGGAATACAGGATCGAACATGATTCCATGGGCGAGGTGAAAGTCCCCGCCGATAAGTATTGGGCGGCGCAGACCGAACGCAGCCACGAGAATTTCAAAATCGGCGTGGGCATTGAAACCATGCCGCGGGAAATTACGCGGGCGTTCGGTATCCTGAAAAAAGCCGCTGCGATGGCCAACCATGCCCTGAAGCCGGAAAAAATGACGGACGAAAAGCTGTCCGCCATTTCCGCCGCCTGCGATGAGGTGGTTTCCGGGGCGCTGAACGACCATTTTCCGCTGGTGGTCTGGCAGACCGGAAGCGGCACGCAGTCCAACATGAACGCCAATGAGGTGATTGCCAACCGGGGCAACGAAATCGCAGGGAAGAAGCTTCTGCATCCCAATGACGATGTGAATATGAGCCAGTCGTCGAATGATACCTTCCCGACTGCCATGCATATTGCCGCAGTTGCCGCGATTGAAGATAAGGTTTTTCCCGCGGTTGATACGCTGGTTGCGACATTCCGGCGGCTGGAAGCCGAGCATGAAGGGGTGGTGAAAAGCGGGCGCACGCATTTGCAGGACGCTACGCCAATCTGTTTTTCGCAGGAAATCAGCGGCTGGCGTTCTTCGCTGGAAAAGGACCGCCGGATGCTGGAAGCCGCATTGCCGGAACTGAAAGAACTGGCGCTGGGCGGTACGGCGGTCGGTACCGGTTTGAATGCGCCCGCCGGATTTGCCGAAAAAGTTGCAGAGGCGGTTTCTTCGCTGACCGGAAAGAACTTTGTCACGGCGCCCAATAAATTCCATGCGCTGACCAGCAAGGATGAACTCGTCTTTGCCCATGGCGCCCTGAAAGCGCTTGCCTGCGATATGATGAAGATTGCAAACGACGTGCGCTGGCTGGCCTCCGGACCCCGTGACGGACTCGGGGAAATCACGATTCCGGAAAATGAACCCGGTTCTTCGATTATGCCCGGCAAGGTAAATCCTACGCAGTGCGAAGCGGTGACAATGGTCGCCGTGCAGGTGATGGGCAACGATGTGGCTGTGGGAATGGCCGCCAGCCAGGGGAATTTTGAACTCAATGTATTTATGCCGGTGTGCATTTACAATTTCCTGCAGTCTGCGCGGCTTCTGGCGGAATCCATGGTGTCGTTTAATGACAATTGCGCCGTGGGTATCCGGGCAAACCGCGAGAAAATGCACCACAATCTGCATAATTCCCTGATGCTGGTTACCGCGCTCAATCCGTACATCGGATACGAAAACGCGGCCAAAACGGCGAAAAAAGCGTTCAAGGAAAATATTTCTCTCAAGGAAGCCTGCGTCGCGCTCGGCTTTCTGACGGCGGAGAAATTCGACGAAGTGTTTCATCCGGAGCAAATGGTATGACGTTCAGTTATTATCCCGGTTGTACCCTCAAAACAAAAGCCAAAGAGCTGGACCGCTGCGGCCGGCTCGCGATGGAAAAACTGGGGGTTACGCTTGAAGAATTGAAGGAATGGCAATGCTGCGGCGGCGCGTATTCGACGGCGAAGGACGAAATCGCCACGAAGCTTTCTTCCGTCCGTGCGCTGGCCGATGCCCGGGACAACGGCCGGGATCTGGTTACGCTGTGTTCCGCCTGCCACAATGTCATCAAGCAGGTGAATCACGAAATCCGCACCAATCCCGACATGGATTTGCGGGCAAACAATTATCTCGCGCTGGAAACACCGTACCACGGGGAAACAAAAGTGCTGCATTATCTGGAAGTGCTGCGCGATGTTGTCGGGTTTGACCGGGTGGCCGCTGCGGTTTCCGCACCGTTTACCGGTAAAAAAATCGGCGCCTATTACGGCTGCCTGCTTTTGCGGCCGTCCGCCGTGATGGGAACCGATAATGCGGAAAATCCGTCGCTGTTGGAGGATTTCCTGCGTGCAATCGGCGCGGAACCGGTTGTGTATCCGCTGCGCAACGAATGCTGCGGCGGGTATGTCACGCTGGAGGATCCGGAATTTGCACGCGGAAAAGCTGCCCGGGTGCTGGATTCCGCATCCGGCGCCGGCGCTTCCTGTGTCGTTACCGCCTGTCCGCTCTGTTTGTATAACCTGAAAAAAAGCGGGAACGGGCTTCCGGTATTCTATTTTACGGAACTGCTCGCCGGGGCGCTCGGAGTGCCCGGCGTGAATGTGTCCGCGGTTTTGGAGGGTGCTGCGTAAAATGGACGAAAAAATTACGGCGGAAATCCTCACGCGTATCAGCGGTGTGAATCCGCGTAAATGTATGCGCTGCGGAAAGTGCTCCGGGACATGTCCCGCTTATGACGCAATGGAATACCATCCCCATCAGTTTGTGGCGATGGTGGAGTCCGGCAACATTTCGCCCCTGCTGCATTCGCCTTCTTTATTCTTGTGTTTGTCCTGCTTTGCCTGCGTGGACCGCTGTCCGCGTAATGTGGAGCCGGCAAAACTGGTGGAGGCTGTGCGTCTGGCGGTAATCCGCCAGCAGGGAGGGAATCATTTGAAACCGGAGCGTATTCCCGAAATCGTCGCGGAAGAAATGCCGGATCCGGAGCTTCCCCAGCAGGCGGTTGTCACGGCTTTCCGGAAATACGCGAAATAAAGGACGGTTGTTGCCATGCAAAGAATCGGCGTATTTGTTTGCCACTGCGGGACCAATATTGCAGGTACCGTAGACGTCGGCACTGTGGCCCAGACTCTGGGAAAAGAGCCTGGGGTTGTTGTCGCGACAGATTATCAGTATATGTGTTCGGAAGCCGGACAGAACCTCATCAAGGATGCCGTCAAAGAACACAATCTGACCAATGTCGTGATTTGTTCCTGTTCCCCGCGTATGCACGAGGCAACGTTCCGCAAGGCGGCTGCCTCCGTCGGCCTGAATCCGTATATGGTCGAGGTTGCCAATATCCGGGAGCAGTGTTCCTGGATTCACAAAGACAAAGAAGAGGCGACCAGAAAAGCCATCGTGCTGGGCCGGACGGCTATCGCGAAAGTGCGTCTGAATGCGCCGCTGACTGCCGGTGAAACGCCGGTGACCAAACGGGCGCTGGTGATAGGCGGCGGGATTGCCGGAATCCAGAGCGCGCTGGATATCGCGGATGCAGGCTTTGAAGTGGACATCGTGGAAAAACAGCCGACAATCGGCGGAAAAATGACGCAGATTGACAAAACTTTCCCCACGCTGGACTGCGCCGCCTGTATCCTGACGCCAAAGATGGTGGACTGCGCGCAGAACGAAAAAATCCGCATTTACTCCTACAGCGAGGTCGACGAGGTAAGCGGTTTTGTGGGGAATTTTACGGTAAAAATCCGCCGCAAAGCCCGGTATGTGGATGAAACAAAATGTACCGGATGCGGCATTTGTACGGAAAAATGCCCGCAGCGGAAAGTGCCGAACGAATTCAATTTGGGCATGAATAACCGCTCGGCCGTGTATATTCCTTTTGCGCAGGCGGTTCCCAAAGTCGCCGTTATTGACGCAGACCACTGTATGATGCTCAAAAGCGGAAAATGCGGGGTTTGTTCCAAAGTGTGCGGGGCCGGCGCCATCGATTACAAGCAGAAAGATGAAATTGTGGAAAACCAGTACGGCGCCATCGTCGTGGCTACCGGCTACAATCCGATCCGGCTGGACCAGTACGACGAATTCGCTTATGCGCAGAGCAAAGACGTGGTGACTTCCCTGGAGTTTGAACGTCTGACAAACGCCGCAGGCCCCACCAACGGAACGCTCCTCCGCCCTTCGGACGGACGGCATCCGAAAACGATTGTCTTTGTGCAGTGCGTGGGCAGCCGTGAGTCGCCGCCGTGTTCCAAAGGCGGAAAAGAGTATTGCTCGAAAATCTGCTGTATGTATACGGCCAAGCACGCGATGCTGACGCGTGAAAAATATCCGGACACCGACGTGTATGTGTTCTATATCGATGTGCGTACGCCCGGCAAGAATTTTGACGAATTCTACCGGCGCGCGGTGGAACAATACGGCGTCCATTACATCAAAGGGATGGTGGGCAAGGTTTCCCCCATGCCGGACGGTACGCTGGAAGTGCAGGGGTCGGATTTAATTGAAAACCGGCAGCTGCGTATTTCTGCCGACCTTGTTGTGCTGGCTGCCGCAATTGAGCCGGATAAAAGCGCCCGGCCGCTGGCCACCATGCTGACCGCCAGTATGGACACAAATGACTTCTTTACTGAAGCCCATCCCAAACTGCGGCCGGTGGAAAGCCCGACAGCGGGCGTTTTCCTGTCCGGAGCCTGTCAGGGACCGAAGGATATTCCGGAAACGGTTGCCCAGGCCGGCGCCGCGGCTTCCAAAGTGATCGGCCTGTTGTCCAAAGACAAACTGTCCGGCAATCCCTGTATTGCGCATCCGGATGAACTGATGTGCAACGGATGTTCGTCCTGCGAAAAAGTCTGTCCGTACGGCGCCATCACCTATACAGACAAAGAATTCCGGGGGCCGAACCGGACAACGCTGATCCGGCGGGTCGCCAGCGTAAATGAGGCAGTCTGTCAGGGATGCGGGGCCTGTACGGTTGCCTGTCCTTCCGGCGCAATGGATTTGCGCGGGTTCTCCAATTCCCAGATTATGGCGGAGGTGGATGCAATATGCCGATGAGTGAAACTGAATTCCGTCCGCTTGTTGTGGCGTTTTGCTGCAACTGGTGTTCGTATGCCGGAGCGGATCTTGCCGGGACAAACCGGCTGAATTATCCCGCAGAGGTAAAAATCGTCCGGGTGCCCTGTTCCTGCCGGGTAAATCCGATGTTCGTTCTGCGTGCGTTTCAGCGGGGCGCGGACGGCGTAATCCTTTGCGGCTGCCATCCGGGAGACTGCCATTACACAAGCGGAAATTATTTTACCCGCCGCCGCATGACGCTTCTTTTTTCCATGCTGGATTTTCTGGGCATCGAAAAAGAACGCACGCGGGTGGAGTGGGTTTCTGCTGCGGAAGGCGCGAAATTTGCCGCCACAATGAATGACTTTGTGCAGACGGTTGCAGCGCTGGGCAAAAACAGAAGGCTGGAGGATTTGCGATGCAGGAAGGAATAGAAAAAGAAATGCTGGCCCGCGCCAAGGCTCTTCTTTCCGACGGTACGGTCAACCGCGTAATCGGGTGGAAAAAAGGTCTGTTCGGGTATGACGTGACGCCGGGCGTATTTTCTACTGCGGAAGAACTGGACGGTTCGTTCCTGTACAATGAATTCTGCGGCGCGAATCTCTCCAAGTATTTGATTGCCCAGTCGCGGAAAGAAGGGAAAATACTCGCTTTTTTGAAGCCGTGCGATACGTACAGCTTCAACCAGCTGGTTAAAGAACACCGGATTCTCCGCGACCATGTGTATGTTGTCGGTGTTCCGTGCATG
This sequence comes from Candidatus Avitreponema avistercoris, assembly GCA_017694555.1. GTDB lineage: Bacteria > Spirochaetota > Spirochaetia > Treponematales > Treponemataceae > Avitreponema > Avitreponema avistercoris. The sequence continues at coordinate 19,923 of JADIMS010000001.1, forward strand.
GATTTCCGGGATGTTCCGGAAGGCGGTACGCTGGAAGACGCACGTCCGGAAGAACGCTGTTCGGTTTGCAAAAGCACAAAACATGCGGCGTTTGACGAACTGATTGGCGGAGACGGCGAAGTCCGGGAAAATACCCGCTTTGAAAAAGTCGCGGAGCTGGAAAGCATGAGCCCGGAAGCGCGTTATGAATTCTGGCGCGGTGAACTTTCCCGCTGCATCCGGTGCAACGCATGCCGCAATGTTTGTCCCGCCTGTTCCTGTGAATTGTGCGTGTTTGACAACCCGGATTCCGGTATTGCCCAAAAAGCTGCCGCGGATTCGTTTGAGGAAAATATGTTCCACATCATCCGCGCTTTCCATGTAGCGGGCCGCTGTACGGACTGCGGGGAATGTTCCCGTGTCTGTCCGCAGCGTATTCCCCTGCATTTGCTGAACCGTAAATTCATCAAAGACATCAATGAGATTTACGGGGAATATCAGGCGGGTGCGGATACAGAAAGCAAGGCGCCGCTGAATCGGTTTTCTACGGATGATGCAGAACCGTCTGTGGTGTATGCCCGGTCTGAGACGGCGCGTGCGCCGAAAGGAGAGTAACCGCGATGCTGAAAATTTCCCTTGCACAAATGGATACCTTTTTCCGGGCGGTTGCTTCTCTCCGCAAGCTGTACATTCCGGTGGACAACGAAGGCGGCGCGCGCTGGGAACCGTGGGCAGAAGGAAAAACCTGGAGTTCTGCGCTGAACACAAACCGCAGCGCCAAGGATTTCTTCTTTCCCCAAACGGAAAACCTCTATAATCTGAATCTGAATGGACACACGGTGGAAGTAACGGATATCCGGGACGAACACGAGGATTTTGTGATTTTCGGCGTCCGCGCATGCGATGTCCGTTCATTTTCCATCCTCGATATGGTTTTCCTTTCGGAGCCTGTGGACACGTATTACAAGAACCGCCGGGAACACAGCCTGATTGTTTCCGTGGCCTGCACGGCGCCGGCGCATACCTGTTTTTGCCGGCAGATGGGTATCGATGCTTCCGATCCGGAAGGCGATGTTACCTGCTGGCTGTCCGGGGATACGCTGTATCTGCAAGCCAAAACCGGAAAAGGGGAGGATTTCCTGAAAACGGCCGGAGAGGCTTGTCCGGCGCTTTCGGATGCAGGCGGTACGGCAGAGGCAGATAAAGCAAAAGCGGAAATCCGCAGCGCCCTTGATGCCCTGCAGCCGCTGTTCCCTGCGGAAACGGGCGTCTTCTCCGAAGAAAATCTGAAGGCTGTTTTCTATTCCCCGCTGTGGGCGGAGCTTTCGGAGGCCTGCCTGGGCTGCGGGACGTGTACGTTTGTCTGTCCGACCTGCCAGTGTTACGATATCCGGGATTTTGATACCGGATCCGGCGTCCGGCGCTTCCGCTGCTGGGACAGCTGTATGTATTCCGACTTCACCAAAATGTCCGCCGGACAGCCCCGTCCGACGCAGCTGGAACGTTTCCGGCAGCGGTTTATGCATAAGCTGGTGTATTTCCCCGCCAACAATGACGGGGTGTACGGATGCGTGGGATGCGGACGCTGTCTTGCCAAATGCCCCATTTCCATGAATATCGTGAAAGTGGCGCGCGCGCTGGCCGCCGGCGTTCCGGCAAAAAAGGAAGGTAACTGATGGAAAAAGAAGCGTTAATCCCCCGGGTGGGCGTAATTGCGGAAATCCGCCAGGATACGCCGGATGTGAAAACATTCCGCGTGGTTTCCACCGAGGGCGAAAAAATGTTCGAGCATATCCCCGGCCAGTGCGCTATGCTTTCGGTTCCCGGTGTAGGAGAGGCAATGATTTCCATTACTTCTTCCCCCACGGAAACCTACTACATGGAATTCAGCGTAAAAAAATGCGGGCACTTGACCAGTTGGCTGCATGCAGCGGAACCGGGACAGCAGATTACCGTGCGCGGCCCGTACGGCAACGGCTTTCCGGTGGATACGGAATTGAAGGGAAAAGACCTGCTGTTTATCGCCGGCGGTATCGGACTTGCGCCGCTGCACTCGGTGATCAATTATGTCCGGGCAAAACCGGAAAATTACGGCAAAGTCCAGGTGGTGTATGGCGCCCGCTCCAAGGCCGATCTGGTGGATTACCGGGAAATTCTGGAAGAGTGGGAAAGCGATCCTTCCGTGGAGGTCAATCTCACCATTGATAATCCCCAGCCGGAATGGGACGGACATGTCGGATTCATCCCCAATTATGTCAAGGAGCTGAATCCCGATACCGGGAAAACGGTTTTGATGTGCGGACCGCCCGTGATGATTAAATTTACCCTTGCTGCGCTCAAGGAGCTTGGCTTTAAGGAAAATCAGGTGTACACCACGATGGAACTGCGCATGAAATGCGGCATAGGAAAATGCGGACGGTGCAACATCGGTCCGAAGTACGTGTGCAAAGACGGGCCTGTGTTCCGCTTTGACCAGCTTGACGAACTTCCGGATGAATATTGACCGGGAAAACCATAAAAGAGGTGAGATGATTATGGAAGGAATGGTTTCTGTTTTTCTTTTTGGCAAAAAATACGAAGTCCCGGGCGATCTGACCATCATGAACGCCATGGAATACGCCGGTTACCAGCTTGTGCGGGGATGCGGCTGCCGCAACGGATTCTGCGGCGCCTGTGCAACCATTTACCGGATTGCCGGCGACCGGGAACTGAAAATGTGCCTTGCCTGCCAGACAAAAGTGGAAAACAATATGTACGTGGCGACGCTTCCGTTTTTCCCGCTGGTGAAGGCGGTGTACGATATGGAAAAAATCGCGCCGACGGAGCAGATTATGATGCAGCTGTATCCCGAAATTTACAGCTGTATCGGCTGCAATGCCTGTACCAAAGCCTGTCCGCAGGGTCTGCACGTCATGCAGTACATTGCCTATGCCCAGCGCGGGGAATATGAAAAATGCGCGGAAGAGTCCTTTGACTGCGTGATGTGCGGCATCTGTTCTTCCCGCTGCCCGGCAGGAATTTCCCATCCGCAGGTGGCCCTGCTTGCCCGCCGCCTGAATGGCAAATACATCGCGCCGGAATGCAAGCATCTGGCGGACCGCGTGGCGGAAATTCAAAACGGCGCTTTTCAGGATTTGATTGAGGATCTCATGCAAAAACCCTTGGACGAGATCAAGGAACTGTACAATACCCGCGAAATCGAGCAGTGATTTTGCAGCGTAAGGAGATACGGATGTATACAAATTATACGGAAGAAATGCTGGAATCCATGAAGAATGTCGCCGCCAAGCGCGAATCCAATGCTGCCATGGAACCGCGCCGGATGACTGCGGAAGAAAAAGACAATCTGCTTGCGGCCTTCCATCCGGATTACAAAGCGTCCGAATTTGCGGAGCTGAAAATCGGGCCGAATAAGGGTGAAAAGGTGCCGGTGGAACTGGCGTCCCTGTTGCAGGGAAAAAGCCGCATCGAGGATACGGAAATCGATTTATCTTCGCCGGACTATGATGCGGATGTCCTGGTGATTGGCGGAGGCGGCGCCGGTTCCAGCGCTGCAATTGAAGCGCATCAGGCGGGCGCCAAGGTGCTGATGGTGACGAAACTGCGCATCGGGGACGCCAATACGATGATGGCGGAAGGCGGTATTCAGGCCGCGGATAAACCCAACGATTCGCCTGCCCAGCATTATCTGGACGCTTTCGGGGGCGGGCATTTTGCGGCAAAACCCGAACTGCTGCGCAAACTGGTCACCGAAGCGCCGGATGCCATCCTGTGGCTGAACCGGCTCGGTGTGGAATTTGACAAAGAGCCGGACGGCACCATGATTACCACGCACGGAGGCGGAACCAGCCGCAAGCGTATGCACGCCGCCAAAGATTATTCCGGCGCCGAAATCATGCGGACATTGCGGGACGAAGTGCTGAACCGCGGGATTCCGGTCGTGGATTTTACCGCCGCCATCGAGCTGATTCTGGACCGCGACGGAAAAGCGGCCGGCGCAGTACTGCTCAATATGGAAACGAAAGAAATCCGGATTGCGCGGGCCAAAACCGTGGTTCTGGCTACCGGCGGGGCAGGCCGCCTGCATTATCAGGGTTTCCCGACGTCCAACCATTACGGCGCTACGGCGGACGGCCTTGTGCTGGCTTACCGCGCCGGCGCCAAACTGCTGTACGCCGATACGCTGCAGTATCACCCGACAGGCGCCGCGTTCCCGGAACAGATTTACGGCGCGCTGGTCACGGAAAAAGTCCGGTCGCTGGGGGCCAAGCTGGTCAACCGGAACGGCGAAGTGTTCATGCATCCGCTGGAAACGCGCGACGTGTGCGCGGCGTCGATTATCCGCGAATGCGGCGAACGGAATAACGGTCTGGCGACGCCCGGCGGCAAAGGCCTCTGGCTGGATACGCCGATGATTGAGTTCAAAAACGGCGCGGGAACCATCGAAAAACGCATCCCCGCCATGATGCGCATGTTCGGAAAATACGGCATCGACATCCGCAAAGAGCCGATCCTTGTTTATCCTACGCTGCACTACCAGAACGGCGGTATCGATATCACCGCCGACGGGATGTCCGGCATTCAGAATCTGTTTGTGGCCGGTGAAGCGGTTGGCGGTATCCATGGCCGCAACCGGCTGATGGGCAATTCCCTGCTGGATATTATTGTCTTTGGCCGGAATGCAGGCGTCCGTGCAGCTGCTGCCGCCAAAACCGCTTCCGCCGCCCCGCTTTCCCTGGAGCACGTCAAGGCGTTTGCCGCCATGCGCCGGGATGCAGGACTGGACGGTGCGGAGCTTTCGCCAAGGCTTTTGCCCCATTATACGCATGGGAACCCGCGGGCGGAAAACGTCCTGCGATAATTCATTGGGAGGAATGATATGGTCAATGTTTCGGTGTGTCTTGGAAGTTCCTGTCATGTGCGGGGTGCGAAGGACATTGTGGCAATGCTGCAAAAAGCCATCGCAGACAACGGTCTGGAAAACGATGTGGAGCTTTCCGGCTCCATCTGCCTGGGGAAATGTTCTTCCGGCGGCGTAAATATGAAGGTGAATGATGAAATCGTCACCGGTATTACGCGCGAGTCGTTCCCGCAGTTTTTTACGGAGAAAATCCTGCGCCAGGCCAAGCAGTAAACAGGCAGGCGGAACGGATATTCCGCACTTTGCATTCATGGCGTTCCGTACTTTGCCTGCCGGAAGGCAGGCGGTACGGACGTGCGTGCGCATTGCAAAAAGACCGCCGGGGAGGCGGTCTTTTTTTGCCTGCAGAAAAGCGGAATATCCGCTCAGATTTTTACAAACAGCGTTTGTCCGCCGCCAACCAGCCGGCCGCCTTCATTGGGGGGGGGGACTGTCAGGCCCTGCCGTATGCCGTTACGCTGCCAGTGCGGCGCTCTGCTTTTTTTCCGTCTGCCTCCATTGAAAAATCAGAAGTTTTCCGGTATGATGACGGAGAATCGATTTGTTGGAGGTTTTATGACAATACCTGAAATGCTGGGTCAGAGCGGAATTCTGACCGTTTTGGGAATGTGCGTCGTGTTTTCCTTCCTCATCATTCTGATTTGTTTTATGAAGATTGTCGCTTTTTTGGTGAAAGCCTTCGGATGGGACAAAGAAGAAGCGGAAGACACTCCGGCCGCTGCGCCTGCGGCAGGAACAGCACAGGATACGGCGGTTGTGGCAGCCATCGCGGCCGCGGTGAAGGATAAAACGTAAGGAGCCGGCACTATGGGAAAGAAAGTGAAAATTTCGGATTTGGTTTTACGGGATGCGCATCAGAGCCTGCATGCTACCCGCATGACAACGGCGGATATGCTTCCGATTTGCGACAAGCTGGATTCAATCGGCTATTGGAGTCTGGAAGGCTGGGGCGGGGCAACATTTGACTCCTGCATCCGCTTTTTGAATGAAGACCCCTGGGAACGCCTGCGCAAGCTGAAAAAAGCGCTGCCCAATACCCCGATCATGATGCTCCTCCGCGGACAGAACCTCCTCGGATACCGCCACTATGCGGACGACGTGGTGGACCACTTTGTGGAAGCCGCAGCCCGCAACGGAATCGGCGTTTTCCGGATTTTTGACGCCTGCAACGATCCCCGCAACCTGAAGCGCGCGACGGATGCGGCGAAAAAAACCGGCAAGCACGTACAGATGGCGATTTCCTACGCCACCACGCCGTACCACACAAAAGAAATTTACGCGGATTTGGCCAAGTCCTATGCGGATTTCGGCGCGGATTCCATCTGTATCAAGGATATGTCCGGTTTGCTGAAACCGTTTGAAGTGTATGATCTGGTGAAAGCCATCAAAGCCAAGGTGGATTTGCCGGTGGAAATCCATACCCACGCCACAACCGGTTTGTCCGTGGCTACGCTGCTGAAAGCCGCAGAGGCCGGCGCGGACATTCTGGATACCGCAATTTCGTCTATGTCGATGGGAACGTCGCACAGCCCCACGGAAACGGTGGTGGAGATGCTGAAAGGTACCGACATGGATACCGGGCTGGATTTGAATACGCTGCTGGAAATCGCCGCTTATTTCCGCGATGTCCGCAAAAAATATGCCAAGTTTGAATCCAGCTTCCTGGGCGCCGATACGCGCATCCTGGCTTCGCAGGTTCCCGGCGGAATGCTCTCCAATCTGGAAAACCAGCTGAAAGAGCAGGGCGCTTCCGATAAAATTGACGATGTGCTCAAGGAAATTCAGGTGGTGCAGAAGGACTGCGGCTATATTCCGCTGGTTACGCCCACCAGCCAGATTGTCGGTACGCAGGCGGTGTTTAACGTTCTGTTCGGCCGCTACGCCCGCCTGACACAGGAAACGCGCGATCTGGTTACAGGCAAGTACGGCAAGACGCCGGCGCCGGTAAACGCAGAATTGCTGAAAGAAGCGCTGAAGCAGAACAATATGGACGCGCCGGTTGAATGCCGTCCCGCCGACCTCATCCCCAACGAATGGGAAAAGATGGTGGAAGAAGCAAAGGCTGCCGGCGGCGACGGCTCCGAAGAGGACACGCTGACCTATGCGATGTTCCCCAAGGTTGCGCCGAAATTCTTCCAGGACCGCGCCAAGGGTCCGGTTTCTTCCGATTCCTTCGTGGTCAGCAAAGCCGCCTCTTCTGCCGGCGGATCATACGTGGTTTCGGTGAATGGCCGTGATTATGCTGTCACTTCTTCGGATGGCGCGCTCACGGTGGACGGCGTTTCCTATTCCGTCGCCTTCAAGGACGCTTCTGCAGCGCCTTCCGCTGCACCTGCTTCTGCGCCTGCCGCCCCGGCTTCTGCCGGCGGTGCGGATATTACCGCTCCGGTTGCCGGTACTGTGCTGAAGCTTGTCGCGCCTGCCGGTTCCCAGGTGAAATCCGGCGATACGGTGATTATGATTGAGTCCATGAA